>NZ_JBFAQK010000035.1:0-68309 GCF_040677245.1 Streptomyces kurssanovii
CACCTCGACGAGAAGGTCGCCCGCCTCCACCTCGACGCGCTGGGCGTCAAGCTGACCACCCTGCGCCCGGAGCAGGCCGCCTACATCGGCGTCGACGTCGACGGCCCGTACAAGCCCGACCACTACCGCTACTGACGCCTGTCGGCGGTCCACACCGCCACCCGGGGGAGGGCCGCAGCCACAGGCCGGCCCTCCCCGCTCCGTCCACGACCACGCCCGCTGCCGGTGCCCGTGCGCCCCGCCCGGCAGCGTAGGACGGTCGCGCTGCCTGCGCCCCCCGCAGGGCCGGCCGAGATGTCCCAGGGCGGAGGTCCTACGCAGACCGAGGCCGAACTGCGCGCGGGCGGCCGCGCCCTCACCCTCGGCGTGTGACCGGCCGTTCCGCTGTGCGGCCGCAGCCCGCCCGGCACGCCGGCCGACCGGCGGAGCCTGTGGGTGCTGACGCTCCGGGAACTCTTCGCCCGGCGAAAGCCGTAGTCACCATCACCAACAACAGCGACGAGAAGATCGACGTCAACCCGCTGTACTTCTCCATCACCGCCACCGACGGCTCCAAGCACAACGCCGAACTCGGCGAGGACGAGAACCAGATGGACACGATGGACCTCGCCCCGGGCGAGAAGGCCACCGGGGTCATCACCGGCAAGGGCGCCTTCACCCCGATGTACGTCACCTACACCGACGGCCTGTTCGGCGACGACGTCCGCGGCGACGTGTCCTGAAAGGCGCCTTCCGCCGGTGCCGGCGACGCGTGACGGCGTGACGGAGCGACGTGAGCGTCAGCGGCTGCCCCCGGTCTGGACCGAGCGGCGCGTGACGTGCCGGGCCAGGGCGGCGCGGTCGACGCGGCCGAGGGCGGCGGCGAGGTCGTCCAGCACGGCCGCGACGGCTTCCTCGCGGTCCGCCGCGGCGGCCGTCGCGTGGGCGGGGACGCGGGCGAGGCAGGCGCGGACGGCCAGCTCGGCGACGTCCCGCAGGGCGGGCTCCCGGACGGCGACGGTGACGTGCACCGACTCCTCGTCCAGGGTCTCGGTGTGATGGGCGATCCCGTCCGGCAGGTACAGGACCTGACCCGCCCTCAGGTCGACGGTGGCGGGCTCCGCCAGGCCGTCAGGGGCTTCCACGTACCCGGGCTCCCACAGGCCGGGGGCGGCCGGGGTGTCGTACAGGTACCAGCGTTTCGTCCCGCTGATCTGCACGACGAAAAGGTGCCCGTCGTCGCGGTGGACGCGAAGCCCCGCCTCGCCCGGCGGCGACCAGAACGCCACAGCGCCCGCCTTGGCCTCGAACAGCTCGGCGGCGCGACGGCACACCTCCCGGGCCGGGCGGTGCCATTCGTGGAGATTCTGCACGACGACGGTGGCGCCGTCGCGCAACCGGGCGCGCACCTTGGCCCCGTCCACGTACCCGCCGCGCGGGTCGCCGGAGACGGTCATGGTCCGGGTGAGTTCCTGCGGCGGCACCGGCGTGGCGCCGCGGATGGCGTTGAGCACCGGGTAGTGCAGCAGGCTGCAGTCGAGCCAGTCGTCGAGGTCCTCGCGGGTCATGACGGCCGCGAGCTCCGGCGAGGCGTCGAAGACCGCGTGCGCCGTGCCCCAGGGCAGGTCGCGCACCTGGTCCGGGTCGCGGCTCAGCAGGCGTGCCGCGCGGGCCACGGCCGCGGGTGTGCGGGGAGTCGTCGTCAACGGGGTCATGGGGTCACCTCACTGCGTTCGTCGTGGAACGTGGGGGTCGGGCCCTGGGCGCCGGCGTCGGGGGCGGCGCGCAGGGCGTGCAGGAAGGTGGCCGCGGACCCGGTGTCCGCGAGAGCGGACAGCAGGGCCGCCCACGGCTCGTCCCGCCGGTGCCAGTGCGTGCCGAAGCGGCCTGTCAGCTCGTCGAGCACGGCGTCGCGCCACACGTAACCAGCGACGTAGGAACGCCAGTTCAGGATGCTGATCTGGCGCAGGAGCAGCAGTTCGGGCGCCCAGCACAGTCCGGTGCGGGCCACCTGCGCGGCCGCCGCCTCCAGTGCCTGGGTCAGGCTCGCGCAGTTCTCCAGGTCCCGGTCGAGGGCGAGGTCCACCGCCATCATGCCGCGGCTGAACCGCTCCTCCTGCCGGAGGAAACGGCAGACGGCGTCGGCGGTGTCGTCGGCCAGGCCCAGGCCGGCGAGCACGGCGGGTGAGGAGACCAGGTGCTCCAGCAGCAGGGCCCAGCCCTCCGACCGCAGTGGGTCGAAGGCCCAGCGGTCGAGGAGGGCGGCCCGTGCGGGGCGCAGCCCGTGTTCGGTCAGGTGCGCGATCTCGTGCTGGAGGTACTGGACGGTCACCGGGGTGACGGCGGTGGGCACCGACAGCAGGGACAGGCCGGGCAGTCGTACCGGCATCACCATGGACGGGGTGTTGGGCCTGCGGATGATCTGCACGAGGTGGGAGCGGGGGAGCAGACCGTGCCCGCGTGCCTGCTCCACGAGCCCGTTGATCAGCGGGTTGAGGCGCGGCAGGGGCTTGTCACCGGGCAGGGGCAGGCCCTTGCCGAGCATCAGCCAGCGCCAGTTGTACTCGGCGGTGTGCCGCCGCAGCCCGCAACTCTCGGCCCACGCTCCCGTGAGGTGCGTCAGGTCCTCCACGGGAGCGGTGGCCGTGGCCATGGTCCGCACCGAGTCCTCGGGGAGCGGCAGGGTGCTCTCGCCCGCCCACCAGGGACTGTCGGGCGGCGCGCTGTCGCGGCGCTGCCGCAGCCAGGCCCAGATGTCGTCGGCGACGGCGCGTGCCTCGGCGTGCCGGGCCCGGTAGGAGGCCCGGCGCCCGTCCTCGTCGGCTTCCAGGTCGAGCACGCCGCGCACGCCGGGCACCCTGGGTGTGCGGCCGCGCAGTTCGGCGACGAACCCGGTGAGCCCGAGGGCCGCGAGGTCGTCGCCGAGCCGCACGACGCGGTCGGCGGTGGGTTCGGGGTCGCGCGTGGCGAGCCCGGAGCGCTCCAGCTGGAGGTCGGCCAGGAGCGCCTCGACATGGTCCTCCGCGACACCGGGCCCGGGGGCGTGCGGGGCGGCGGTGGTCATACGGGGGACACGTCCTGGACGCCGGCCGGCGCGGGCGGTCCGGCCGGGGGGCCGTCGGCCCCGGAGGGGCGCCCGGGCACGGAACGGGAGGTGAGCGCGGCCAGCAGCAGCCCCGCCGCGGCGAATCCGGCGGCGGCCAGCGGCCAGGACAGGCCCGCGCTGCCGAGGTCGTCGACGAAGGTGCCGACGAGGATCAGACCGCCCCCGGTGAGCAGGCTGTTGGCGAGGGAGGCCATGGACAGCACGGTGGCCCGGTGGCCGGCCTCGATGCGTTCGTTGACGGCCGCCCGCAGGCCGGGCATGCACAGGCCGAACGCCGTGGTGAAGCCCACGTAGCAGACCATCGACACCAGAGGGTCGCGCACCACCCCGGCGGTGGCGAGGGCGATCGCGCCCACCGACGAGGCGGTGACCACGACGGTGCGGCGCGCCGTGCCCCGGCGCTGCTGCAACGCCATGATCCAGCCGAGCAGCGGGATCTCCAGGAGCGAGCCGACGCTGCGCATCACGGCGAGGACGAGGAGGTGGCCGCCGGCCAGCGACTCGTAGACGACCGTCCACTGCACGCCCGGCACACCACGGAACATCCACAGGAACGCCGTGCCGACGATCAGTACGATCAGCACCCGGTCGCCGCGCAGGGTGAGGCGGGCGCCGGTCACCACGTCCCGGCCCGAGGCGCGCAGCCCCCGCAGGAACGCGTGCGGCGAGCGCGGGCCGCGCGGCCCGCCGCGCATCAGAGCCAGCGCGAGGACGGCGGACAGCGCGCAGGCCGCGCCCGCGGCGAGCTGCGGCCACGCCAGGTCGAGGGAGCCGAGGGCCGCCCCGGCGAGCGTGCCGAGGACCAGGCCGGAGTTCTCCGCGATCTTCCCGCGGGCGAACAGGCGGTCCAGATCACCGGAGTCACGGGCGCCGGTCTCGTCCACGGCCCAGGCTTCCAGGGCGCCGGAGGAGAACGTGCCGCCGATCGCGGCGAGCAAGGTGCCCGCGGCCGCGACCATCACGCTGTCGCTGAAGAAGAGCGCCCCGTATCCGACGGCGCGCAGCACGAAGCTGAGCGCCACCGAGGCCCGTCGGCCCACCATGTCGGCGAGGATGCCGGTGGGGATCTCGCAGACCCCCTCGACGATCCACACGGCGGCGACGAGCGCGAACACCGCGGAGGAGCTCATGCCGTACGACTGGAGCAGCAGCACCGAGGTGACGGTGAGCAGCATGTCCGCGAAGTAGTCGAAGCCGGACACCGCGAGGTAGGCGCGGCGCACCCGGCTCACGTAGCGGCCCTGCGGGTCGTCCGTGCCGGGTGCCGTGTCCTGCGGGCCCTTGCTGCCGTTGCCCGGTGCCGCGGTCGTCATTCCCCGGCCCCGTCCACAAGACCGGAGGCGCAGGCGCGGGCATAGGCGGCGCTCGTGGTGGCGTCGGCCGGTGCCTCCTCGGCAGGGTCCCACAGCCAGCGCAGCTCGGCCACGGTGTCGCCCCGCAGCTGGAAGCGCCGTACGCGGCCCGCTTCGGGCAGCGACACGACGGCCAGCGGGCAAGGGCGCCGCTTGACGAGCAGCAGCGCCTCGGGCCAGGGGTCGACCGCCCCGCGTTCACGCAACAGCCGCCCGTACTCGGGGACGTCGAAGGACGCCTCCGCCACCCAGGCGCCGGCGGTCAGCCGCACGCCGGAGCGCGGGGCGGCGACGGAGCCGCCGAAGAGGTGGTCGCTCTCGAAGGCGAAGGCCTCGCCGACCCAGTCCTCCTGCGTCGCGGTCCAGTCGGTGGCCCGCAGGTAGGCGGCGAACGCCGCGGACGTCGTGGCGGCGGGCGGGAACACGGATCCCGGCTGGGCGGGCCGCTGCTGCCACTGCTCGCTGTCGAGGAAGGCGTGCAGGCCGTCGGCGCCGGTGCGGCCGTAGTAGGCGAAGAACGTGACGGGGAAGGTGGTGCCGAGGACGTTGCCCATCGTCTTACGGCGGCGCGCCTGCTCCATGTCGAAGCCCGGCCCGGTGGTCCCCGCGGCCACGACGTCGCGGTACGTGGCGGGCAACCGGTCGAGGATGTCGGCGCGGCGCTCGGCGGTGGCGTTGAGGATGTGCCACGTGGCGTCGGTGATCCGGTCGTAATCCGTCGTCAGGTCGCTGCTCACGAGGCGCTCCACCAGTGGTCGGCACGGCGCGCGAAGCGCCGTACGCTGTCGGTCAGTTCGTCTGCGGTCATGCCCTCCGCCTCGGCCATCACCGAACGCAGATGGGGCGCCCTGGGCAGCAGCGCGTCGGCCAGCTCCCACACCTCGTCGCTGACCGGCCAGTCGTGCTTGTCGTCGACGAGCCGTACGCCGCCTTCGAAGCGACGGATGAAGGTACCGCTCATGTGGGCCTCGACCACGCGCTCCCAGGCGATGTCGTCGTCGCTGGGCAGCACGGTGTCACGGCCGCTCTGCACACGCAATCCGTACAGATGGCCGACGTCGATCGTCATCATGCAGTCGGCGCCCTCGGCGATGCGGGTCATCAGGGTGAGGATGTCCTGGTCGCCCACGACGAAGGGGTAGGGCGCGTTCTCGATGGTCAGCGGGCGGCCGATGACGTCCTGGGCGTGCTTGATGCGGTCCACGGCGACGTCGACGGCCGCATCGACGAGCGGCATCGGCACCAGGCTCTCCAGGAGGCTCTCGCCGCGTCGCACCCACATGGCGAGGTCGATGTTGAGCCAGGGCGAGTCGAGTTCGTCCGCACGCCGGCCGATGGCGCGCAGGAGCCCGTCGTCGAGCGGGTCGGTGCCGCACACATCGAGGTCGAGCGGGTGGAACAGGGCGCGCAGGCCGTGCCTGCGGCAGAAGTCGGCGCTGCGCAGGGCGAGTTCCTCGTCCGACGCGAGGATGCCGACACCGAACCAGGTGGCGTCCTCACCGACGCGCCGCGCGGTCTCCTCGGCGACGTCCATGCCCGTCATGGGATCGCAGCTGAAACAGATGCCGCGGACGCCCTGCGGGCCGAGCTCGTCGACCGCGGGGCCCCGGTGGATGGCGGTGGTCATGGGCTAGTCCCTCCCGTGGTGCCCGACGGCGCCCGGGACCTGCTGGAACCCGGCCCTCCGGGCAACATCGTCGTTGCGTGTGATGAGTTCGCCGAGCGTCAGACGGTCCGGGCCGAGCCGCGGCAGCAGCGCGTCGAGGCCGCCCGCGTCAAGGCGTACGAAGTCCTGCTCGGCGTCGTCCAGGAGCGCCTCGAACAGCAGGTTCGGGGCGTGCCGCAAGGACACCACGTCGAGCTGCAGCTGGGCGTGCGCCGCCCGGTCGATCCCGTTGCCCTCGCCGCCCGCCGCCAACGAGGCGAGGGCGAGCTCACCTCGGCTGAGGGCCTCGTCGATGCGGTCCTGCCACTGCCTGCGGAACGCGCGCAGGGTGTCGCTGAACCGCTGCACCGCGGGGACCTCGAACATGGTGAAGGGGTTGGGCAGGTCGTCCGGGTCGTACACGTCGCCGTAGCGCTCGGCGTAGAACTCCCGGATGGGGGTGCCCTCGTAGAGCACCAGAGCGGTGTACAGGTGGTCGTGCGGCACGTAGTCGTAGAACCCCGCCTCGCGCAGGAACTCCGCGTTGGCGCGGATGTCGGCCAACGTGGTCGCGGGGTCGAGCATGATGAAGTCCAGGGAGATCTCGATGCCGAGGCGGCGCAGCAGGCGCACCGCGGCGAGGTTCACCGCGGGCTTGACGTGCTTGGCGAGGCGTTCGAGCACGGGCTCGGAGGCGGATTCGATGCCGAGCTCGATGAAACGCAGCCCGCACTCCTTCAGGCGGGGCAGGGCGTCGGCCGCCTTGAGGATCTGGTTCACGCGGGTGCCGAAGCTGAAGGAGATGTTCGGGTCGGCCTCGTGGAGTGCTTCGGCGACCTCGAGGGCGCGGGTGGGCGACACGAAGAAGTTGGCGTCGCTGAAGTACACGTGCTCGTAGTGGATCTGGTGGCGCTCGCGAAAATGCAGGAGCTCCGCGACCACACGATCGGCCTCGCGTGAGCGGTACTTGCGGCCGATGGTGAGCACGCCGCAGAACGAGCAGTTGTACGGGCAGCTGCGGCTGCTGCAGATGGTCAGCGCCGCCTTCAGCCGGCCCTGCACACTGTCGAAGTACGTGAGGTCGGGATAGCCGGAGTGGGAGGTGAACTCGGCGTCCGGGAAAGGGATCTGGTCGAGGTCCGGCACGAACGGACGGTCCGGGTTGACGACCGGCTCACCGTCACCGCCGGGCGCGCGCCACGTGGTGCCCTTGATACGGCGCAGCGCCGCCGGGTCGTCGAGAGCCCGTACGACGTCGAGCATGGCTTCCTCGCCCTCGCGCCGCACCACGACGTCGACACACCCGTAGCGGCGCACGATGTGCTCGTGCACGGCCGTCGCGTGCGGACCGCCGAGCACGATCAGGCAGTGCGGGCTGCGCGACTTGATCCACTCGGCCATCGCCACGGAGCTGCGGAACGACTCGTTGTAGACGGAGAACCCCACGACGTCGTAGCCGTCGAGACCGTACAGCTCTGCGAGATCCACCGGGTCGTCCTCGGAGTCCCCGAAGTCGAACCCGGAGCTCGGGTAGCCGCGCTGCTCCAGGTACGCCATGAGGTAGGCCAGGCCGATCGGCTTCGACTTGCGGCGGTCGGAGAAACCGACGGACGGATTGACAAAGGCGATCCGGGGCGTGCGGACGGGGGCCTGCGGACCGGCGGCGGCCATGTCAGGCTTCCTTCGCGGAGGCGGCGACGGGCGTGGTGCGCAGGACGCCGCGCCGTGCGAGGCCGAGCAGGAAGGCGCGGTCCCGCTCGCGCAGCGCGTCAGGGTCCACGGGCGCGCCGACGGCGGCGCGCCACAGCCGCGAGGCGTGCACGTTGAGCTTCAGACAGGACTGGTCGGGCCCGGCCAACGGCACATAGACGTGCCCTGCCTGGTCCAGGTACGGCAGTTCCGGATCGAATTTCAGCATCGGCCCTCCCAGGCGCACACGGGACGCCCAGTGGCCCCGGCGAGTGATTCCTCCGGGGCCACGGGCGGCGAGGTCAGGCGTAGATCTTGCCGAGCATCTTGGTGTAGCTCGCGTCGCCGAGGCTGACGATGTCGGCCTCCGGGCTCTCGACCTCGTCGAAGCTCTCGATCGCCAGCTCGTCCTCGGTGCGCTCGGTGAGGGACTTGCGGTTCGACGGCGTGTTCTCGGTGGTGGCCATCTGTGCTCTCCTCTCGTCGGTCCCGAAGTCATCGGGACGCGCGTGGTTCTCCCCGGCAGGGGAGAACCAGTGGTGGAGAAGCTGCACCAAAACACCTGAGGAAGGGTCGAGGCCGACTGGGGCGAGGAGAGAGCCCCAGGTCAGCGGGCTCCCCAGCGGTACGGCAGCGGGAACAGGCCCGACTCCGCCGTACGAAGCCGAAGCGCGGCACCTCCCCGCGGCGGCCCACCCGCGCGCCGCGCCTGGAGACGGACTCGCGGACGCCTCGAGAACGGACCCGGAGCCATGGCCGCCCCCGCCCGGTGCTGCCTAGTCTGACCCGGGCGTCACACCGCGCCCCGCTCCTCCTGAGACGCACGCTTATGGGGTTGAGCGTTTGGGCTATGGCTCGTCTCACCGCACTGGAGTTGACTCATCACCATGACGAACACACAGAACACGCAGACGACCGGAACCAGGACGACGCTCGTGATCGGCGGCACCGGCAAGACCGGCCGCAGGGTCGCGGAGCGGCTCACCGCACGAGGCCTTCCGGTGCGCGTCGGGTCACGCTCCGGCGAGCCGCGCTTCGTGTGGGAGGACTCCTCCACGTGGGAGGCCGCGCTCGAGGGCGTCGGCGCCGTCTACGTCACGTACTACCCCGACCTCGCCTTCCCCGGCGCCGACGAGCACATCGCCGCCTTCTCCAAGCTCGCCGTCTCCAAGGGCGCCACCCGCCTGGTGCTGCTCTCCGGCCGCGGCGAGGAGGGCGCCGTGATCGGCGAGAACAAGCTCAAGGAGTCCGGCGCCGACTGGACGATCGTGCGCTCCAGCTTCTTCAACCAGAACTTCGACGAGAGCTTCTTCCTCGAGCCCGTCCTGGCCGGCGAGATCGCCCTGCCGACCGGCGACGCGGTCGAGGCGTTCGTCGACGCCGACGACATCGCCGACGTCGTCGTCGCCGCCCTCACCGACCCGGCGCACATCGGCAAGACCTACGAGCTGTCCGGCCCGCGCCTGCTGAGCTTCCGCGACGTCGCCGACGAGCTCACCAAGGCCACCGGCCGCCAGATCCAGTACATCCCCATCACCAAGGACGAGTACCGGGCCGCCCTGGTCGAGCACGGCCTGCCGGCCGACTTCGCCGAGCTGTTCGAGAACGTCCTCGACGGCCGCAACGCCCACCTGGTGCACGGCGTCGAGGAGGCCCTCGGCCGCAAGCCGAAGGACTTCGCCGACTACGCCAGGGAAGCCGCCGCCTCCGGCGTCTGGAACGTCTGACCCGGAGCCCCTGCCCCCGGTGCCGCGACCGCGGACCGACGGACGCACCCGCGGCCGCGGCACCGGACCAGCCCGAGACACAGCCACCCCCGAGGAGGCGGCCATGAGCACCCCCATGTCGAGCGAACGCCTCGACACCCTGCCCGGCCACTTCCACGGCTTCGCCCTGATGCACATCGCCATGCGCCGCGACGCGAACCGCCTCACCGCCGCCGCACCCCGCCTCACCGCCCGCGGCCTGGCACCCGCCGCCACCTGGTGGCAGCGCCTGCGCGACGTCATCGACTGGCACCACCGCAGCGAGGACACCTTCCTGTGGCCCGAACTGCTCCGCAAACTCCCGCAGTTCCGGCCCCAGGCCGACGAGATCGCCGGCGACCACACCGAACTCGACCGGGCCATGGACCAGGTCACCGCCGCCCTCACCGCCACAGGCGGCCCGGCCGCCCTGCCCGCCGCGGCCGAACACTTCCGCCAGGTCCTCACCCACCACCTCGCGGACGAGGAGAAGACCGTCTTCCCGATCTTCGCCCAGCTTCCCGCCCGCGAGTACCTCGCCCTCGAACAGCGCCTGGTGCGCACCGCACCGCCCGGCGTCCTGACCTACCTGCCGCCGTGGATGTTCGACGGCGCCGACCGGCGCTCCGTCGACCTCGTCGCCGCCACCATGCCACCGCCCGTGCGGCTGCTCGGCCGCACCGTCCTGCGCCGCCGCTACGAACGCGGCCTCGGCGCCGTCCTCGACCCCCGCTGACCCACGCGGCCCCCCCGCGACCACCCGCGCCCCGGACCACCCCCGGAACCACCCGCGCCCCGGACCGCCCCCGGAACCATTCAGCCCCGGACCACCCGCGCCCCGCCCGCCGGAAGGAAGCCCCGATGTCCACGGCCGCCCAGCCCGCGCTCTACGCCGCCACCATCGCCATGGGCCTGAGCGCCGGCCTGTACTTCTCCTTCGACGTCTCCGTCCTGCCCGGCCTCGACCGCGGCGACGACCACACCTACGTCGCCGCCATGCAGAACATCAACGAGGCCATCGAGAACGGGCTGTTCGGACTCGTCTTCTTCGGCGCCTTCCTCGCCACCGGCATCGCCGGCACCCGCCTGACCCGCATCGGGCAGCGCACCGCCGCCCGCTGGACCTGGGCCGCGCTCGCCCTCTACACCGCCGCCGTGGTCCTCACCATGAGGATCAACGTCCCCCTCAACAAGCGCCTCGCCGCCGCCGGCCTGCCCGAGGCCGCAGGCGAACTCGCCGCCCTGCGCGACACGTTCAAGAAGACCTGGGCGCCCTCCAACGCCGCCCGCACCCTCGCCTGCACCGCCGCCCTGCTCTGCCTCGGCCGTGCACTGTCGACGCTGCGCCACTGAACCGGCGCACGCGCCCCGAAAAGCTGCGCCCGTCCTGCCGGACGTCCCCCGCACGGCAGGGCGGGCGCGATCCTTTCCGTCCCCCGAGGCCTCCCACGCCTCGCCCCCAGCGATGGGTCGAACACCTATGGATGCTCTCACCGGCCTGCTCGAAGGCCCCAAGGCCCGCGGCGCGTTCCTGATCAAATCGGTCTTCAGCCCGCCATGGGCGCTGCGCGTCGAGGACCGCGCCCCCATCTCCCTGGTCACCATGGTCCGCGGCGACGCCTGGGTCCTGCCCGACCGCTCCACGCCCGCGCTGCTGCGCCCCGGCGACGTCGCCGTACTGCGCGGCCCCGACCCGTACACCATCGCCGACGAGCAGGACACCGGCGTGCAGATCGTCGTCGGCCCCGAACAGCGCTGCAACACCACCGAAGGCGAGGACGTCACCGACACCATGGCGCTCGGCGTGCGCACCTGGGGCGACACACTCGGCCAGGGGTCCTCCGTGATGCTCAGCGGCACCTACCAGGCCCCCAGCGAGATCGGGCGCCGGCTGCTGAACGCGCTGCCCGCCCTGCTGGTGCGGCCCGCCGGCGCCGAGGACAACGCGCTCGTCTCCCTGCTCGCCGACGAGATAAGCCGCGACGAACCCGGCCAGGAACTCGTCCTGGACCGGCTGCTGGACCTGCTGTTCGTCAGCGTGCTGCGCGCCTGGCTCGCCGCACCGGGCGCCGGCGCCCCGGCCTGGTACCGGGCCCAGTCGGACCACACCGTCGGCCCCGCGCTGCGCCTGCTCCACGACAACCCGGGCCAGGCCTGGACGGTGGAGTTGCTCGCCCGCAAGGTCGGCGTCTCCCGCGCGGGCCTGGCCCGCCGCTTCACCGCCGTGGTGGGGGAGCCGCCCATGTCCTACCTGGCGACCTGGCGGCTCACCCTCGCCGCCGACCTGCTGCGCGAACCCGACGCCACGGTGGCCGGCGTCGCCCACCGCGTCGGCTACAGCAGCGCGTTCGCGCTGAGCTCCGCGTTCAAACGGGTCCGCGGCATGAGCCCCCAGGAATACCGCACCAGCCGCACCGCCGACCAGCCGATGCCGGCCGGCACCCCGGCCCAGACGATCGTCCTTGGCGCCGGCTGACCCGCCCCCCCGCATCCCCGGCCCGGGCACCGGAGGAGCAAAGGGAGGCAGGGTTATTCAAGGCCCCGCACCGACAGAGACGCGTCAGCACGTGGAGGCCGTCGCGCGCAGCGGCCACACCGCCGAGGCGTCCTCGGCCTCACACCGGAAGACCTCTTCGAGGCGTGGAGTTGACGGGCGGTCACTTCGGCAGTCGCCTTGTCGACGGCCCATGGGCCGAGGCACTCGTCCAGGCCCCCTGACAACGAAACGCGGGCGCAGGCCGCCGGAAGTCCGGCGGCCTGCGCCCGCGTGCGGGGGAGCCGGCCGTCACCCAACCCGCCCCGCCACCTCCCCGATCGCCCGCACGATCGCGTCCGGGGCCTCCAGCGGCAGCATGTGGCCGGCGCCCTCGATCTCCTCGAAGCGGGCGCCCGGCAGCGCCTCGGCCACCGCACGTCCCAGCGCCGGGGCGATGACCTTGTCCGCGCCGCCCGCCAGGACCACCGCCGGGACGGTCAGCGCGGCGAGCTGCCCGCGCAGGTCCATCCCGCGGGAAGAGGCGAACGCCTCGGACCGCACCCGCGGCGACGCGGCCGCGAACATCTGCCGGTTGACCTCCCGGGCACAGGCGTCGGCCCGCTTGCCCAGCATGTTCTGCCCCAGCAGCAGGCGGCCCAGCGCCGGCCGTCGTACCGCCCACGAGAAGAGGGGGCTGCCCATCATCTTCACTTCGCTGTCGGGCGTGTCCTGGTCGTGCGCGGCAGTGCCCAGCAGCACCAGAGCGCCCAGCCGGGCCGCCGGCGAGACGGCGTACGTCATCGCCGCGAACCCGCCGCCCGAGTGCCCGACGACGATCGTGTCGCCGGGCGCCCCGACATGGTCCAGGACCGCGCCCAGGTCCGCCCCCAGCCGGGGCACCGAGAACGGCTCCCGACCGGACGTGGAGGCGCCGTGACCGCGCAGGTCGTACAGCACGACCCGGTGACCGTCGCGGATCAGCCGGTCCGCGACCGTGCCCCACACCCGCCGGGCCGCGGCCCAGCCGTGCGCGAGGACGACCGTGCGGCCCGACGGCGCGCCCAGCGGGGCGAGGACGCTCACCGCCAGGCGGGCGCCGTCGTCGGTGACGAGTGCGCTCTCCGTGGCGGGCGGCGCCGTCGTCGTGGTCATCGTGCCCCCTCCGTGGCCTTCTGCTTCGCCAGCACGTCGTTCAGGGCCGTGAACGCGGCGCTGGTGGCCTTGGAGTGCTCCGCGCCGATGTCGGCGACCTTGGCGAGCACCTTCAGCCAGCCGTGCGGACGGCCCCGGAAGTGCATGCCGAGGCGGGTGCGGCGCCCGCCGTCGAGCGGTTCGAGCAGGAAGTCGCTCGGCCCGCGGAAGACCCCCTCGACGTACTCGACCGACAGTCGCCTGCCCGTCTCGACAGCCGTCGTGCGTGAGGTGAACCGCAGCTTCGGACCGCCCTTGTCGACGCCCTTGGTGTGGACCGTCACCTTGACCTCGCCGCCCACCTCGTCCGGTGAACCGGACGCGGCGGCGAAGGTGTTGGCCGGCACCCACCATTGCGCGCCGCCGCGGAACTCGGCGAGCAGCGCGTCCCAGACGGCGTCCGGCGGAGCGTCGATGACCGCCTCGTCGATCAGGTCGTAACTCGTCATGTCGCATCTCCTGTCGGTGTACGGGTCAGGGTGCGGGCCCCGCGAAGGGCCCGGGAGGAGGGGCCCGCGGCCGGACGCGTCAGCCGAAGAAGCCCTGACCGGGGGTGAGGATGTTCGCCGGGTCGTAGCGCCGCTTGGCCTTGTAGAACTCCTCCCAGCGGTAGCCGAAGTGCGTCTTCCAGTCGGCGGTGGTCATCCGGGGGATCGCACCGACCAGGTAGCGCTTGGCGCCCAACGCCACGGCCCTGTCGTACAGGCGGCGGTTCTGCTCGAGCATCTGCGAGATGTTCGGGTCGCCCGGGTTGGGGAACCGCAGCAGGTCGAACAGGTAGCCGACGGACTCGCCCGGCTGCACCGCCAGCGGCCGGGTGATCTTGCGGGTGTAGTACGGGTAGAACAGCAGGAACCCGCCGCCCAGGTCGGAGGCGGTCAGCTCCTGCTCCACCAGCTCCATGAACGCCTTGGTCTTGGACGCCGGCAGGAACAGGCTCAGCCACGGCTTGGGCTGGAACCAGTGGCCGGTCTCCTTCAGGTAGACCTCGTAGCCGTCGAGCCGGAACATGTAGTCCCGGTAGGCGACGTCCTCGATGACGGCCTGGGCCCGGTTGTCGCGCAGTCCGGCCAGCAGGGCCGCCCGGTCGGGGACGGCGGTGCCGGAGTAGTTGGCGGCGACCTCCATCTTGTAGCGCCAGCCGGTGTCGTCGGCGCGGCGCAGCATCTCGCCCGCCTGGACGTGGAACCGGTTCTCCGCCATGACCTTCTCGCCGTCGGCGAGGTAGGTCGCCAGGTCGTCGTAGAAGAGGCTGAAGACGACCGACCGCTGGGGTGCGGGGGCGAGCTTCACCTTGGCGCGCAGGATGATCGCGGTCTGGCCGCCGCCGGACAGGATCGAGTGGAACAGGTCGGGCCGCGCCGACGCGGAGACGGTGACGAGCTCACCGGTGCCGGTGACCACGTCCATGGAGTGGACGGTGTCGGCCAGCAGGCCGAACTTCTGCACCGTGCCGCCGATGCCGCCGATGGAGACGGTCCCGCCGATGGACAGGTGCAGGTAGTCGGGCAGCGCCGGCGGGGTCTTGCCCACCTTCAGCGCGGCGTCCGTCAGCTGCCCCCAGGTGACACCGGCCTCGACGACCGCGTTGGTCGCGTTGATGCTGAGGATCTTCGACATGGCGCGGGCGTCGATGGATATGCCGCCCTGCGGCACCGCCGCCTGGCCGTACACGGAGTGCGACTCCATGTCGTCGCCGGTGCCGCCCTGCCCGTTGACGGCGATCTTCAGCCGGTTGGTCCGGGCGTAGTTGACCATCTTGACGATGTCCTGGTCGGAACCAGGACGCAGGACGGCCCACGGCGCGGACGGCTTCAGCCGCCCGAAGTCCTGGCGGAATCCGTCCAGGTCGGTCGCCGACGTGGTCAGCGTCCCGTCCAGGGCGGGCACTTGTCTGACGTCGATGTGCTGGCCGCCGTCGACTTCGGCGGCCGTCGCCCACGTCTGGTTGGCGACGCTCCAGCCGACGACCGTTGCGGCGATGCCGCCCAGGACCTTGCGCCGCGAGAGTGCGTTGTTCATTTCTGTCCTCCGACCCATTCCAGCAGGACCGATCCCCAGGTCATGCCCGCGCCGAAGCCGGCCAGCAGGACCAGGTCGCCGTCGTTGATGCGGCCTTCGTCGAGCGCCTCGGTCAGGGCGATCGGGATCGACGCGGACGCCGTGTTCCCGTACTTGTGCAGATTGGTGACCAGGGCCTCGGGCCGCAGGCCCGTGTGGCTGAGGATCGAGTTGATGATCCGGATGTTCGCCTGGTGCGGGATGACGTGGCGGACGTCGGCCGCCTCGACCTTGGCGCTGGTCAGCGTCTCCCGCACCGTGCGCACGGTGTAGCGCACGGCGTTGAGGTAGATCTCGTTGCCGTTGATCTGTGCGTAGTGCAGCCCCTGGCGGACGGTCTCCTCCGTGGTCGGCATCCGGCTGCCGCCGGCCAGGACCTTGAGGCTGCCGGCGCAGCTGCCGTCGGCACCCAGGTTCCAGCCCAGCACCGGGTCCGACGGGGCCGGCCGGAGCACCACCGCGCCCGCGCCGTCGCCGACGAGGATCGACAGGTCCCGGTCGGCGGGGTTGGCGGTGAGGGTGTGGGTGTCGGAGCCGATCAGCAGGATCGGCCGCGGGTCGATCTTGATGAGTGCCATGGCCTGGACGAGGCCGTAGACGAAGCCCGCGCACTCGGAGTTGACGTCGTGCGCGCTGCCGGCGATGCCCAGTTCGTGGTGGACGAACGCGGACGTGGCCGGCGAAGGCTGTTCGGGGGTGGCGGTGGCGACGATCAGATGGGCGATGTCGCCGCCGCTCAGCCCCGCCTTGTCCAGTGCGCGCCGGCCGGCCTCGACAGCAAGGGAGGCGGTCGTCTGGCCGGGACCGACGGCCCGGCGTTCGTGGATCCCGCACCGGCTGACGATCCAGTTCTCGTCGACGCCGAAGCGCTGCGCGAGCTCCGTGCTGGAGACCACGCGTTCGGGTACGGCCATGCCCCACCCGGTGATGTCGAAGCCGTTCACAGGACTCTCCCCTGATCAGGCCTGGGCGGGCACGAGCTGGACGATCCGGTCGTGGACGACGCGCAGCGTCGTGGTGTCGTCGATGTCGGCGAACAGCGACTCGTCGGCCGGGATGTGCGGGTACTGGTTCTGGAACCCGTACAACCACTCCATCAGGTCCAGCGAGTCGACATCGGCGATGTGCTGGAGCGGCTGGTCCGGGTCGACCTTCTGGGCGCCGGAGACGGCCTCGAGCTGGGTTGCCAGTTCTTCGACGGTGGGCAGCGACATGGGGTTCGGTCCTCTCTCGCAAGGCTTGGGGTGTTACGCCTAGGAATCGAACCGGCAGCCGCGCAAGCGGGGCGCAACACCGCCCGCCCGGCGCCGTCTTGCACATCTGTTGCGAGCACTTCGCTTTCCTCGACCCCGACAGCCGCGCACCCCGACAGGAGTTGAGGAAGAGATGACGACGGTCGCTGACAGGTCGGTCCCCGAGGTCGACGCGATCAGGCACCACTACGAGGTGAGCAACGACTTCTACCGCCTCCTGCTGGGGCCGACGATGATGTACTCGGGCGGCTACTGGGAGGAGGGCGAGGGCCTCACCGAGGCCCTCGACGAGGCCCAGGAGCGCAAGCTCGACCGGTTCGTCGAGCTCGCCGGCGCCGCCGGCAGCCGGCGGGTGCTGGACGTGGGCTGCGGCTGGGGCACCATGCTCAACCGGCTCACCACCGTCCACGGCGTCGAGCAGGCCGTCGGCCTGACGCTCAGCCGCACCCAGGAGGCGTTCATCGCCGGCCTGGACAACCCCCGCATCACCACCCGCGTCGAGTCGTGGGAGGACCACACCACCGACGACCCCTACGACGCGGCGTTCTGCATCAACGCGCTGGAGCACTTCGTGTCCTCCACGCTCCCGCCGCGCGAGCGGACCAAGAAGTACCGGGTGTTCTTCAACAAGGTCGGCGCGGCCCTCAAGCCGGGCGGCCGGTTCGTGCTGCACACCATGACCGCGGAGGCACTGCCGATGAACCGGCAGCTGCTGGACGACCTGAAGTTCCTCCAGCGCTCCGAGTTCGAGAACTGCCACATCCCGCACCTGCACGAGCTCACCCAGGCCGCAGAGGGCCTGTTCGACGTGGTCGAGATCGTCAACGAGCGCGAGTCGTTCGCCGTCGCCTGCCGCGCCTGGCTGAAGCTGCTGGCCGCCCGCCGGGACGAGGCCGTCGCCCTGGAGGGCGAGGAGGTCGTGGCCCGCTTCGAGCGCTACCTCGACATCTTCGCGTACACGCTCGAGGACAAGTTCTTCAACAACTTCCGCGTCACCATCGCGCGCCGCTAGAGGAGGCCCACGTGACGAGCATTCTGGAACCCGCGCGCAGCGACGGGAGTCCTTCGCCCGGCGGGCGGGCGACGGGCGGCGGCCCCACCCGGCATCTGCGCGTCGCGGTCATCGGCAGCGGCTTCTCCGGCCTGGGCATGGCGGTGCGCCTGCTGCAGAAGGGCATCGACGACTTCCTCGTCTTCGAGCGGGCCTACGAGGTCGGCGGCACCTGGCGGGACAACTCCTACCCGGGCGCGGCGTGCGACGTGATGTCGCACCTGTACTCGTTCTCCTTCGCGCAGAACCCGGGCTGGAAGTCCACGTTCGGCAAGCAGGCGGAGCTGTACGAGTACCTGCGGGACGTCGCCGACCGGTTCGGGGTCCGCCCCTACATCCGCTTCGGTCACGAACTGCTCGGCGCCCGCTGGGACGAGACCGCCCGCCGCTGGCACGTGAGCACCTCCCAGGGTGACTACACCGCCCAGGTGCTGGTGTCGGGCACCGGCTACCTCTCCGAGCCGGCCGTGCCCGCCATCGCCGGCCTTCAGGACTTCGAGGGGACGGTGTTCCACTCCTCGCGCTGGGACCACGGGCACGACCTCGCGGGCCGCAACGTCGCCGTCATCGGCACCGGCGCCTCCGCGATCCAGTTCGTGCCGAAGATCCAGCCGGAGGTGGGGCGGCTGGACCTGTACCAGCGCACCCCCGCCTGGATCGGGCCGAAGAACGACAAGCCGACCAGCGCGCTGCAGTCCAAGCTGCTGCACAACGTCCCCGGCTACCAGCGCTTCCGCCGCAACTTCAACATGTGGGGCCGTGAGGTCCTGGCGTTCGTGATGAAGCGTCCCAAGGTCGCGGGCAAGATGCAGAAGATGGCCAGCGACCATCTGGCGAAGTCCGTCGCGGACGAGGAGCTGCGGGCGAAGCTGACGCCCGACTACGTGATGGCGTGCAAGCGCCTGCTGTTCTCCAACACGTGGTACCCGGCGATCCAGCAGCCCAACGTGGACCTGGTCACCGACGGCATCGACCATGTGCGGGCCAAGTCGATCGTCTCCTCGGACGGCACCGAGCGGGAGGTCGACACGATCATCCTCGGCACCGGCTTCAAGGCCACCGACCGGCCCGTCGCCGGCCGGATCACGGGCCGCCAGGGCCGGCTGCTGCGGGACGTGTGGCGCGAGGGCGGCATGGCCGCGCACCGCGGCACCACCGTCGCCGGGTTCCCGAACCTGTTCCTGCTGCTGGGCCCCAACACCACGCTGGGGCACTCCTCGCAGGTGGTGATGATCGAGGCGCAGATCGGCTACGTCATCGACGCCCTGGGACAGATGGACAAGCGCGGCCTGGCCAGTGTCGAGGTCCGCGCCGAGGCCCAGCAGCAGTGGAACGAGCGCCTGCAGGGCCGGCTCGAGGGCACCGTGTGGAACGCCGGGAACTGCAAGAGCTGGTACCTGGACGAGCACGGCCGCAACCCGTCGATCTGGCCCACCTACACATGGCGGTTCCGCCGTGCGACGCGCCGGTTCGACCTGGGCGAGTACCAGCTCGCCACCACCGTCAACGCCGGCCGGCCGGCACTGGAGAACGCCTGACGCCACGCGGCCGGCCGGCGGGGTGGTCCCGCGCGACGGCCGGCCCTGACGGCGGATCACTTTCCCCTGCCCCGCCGGCAGGAGTCGCTTCCGCCGTGAAGGGCGGAGTATCCACGGAGGTAACGCGATGAGTACGGGCCCACAGACCGGAAACCGCCCCGAGCAGCCGGTTGCGCTGGTCACCGGCGCCTCGGGAGGCCTCGGCCAGGCCCTGGCCCTCGAGCTGGACGCACTGGGCTGCCGGGTCGCCGTCCACTACAACAGCTCGAAGGACGCGGCCCGGGCCGTGCAGGACAAACTCACCAACGACTCGGTCCTCGTCAGCGGCGACGTCGGCGACTACGACGCCGTCACCGCGCTGTACCGGGAGATCGGCGAGCGCCTCGGCCCCGTCGACGTCCTCGTCAACAACGGCGCGATCCGCAAGGACGCGCTGATGGCGATGCAGAACCCGGACGACTGGGCCCAGGTCATCCGGACCAACCTGATCGGCTCGTTCCACACCGCACGCGTCGCCGTCCCGCACATGCTGCGCCAAAGATGGGGCCGCGTCATCAACGTGGTCTCGCCGTCGGGCCTGATCGCGACCGCCGGACAGACGGCGTACTCCGCGTCCAAGGCGGGCCTGATCGGCTTCACCCGCACGCTGGCCGCCGAGTGCGGCCGGCGCGGGGTGACCGTCAACGCCCTCTCCCCGGGCTTCATGATCACCGGCATGACCAAGGACCTCCCCGACCGCGTCGTCGAGGGCATGGAGGGCAAGGCCCCCATCCCGCGCTTCGTGACCGTCGAGGAGGTGGCCCGCAGCGCGTCCCTGTTCCTCGACCAGGACTGCATGACGGGCCAGGTGATCAGCATCGACAGCGGCGTCTCCATCACCTGACCACGCCCCGCTGCCCAGCGGCCCGCCGCCCCCCTTCGACCGGGGGGCCGCGGGCCGCTTCCACGTCCACGGCCGGGGCGGCCGGCCCGTACGTCTCCCCGTCCCGACGGGCCACCCCGCGCCCCGGCGACGGTCTCGCCGCCTCGAACGCCGGGCTGTCGCGCGTCGGCGTCATCCGGCCCAGCGGGCCGGCCGCCGGTACGGCGAGCACACCGCCCCACCGGGGCCGCGTACACGGCGGCCGGTGCAGGCAGTTCACTCCCTCGGGCCGGGCGGATTCCACGTCTGCCCGGTCACGGCGGCCTGGGCGGGCGTACCCCGGCCCACCGGGCCGGGTACCGGCGGGGCCGCGGCCCTGCCGGTACCCGGCCCGCGGCTCAGACCCCCTGGCCGCCGCCCGTGCTGCGTGGCGCCGGGCATACGGACGCCGGGGGCCCGGCACCTGGGTGGTGGCGGGCCCCGCCGCCCGCGTTGCGCGGCGCGGGCATGCGGACGCCGGGGGCCGGCACCTGGATGGTGCCGGGTCCCCGGCGTCGTGGCGGGCTCAGCGCGTCGGCAACGGCGCCGCCGGTGGTGGGGTCAGTGCCTCGAACGCTCCCATCAGCAGCGGGTCCAGCGCGTCGGCCGTCAGCCGCCCCGCGGGGGCCCGACGCTGCGGGCCCGCGGGCTCGGCGCGCAGCAGCTCCAGATAGGCGGCCTGGGTCTCGGCCGCCGGGTCGATGCCCAGCTCGTCCGCGAGGACCTCCCGCAGCTGCTGGTAGGCGCGCAGCGCGTCCGCCCGGTTGCCCGCGGCGGCGTGCGCCGTCATCCGGCACCGGTGCGCGCTCTCGCGGAACGGCGCGCGCCGTACCGCCTCGTCGGCGTAGCGCACCGCGTGGTGCTCCGCGCCGAGCGCCGACGAGGACAGGCTCGCCAGCTCCAGTGACATCAGGCGCAGTTCGTCGACCCGCTCACGAACGGCGTTGACCCACTCGCCCTCGTGCGCCGGCAGGAACGAGCCGCGCAGGTTGGACACGGCGCCCGCCGCGAGCTGGTGCGCCACCGCGTGCGCACCGTCCGAGAAGGCCGTCCTGGCTTCCGTCATCGCGGCCTCCGCCGCCTCCAGGTCGACCGCCGCGTCGTCCGGCAGCCGCAGTATGTACCGGCCGCTCTGTGCGATCAGGGGCGTGCCGCCCGGCTTCTGCAGCGGGCCGGTGACATAGGCGCGGACCCGGCTCACGACACTGCGCAGCGCGGACGCCCACGTGTCGGGCAGCCCTTCCGGCCACACGGTGTCCGCGAGCTGGTCGCGGCTGGTTCCCGACGTTCGCTCCAGTATCAGTCGAGCGAAGGCCACTTGGGCCTGCGCGCTCGACAGGTGCTGGGGCGCCGTCCCGTCGTGTTCGATGGTGACAAGACCTACGAGTCTGATCAGCAACGCTGAGTCCCCCAAGACTTCGTCTGCACGCGGTCATCACACGTGCGGGGGCGCGATTCAAGGAAAGGGAGGCCGCGAATTCGCGCCCCGGCTTCGCAGCCAGATCTCTGTTCGTACTCACTTTCCCGGATTCGACCGTACCGGCCAATTGTCGCCACATTCAACCGTGGCCAAAAACATACCGGGGGGAATAACTGGGAATCAGCGCCTCCGGTATTCGCCCTGAAGGTCGACTTCCAGCCGACTTCCCGCGCCACCACGGGAATTGCGGCATCGAAAACCGTGTTGCGCCCGCCTTGCGGCCCGGCGCATAGAAAGGACGGCGCGCCTGGAGCAACCGAGAAGTGGATGAGGAGACGCACGTGAACGCATCTGGAGGATGGGAACGCCTCGAGCCGAAGCTGGCGGCAACACAGCGCCGCGTCCAGGCACTCGAATGGGAACCCGACCGCCGCAACAGCTTCGTCGCCTACACCGTCGAACGCGACAGCGCCTACGCCGACCTCGACGGCCGCCGGCTGCTGATGATGTCCGGCTACAGCTACCTCGGCCTGGCCGGTGACGAGCGTGTCGTCGCCGCCGCCAAGGCCGCCGTCGACCTCTACGGCACCGGCAACCACGGCGTGCGCGCCCTGGCCGGATCCATTCCCCTGCACGAGGAACTCGAGGCGGAGGTCGCCCGGTTCGCGGACCGCGAATCCTCCATGGTCTTCGGCTCCGGCTACGCCGCCAACACCGGCACCGTCGGTGGCCTCGTCGGCCCCGGCGACACCGTCTTCATCGACAAGTACGACCACGCCTCCATCGTCGACGGCTGCCGCCTGTCCGGCGCCACCGTCACCCGCTTCCGCCACAACGACGTCGACCACCTCGAGCGCCGGCTGCGCGCCGCGAGCCCCGACGGGGTACGGCTCGTCATCGTCGACAGCGTCTACTCCATGGACGGCGACATCGCCCCGCTGCCCGAACTGCGCAAGGTCTGCGACGAGCACAACGCCCTCCTCATGGTCGACGAGGCCCACGCGCTCGGCGTCATCGGCGCCACCGGCCGCGGCATCGAGGAGCACTTCGACTGGCAGGCCAGGGTCGACGTCAAACTCGGCACCCTCTCCAAGGCCATCCCCTCCATGGGCGGCTGGGTCGCCGGCCCCGCCGAACTCATCGGCCACCTGCGCTACGCCGCACGCCCCTTCCTGTTCTCCGCCGCCCTCGGACCCGCCCAGGCCGCCGCCGCCCTGGAGTCGCTGCGCATCCTGCAGCGCGAACCCGAACGCGTCGCCCACATCCAGCACCAGTCGGCCCGCCTGCGGAAGATCATCAACGCCGAGGGGCTGCGCACCCAGGACAGCGAGACCGCCGTGCTGCCGCTCATCGCCGGCTCCGACGACGCCGCCTACGACCTGGCCACCACCTGCCGCAAGAACGGCGTCATCGGCCTGCCCGTGGTCACCCCCGCCGTCCCCAACGACCTCGCCCGCCTGCGGATCGCGGTCACCGCCCGCCACACCGAGGCCGACATCGACTTCGCGGCCCAGGCGTTCCTCACCTCCGCCCGCGAGTGCGGCATCCTCCCGGCCTGAGAGGGCCGGCCCGTACACCGAAGGCACACAGGAACGGGAAACCAACCATGGCAACCTCCACCCCACCCCCGGTCGTGATCACCGGCATCGGCGTGGTCACACCGGCGGGCTGCACCCCGGGCGCCCTGTGGGCCGCGCTGCGCGCCGGCCGCTCCACCGCCGCCCGCCTCACCCACCTCGACCTCGACCGCCACCGGGTACGGATCGGCTGCCGCGTCAGCGGACTCGACGACGTCGGCCTCGTCGGCGCCAAGGACGCCCGCCGGATGGACCCGTTCGCCCTGTACGGAACGACGGCCGCCCTCGCCGCCCACCGCGACGCGGGCGCCCCCGCCCCCGACCCGCACCGCACCGCGGTCGTGGTGGGCAACGCGGTCGGCGGACGGGCCACCAGCGACCTGGAGTCCGCCCACTACTCCGAACACGGCCCGCACCGCGTCAACCCGCTGATGCCGCTGATGACGATGCCCAACGCGGCCGCCGCCCAGATCGCCATGCGCCTCGCCTGGACCGGCCCCGCCACCACCATCGCCACCACCTGCGCCAGCGGCGCCGACGCCATCGGCCAGGCCCGGCTGCTGCTGCAGACCCACCGCGCCGACGTCGTCATCGCCGGCGGCTGCGAGTCCACCCTCACCCCCGTCACCCTCGCCGGGTTCGGCAACCTCAACGCCGTCTCCCTGCGCAACGACGAACCCGAGCAGGCCAGCCGCCCCTTCGACGCCGACCGCGACGGGTTCGTGATGGGGGAGGGCGCCGGCTTCGTCGTCCTCGAACGCGCCGACGACGCCCGCGCCAGAGGCGCCCGCCCCTACGCCGAAGTCGCCGGCTACGGCGCCACCTGCGACGCCCACCACCTGTCGATGCCGCTGCCCGACGGCTCCGGCGCCGCCGGCGCCATGACCGCCGCCCTCACCGACGCCGGCCTCACCCCCGCGGACATCGCCCACATCAACGCCCACGGCACCTCCACACCCCACAACGACCGGGCCGAAGCAGCCGCCCTGGCCAAGGTGTTCGGCACCGGCTGCCCGCCCGTCACCGCACCCAAGGGCGTCCTCGGCCACCTGATCGGCGCCGCCGGCGCCGTCGAGGCCGTCGCCGCCGTCCTCGCCATGCGCGAGCGCGAGGTACCGCCCACCGCCAACCACCACCGCCTGGAGCCAGGAATGGACATCGACGTGGTCCACCACCGCCCCCGAACCATCGCCTCCGGGCCTGCCCTGTCGAACTCCTTCGGCTTCGGCGGCCACAACGCCGCACTGGTGGTGGCGCCGGTATGACGACGACCCCCGCCCTCGCCCGCACCGCGCAGCGCACCGCGAGCGCCGCCGAGATCCACGCCTACCGCACCGCCGTCCGCCCCGGCCTGCCGCCGGCGGCGAGCGGCGACGCCTCACCGGTGCACACCTTCGTCCTCGCCCACACCCTCGCCGACCAGGCCGTGCGCGCGCTGACCGCGGGGGAGGAGACCACCTCCGTCGTCCACCTCGGCCAGGACATCCGCCTCGAGCGGCCCGTACGGCCCCGCGAACAGGTCACCGTCCAGCTCGACGTCACCGGCGCCCGCCGCGAGGCCCGCGGCACCCGCATCGCCGTACGCAGCCGCCTCACCGGCGACGACGGCACCGCCTTCGCCGAACTCACCACCCACGCCCTGCTCCTGGGCGCCAAAGGCACCGAACCGTTCGGCGACATCCCCCCGGCCGCCGCCCCCGGCCCCGCCGGCCCGAGCGGAGAGCCGGCCACCGCCCGCCACACCCTCACCGAGGAAACGATCCGCGCCTACGCCCACGCCTCCGGCGACCTCAACCCCATCCACCTCGACGCGGAAGCCGCCCGCGCCGCCGGCTTCGACACCGTCATCGCCCACGGCATGAGCGTCGTCGCCCTCGCCCTGGAGGAGATCGCCGACCGCTACGCCGACGGCGACATCACCCGCATCCAAGCCCTCGGCGGCCGCTTCTCCGCCCCCGTGGCACCCGGCGCCCCCCTCGACATCACCCTTCAGCCCGACGACGCGGCCACCGTGGTGCGCTTCACCTGCCGCACCCCGGACGGACCCGCCGTCAAAAGCGGCTGGGCCCGACTGCGATGAACGCCCCCGCCGGCCTCGTCGCCGGCTTCCTCACCCAGGTGCGCCACCGCCCCGACGCCACCGCCCTGATCCACGGCGGCGAACACACCACCTACCGCGCCCTGTACGAGGCGGCCGGCCGCGAACGCGAACGCCTCGCGGTCCTCGGCACCGCACCCCACGACACCATCGGCGTCCTCGCCCGCACCTCACCCGCCGCGATCGCCCTCGTCCTGGCCGGCCTGCTGTCCCAGCGCCCCCTCCTGCTGCCCTCCCCGGCACCGGCCGGCCGGCTCGCCGACCTGGCCGCCCAGGCAGGCTGCGCCCGCGTCCTTCTCCCCGCCGGCGAAGTACGCCCCGTCCGCCTGCCCCCGTCGGCCGCCGGCGCCCTGCCCCACCCGGCCGGCGAACGGCCCGCCCTGCTGTTCACCACCTCCGGCGCCACCGCACCGCCCAGGATCGTGCCGTACGCGCGCACCGCCGTGGACCGCTTCACCACCTGGGCCGCCCGCCGCTTCGGCATCGGCCCCGGCACCACCGTCCTCGGCGCCGGCCCCCTCACCGCCGCCTCGAGCCTCCTCGACCTGTGGACCCCCCTCGCGGCCGGCGCCACCGTCGTCCTCGCCGAACCCGGCAGAGCCGCGGACGCCACCGGCCTGCTGGAACTCCTCACCACCCACGACATCCACGTCCTGGCCGCCCGCCCCACGCTCTACGGGCCGCTCACCGACGCCGCCCGCACCACCGGCACCACCCTGGACGGCGTCCGCCACGCCGTCCTCACCGGCCGCGCCCTGCCCGACCGCACCGTCGCCGCGCTGCCGCGCCTGTTCCCCGGCGCACGCCTGCACAACCTCTACGGCTGCACCGAGACCAACCACAGCCTCGTCCACGAGAGCGGCCCCGGCGCCACCGTCTTCCCGCCCGTCCCCGTCGGCCGGCCCCTGCCCGGCGTGCGGACCCTCGTCATCGGCGCCCCCGGCACACCCGTCCACGGCCCCGGCACCGGCGAACTGTACGTCTCCACCCCCTTCCAGTCGCCCGGCTACCTCGGCCGCATCCACCACGACCCGTTCACCGCCCACCCCCTGGGCACCGACGACGGCAGCACCTGGTTCCGCACCGGCGACCTGGTGCGCCGCGACGCGGACGGCCTGCTCCACCTGACCGGCCGCGCCGGCGACATGCGGACCACCGTCCGCGGCACCCGGCACCGGACCGGCACGCCCGCCCCCGCCGCCCGGCGGGTCACCGCCGCACAACGGCCCCCCGCCACCACCCGACGGGCCGGACGCGCCGCGCCCGGCCGACCGCACGAACCGATCCCAGTCCAAGGAAGGACGTCATGAGCAACAACGACACCATCAAGAAGTTCGTCATCGAGGAATTCCTGCCCGACCTTGGTGTCCACGAGCTTGCCGACGACCACGACCTGCTCTCCGACGGAGTCATCGACTCCCTCGGCGTGCTCAAGCTCATCGCCTGGGTCGAGGACCACTTCCAGCTCGCCGTCGGCGACGCCGACCTGGACCCCGACAACTTCCGCAGCGTGCGCGCCATCGACGCCTTCATCGAGGACGCCCGCCAGGGGGTGAGCAGCTAGCCATGCACCCCGCGCTCACCGGCCTGCTCGCAGGCGCCCCGGTGACCGAGCGCGAGACCTGGCGATCACTGTGGGACCGGCTCGGTGACGGCACGCTCGAAAAGGAGCAGGCCGTCGCCCTGCTGGCCTCCCTGACCACCAGCCTCCCCGGCCACCACACCCTCAACGCCCTGCTGGAGACCCTGCGGGAGCGCAGAACCACGCCCCCGCCCGGCCCCTGGCCCGGCACCGTCAACATCGTCGGCACCGGCGGAGGACCCGCCACCTTCAATATCTCCACCGCCGCCGCCATCACCGCCGCGGCCACCGGCGTACGGGTCGTCAAGACCGGCTCCCGCGCCTACACCTCCAGTCTCGGCTCCGTCGACCTGCTGGAACGGCTCGGGATCCGCCTGACCGCCTCCTACCGGCAGACCGAGCAGATGCTGGAGCGGCACGGCATCGCGTTCGCCGGCCCGTTCGTCTATCCGGCCGAACTGACCCGCCTCGCCCGCACGGTGGCACCGCTCGGCATGAAGCCGTTCGGCCGCTTCCTCAACGCGCTTGGCCCCTTCCTCGCCGACCTGCCGGTCACCGCGCAGGTCACCGGCGTCAGCGCCGCCATGCCGCTGCCCGTGCTGCGCGAGCTCGCCTGCACGCTCCCCGGCCGGCGGATCTGGCTGACCTCCAACGACCAGGGGGCCGACGAACTCCTCGGCTTCGCCGACAACACCGTCCACCTCGACGACGGAAGCGTCCGGCGGCTCGCACCCGGCGAACTCATCGCCCCCGGCGGCGGATTCGACGACCTGCGTCCCGTGCCGCCCGCCGACGCCGCGGACCACTTCCTCGCCGTCCTCGCCGGCACCGCCCACCCCGCCGCCACCGACACCGTGTGCCTCAACGCCGCGGCCCTCGTCCTCGCCTCCGGCCACCCGGGCGACTGGCCGGGCGCGCTCGCCGCCACCCGCGAGGCCGTCGCCTCCGGCGCCGCCCGCGCCCTGGCCGACCGGCTGCGCACCGCACCGCGCACCCCCGCCCCGGCGGCGGGCGCACCCGCCGCCCGATGAACCCGCCGCGTCCGCGGCGCCCCCATGCGTCCCCGCCGGCCGCCGGCCGCGGGGCCAGGACACGAGCAGTGGCCGCCGGCCACCCCCGGGTCCTTCCCAGCGTGCGGCACCGCGCCGCACACGACCCAGATCGGAGTTGACCATGATCATCCGCGACATCGAGGACGTGAAGACCGTCGACTGGGGCAACGGAGTCAGCCGCCGCTTCCTCCTCGCCTCCGACGGCGTCGGCTACTCGCTCACCGACACCGTCGTCCTGGCCGGCACCAAGTCCCGCCTCGAGTACCGCAACCACCTCGAGGCCTGCTACTGCATCGCCGGCTCCGGAGAGGTCATCGAACTCGACGGCACCTCCCACCCCATCACCCCGGGCCGCATGTACGCGCTCGACCAGCACGACGCCCACTACCTGGTGGCCAGCCCCCACGAGGACCTGCGGCTCGTGTGCGTCTTCAGCCCGGCCCTCAACGGCGACGAGACCCACAGTCTCGACGAGCACGTCTCCTCCGCGTACTGATGACGCGAAAACCGTGAAGGCGGTCCGAAGTGATCCGATGGAACACCGAACAGACCGAGTTCCGCGAAGGTCTGGCACGGTGGGGTGAGGCGCTCAGCGCCGACCACATAGAACTGGACGAGCAGGCCACCTTCTCCTGGGACAAGTGGAAACTGATCCAGAAGACCGGCATCCTCGCCCTGCCCTTCGAGGAGGAACACGGCGGCCTCGGCCAGTCCCTCCTCACCACCATGTACGTCCTCGAAGGCCTCGGGGAGCACTGCCAGGACGCCGGCCTGAACTTCTCGGTGACCACCACCCTGGCCAGCACCGGCATCCCCCTCACCCGGTTCGGCACGCCCGAACAGAAAGAGAGGTACCTGCCCCAGATCTGCTCCGGCGAGGCGATCGGCGCCCACGCCATCACCGAGTCCGAGGGCGGCTCGGACGCGATGGCGATGACCACCCGCGCCGAACGCGACGGCGACCACTTCGTGCTGAACGGCAGCAAGACGTTCGTCAGCAACGGTCCCGTCGCCGACGTGTTCGTCGTCTACGCCCGCACCCGCCCCGACGGCGGAGCGCTCGGCGTCAGCGCGTTCCTCGTGGACCGCGACACCCCCGGCCTCACCGTCGGCAAACCGATCAAGAAGATGGGCCTGCGGACCTCGCCGCTGAGCGAGCTCTACTTCGACGACTGCCGTGTCCCGAGGACCCGGGTGCTGGGCCGGGTCGGCGGCGGGTTCATCGTCCTCGACCACGTGATGAAACGGGAGGTCCTCTTCTCCTTCGTCGTCAACGCGGGCGAGATGCAGCACCGGCTGGACCGCTGCCTCGAGTACGCGAAGACCCGCCGTTCCTTCGGCAAACCCATCGGCTCCCACCAATCGATCGCCAACAAGATCGTCGACACCAAGATCGGCCTGGAGACAGCCCGCAAATGGCTGTACGACACCGCCCAGCGCCTCGACGACGGCGAGAACGTCACCATCGACCTGGCCATCGCCAAACTCCTCACCAGCCAGGCCAACGTGGCCAGTTCCCTGGCCGCCGTGCAGATCTTCGGCGGACACGGATACATGTCCGAGTACGGGCTCGAGCAGGGCGTGCGCAACGCGGTCGGCGGCACGATCTACTCGGGCACCAACGAGATCCAGTACAACCGCATCGCCTCGATGCTGGGCCTGGGCACGTGACACCGTCCCCGCCCTCCGGGGCGGGGAACCGTCACCCGCCGGCCTCCGCCACCGCGGCCGCCGCACCGGCCGCGGTACCGGCCTGCGCACCCGCCTCCGCGGCCCGCCCGGAGCGGGCCAGCAGATCGAGGACGACGGCCGCGGTCCAGCTGAAGCCGGTCGCCCCGCGCGCCTGCCCGGTGTGCGGATCGACGTACTCGGCGAAGCCGGAACCACCGGCGAAGGCGAGCACCGCCTGCTCCAGGGCGTCGGCCAGGGCCGCCTCGCCGTGCTGCCGCAGCCCCCGCTCCAGGAGCCAGTTCACGTTGAACCAGGCCGGCCCGCGCCAGTAACGGGACGCGTCGAAGGCAGGGCCGCGCAGGTCGTAGCTGGGCACCAGGCCACAGGCCGTACCGAGCCCGAAATGCGGCCCCCTCATGGTGCGCACCAGGGCCTGCGCGACGGGCCCGGGAAGCGAGGGAAGCGCCAGCGGCAGCAGACCGGTGACGCTCCTGTCGCGCACCAGGGCGCCGGCGCGCACGTCCCGGCACAGGAACAGCCCGGCCTCCTCGTCCCACAGCCGCTCCACCAGCGCGGCGGTCAGCCGCTGCGCCCGGGACCGGTGCGGCGCCGCGTCCTGCCCCAGCTCGCCGGCGATGGCCGCCAGGGCGTGCTCCGACAGGGCGAGCAGCGCGTTGAACCCGGGGTCCTCGACGACGAACGCGTGCTCCGTGCCCGCGTCGCGGTAGCCGTGGTCCCGGTAGTGCGCGGCCAGCGCGACATACCGGCCGTAGTCCAGGTCGGTGGGCCGGTCCGCACGGTCGCCATGACCGAGGTCGGCCCGCCGGAAGGAGCCGGCCGGGGCCGGTTCCACCCGCTCGAGGGGCTCGTCCCAGCAGGGGCTGTTGTCCATGCCGGGCTCCCACGGGTGGAGCACGGCCGCAAGCCCGTGGCCGCCGAAGTCGCGGCGGCGCAGCAGATAGTCGTGCCACGCCACCAGCGCCGGCCGGACCCGCTCCAGGAAGCCCCGGCGCCGCGAGGCCTCCGGGTCGCTGCGGTGGACCAGCCAGGCGGCCAGCGCGTGCACGGGCGGCTGCACGATGCCGGACGTCTGCGTCGCGGCCGGGGCGCCCGCCTCCCGGCCCGCCGTGGAGGACCGCCAGAAGTCCGGGCTCGGGAAGTACGCCCCGAGCGGCACGGCCGGGTTGAAGACGATGTGCGGGATGCGCCCGTCGGCCCACTGGGCGGCCAGCAGGGTCTCCAGCTCGCGCTGGGCACGCTCGGGCGACAGGTGGCGCAGCCCGATGGCGATGAACGCGGAGTCCCAGCTCCACTGGTGCGGATACAGGGCGGGGGAGGGGACGGTCGAGGCCCCCGTCCAGTTGCCCAGCAGCACCTCGGCGGCCCGCCGGCGCAGCTCCTCGAGCCCGGCGGCCGGGGCCCCGGCGACGGCCTGCGCGGGCCCTGCCTGCGGCGGAACCACGGCCCGCGCGGGCCCGGCCTGCGGCGGGGAGACCTCGGGCCCGGCGGGGACCTGCGGGGGACCGGCCTGCGGCGGGACGAGAGGGCTGCGCGGCCTGGAGGCGTCGGCGGGAGGCTCACCGGGCGGCAGGGGCGCCTTCGGAGCGGCCTGCCCGGGAACGAGCGGGCCGCGGACGCGTTCCACCAGGGAGCTCCAGATGCTCGGGACCGCACGCAGCGGAGGACAGCGACAGGGTATGTGCCGCCCCCGTGGGAAATCACCACCTCCGCACAGTGACATTCCCGACATAAGCTCCCCGCGGGTGTGCGGCCGGCCTCATGCGCCCCGGGCGGCCCGCCCGCGCGTCCGCCCGCCCGCGCCACGCGCCCCGGGGCGGCCCGCCGCCGCGCCATGTGGCCCTCGGGGACCTGCCCGCGGTTCCGGTCGCCGCACCATGTGCCCCCGGGAGTCTGCCGCCGCGCCGCGCCACGTGCCCCGGGGCGGCCTGCCTGCGGTTCCGCTCGCGGCGCCATGTGGCCCCCGGCGGCCTGCGCGCCACGTGCCCCTGGGGGCCTGCCCGCGTCTGCCCAGCCGCACCACGTGCTCCCGGGCGGCCCGCGCGTCCGCCCGCCGCACCACGCGCCCCGCAACGCCGGCGCAACGCCCCGCCCGTCCGCCCCACCCGCACCTCCCGCGCGCCGGGCGGACCCGCCAGCGGCCCCCTTGCACCCCGCTTGCCCCCGGCGCGCTTTGCTGCCCTGAGGGCACCCGGCGCTCCGGCGCAGTGCCGGCGCCCTCCACCGGCACTGCGCCCCCGCTCCGGTGCGCCGGGCCACCCTGCCTTCCGGCGGCCGGGCCGGCACACCGCCCCGCACCTCTCGCCCTCGAAGGAGCACGCATGACGTCGTCCCGCTTCATCGAAGCCCTGCTCGGCGCCGAACGCCCCCTGGTCATGGAGGTCAAGCGGCGCGACGCGCACGGCATCGACCTCATGTCGGGCCGCACGCCCGCCGACATCGTCGCCGGTTACGAGGCGGCCGGCGCCCCCTGCATCTCCGTGGTGACCGGACGCTGGTTCGGCGGCACCCCCGACCTGCTGCGCGACGTCGCCCGCCTCACCGAACTCCCGCTGCTCCAGAAGGACTTCATCACCCGACGCGACCAGCTCGAGACCGCCAGGACCCTCGGCGCCTCCGCCGTGCTGCTCACCGCCGCGCTGCTGCCGGCCTCCAGCATGCGCTCCCTGGTGACCGCCGCCCTGCGCACCGGCCTCACCCCGTTCGTCGAGATCACCGGCGAGGCCGAGCTCGAGAACGTCCCGCACGCCGACGAGTGCGTGATCGCCGTCAACAACAAGGACATCAAGACCCGCGAACAGGACACCGGCGACATCGGCCGCAGCCTGGCCCTGCTGCCGGCCCTGACCGCCGCCGGGACCCCCTGCCCGGTCAGCGCCAGCGCGATCGACACCCCCGACACCGCCGCCCGCCTGCTGCGGGCCGGCTACCGGGGCCTGCTGATCGCCACCGCACTGCTGCGCACCGAGGACCTGCACGCCTGGCCCACCGTCAGCAGCGCCCGCCATGCCCCGGCCGCCTGAACCGCCCGCCGCGCCGGCGGCCCCCGCCGGGCCCGTATCCGCCCGTCCCCGGTCGTCGACACCCCCGGGCGATCCCGCGACCCCCGCCGTCCCGGCGCCCGCGACACCCGCGGCACCCGCATCCCCACCCGCCGCGCCCGCACCCGTCGCGCCCACGCCACCCATCGCGCCCGCGCCCGCGGCCCCGTCCCGTCCTGGGGCGGCGGCCCCGGGCGCGCCCGCGACCCCGGCCGGGCCCGTATCCGCGCCCGCGCCGCCCCGGGCGGCAGCCGCCCCCGCCGCCCGGCCGGGGACGGCGACCGCCGCGAGCCAGGGCGTGCGGATCGAGGAGATCATGCTCGACGCCGGCGCCCTTCAGCTGTCCGCCCTGTACGCGCGACCCCACCCCGCCGCCGGTGAACCCCGGGCCGTCGTCGTCGCCGTCCACGGCCTCGGCATGCACGCCCGCTACTTCCACTCACCCGCCCACCCCGACCTGTCCCTGCTCACTCTCGCCGCGCGCCTCGGCCACCCGGTCCTCGCCGTCGACCGCCCCGGCCACGGCCGCCTCGCCGCCCGCCACCCGGACGGCCAGCCGCTCGCCGAGCAGTCCGCCACCCTGCACCGGGCCCTCGCCGCGTTCGCCCGCGAACACCCCACCGGCGCCGGGTTCTTCCTCCTCGCCCACTCCTACGGCGGGAAGCTCGCCCTGCACGCCGCGGCCGACGACACCGACGACACCCTGATCGGCCTCGACATCTCCGGCCTCGGCCACCACTACGCCCCCGCCGCCCGCGGCTTCCCCGCCACCCTCGGCGGCGGCGCCTGGAGCCTCAACTGGGGCCCCATGCACCTCTACCCGCCCGGCACCTTCCAGGGCGCCCGCGCCCTGATGGCCCCCACCCCGCGCCGGGAGGAACACGACCCCGGCCCGCCCTGGCCGCTGCGCTACCGGCAGCTCGCCCCCCGCGTGCGGGTCCCCGTACGCCTCACCTTCGCCGAGCACGAACAGTGGTGGCACACCGACGACGCCGCCCTCACCGCGATGGCCGCCCGCCTCAGCGCCTCCCCACGGGTCCGCGTCGACCGCCAGGACGCGGCCGGCCACAACATCAGCCTCGGCTGGGCCGCCCGCCCCTACCACCTGCGCGCCCTCGCCTTCCTCGAGGAGTGCCTGCGCCCCTGACCGCGCCTCGGCACGACGCTGCCCCGGCCCCTGCGACAGGGGACCGGGGCAGCAGCGTGGACGGAACCGTCAGGACACCACCCGGCTCACCAGCTCGTCCCGCATCCGCGCCGGGATCCCCGGCGCGAACTGCCGCAGATAGTGCGACAGATGCAGGTCCGTGTTCACCAGGAACGGCAGGTCGAACACCAGCAGCCGGCGCACCGCCAGCAGCGGCACCGGCGAACGCAACGGCCGGAACTCCTCGTTCCACAGGCCCGGCTCCGCACACACCGGATGGAACTGGCCGATCATCAGCCCCTCGGCGACGAACTCGTCCTTCGCCGCCCGCTGGAGCATGTCCAGCGGCGCCGAGTCCGACCGGTCCAGATGCGGCAGCACCATCAGCAGCGTGAGCAGCTCCCGCTCCTCCGTGTCCAGGTCCACCGCCAGCTTCTCGTACCAGACCCGCAGATGCGCCACCGCGTCCGCGAGCTCGGCCTGGTCCGTCCCCGCCGCCGGCACGGCCAGCAGGAACAGGTCACGGCGCAGCGACGGCTGCGTGTACGGACACACGGGGCCGCTGCGGCCCAGCGCCGGATGCCCGCTCACCAGGAACTCGCGGCTCCACTCCAGAACCTGCCGCAGCGGCCCGGCATGCTCCGGTGGCACCAGGTCCTGCTCCACCTCGGAGGCGGAGAAGATCCTCAGCGTCTCGTCGCCCCTCATCGCGGGTCCCTCCACAGCGGCTCCAGCGACGGCCCGCCGTCGGGCAGCGTGAGCGCCGGCCCGGCCGGCGTGAAGCCGTGCCGCAGGCACGCCGCACGCCCGCCGGGCGAACTCGCCTCCGTGTACACACCCACGCCCCGCGCGTCCGCCCACGACGTCACCTCACCCACCAGCGACGCCAGCACACCCGCGCCGCGCGCCCCGGGGGACACCGCGCCGAACGCCAGGTAATAGTGCGGCCGGCCCACCGGATGGTGCGCCGCCTGCAGAGCGGTGATCTCCGACAGCCGGGCCGCGTCCTCGCCCAGCACCTGGGCGAACTGCCGCCCGTAGGCGTCACCGTGCCGCTCCACCTCCTCCCAGCCGCCCGGCGGCAGGAACGTCATCACCGCGTCCCGCCCGGCGGTGGTGCGCACCGCGTCGAACGCGAACGACATGGAAAGGAACACCCGGAAGAAGCCGGGCAGCACCGCGGCGCGGCGCCCGTCGTCGGGAGTGATCCACCGGGCGAGGGGATCATCGAAGAAAGCATCGGCCAGCAGCGCGGCCAGCACATCGGAATCGGCCCGCGACGCGGGCCTCCCGACACGTGCAGGCACCACCGGAACTGTTGACGAGGACAAGGGACCCATCCCTCCAAAGAGAACGGCGCCGGCCGTCCGCGCCCCGCACGCCCCGCCCCGCGGACCGGCCGGACTCACGGGTCCCGCCGCCCGCCCGCCGCGCCGCCGGCGCCGGACACGGCGAAGCCGTGCCCGCACCCGCGCATCACGGAGGGCGGCACCAGGTCCCCGCTCGCCTGCGGACCGGCCCGCGAAGAACGGGGCCTACTGCCTCCCGGCGGCCAGGGCGGCCAGCTGCTCCACCCTGGCGTGGAGCCGGTCGAGACGGAGCTCGGCCTCCGGCTTTATCAGGACACTGCGCATCACCCGCGCCGCACCGGCGTCCCGCACAACCCGCGGATGACGCCGGACGAACGCGTCGGCGTCCGCGCGCAGCACACTCAGGAACACCGGATCGTCGGCCGCGTACATGCCTTCGTGCAGCAGCCGCTCACAGGCCGCGTCGACGGACAGCAGCGAGAACGGCCGCACCGCGGGCACGTACGTGACGATGTCGAGATCCGGCCGCTGGTACAGCTCCAGCACGTCGGAGCCGGCCAGCAGGTCCGCCCAGCGGAGCGCCGCCCGGCGGCTCGCGGCGAGCATCTCGCCGAAGCCCTCCCGGTTCAGCGGCAGCAGCTGCAGCGTCAGCCACAGACCGGCCGCCGCCGCACCCGCCCGCGAGCACTCCAGGCTGATCTCACCCAGATGCAGCTCCGCCTGCGTGAAGTACGTATAGGGGGAGTCGTGCGCGAAATGCCGCCCGGCCCCCGGGTCGTTGAACAGCACCGCACCGCAGCCGTAGGGCTGCAGACCGTGCTTGTGCGGGTCGACCACCACCGAGTCGCACCCGGCGACCGCCGCCCACGGCCGCGGGTCCAGGCCCACCGGGTCCGCGGAACGGCCCAGCAGCGCGTAGAAACCGCCGTACGCCGCGTCCACATGCACCCGCGCCCCGTGGCGGCGCGCCATCGGCAGCACCTCGTGCACCTCGTCGACCGCGCCCAGCCCCGTCGTCCCCAGCGTCACCACCACGGTCCCGACCCGGCCCGTGGCCAGCAGCCGCTCCAGCGCCTCGAGCTCGATCCGGCCCCGCGCGTCGACCGGCACCCGGTGGCCCTCCATGCCCAGCACATGGCACATCCGCTCATGCGTGTAATGGCACTCGGAGCTGTAGGCGACGCCCCGGTCCGGATGGGACTGGCGCGCCACGTACAGCGCCTCCAGGTTCGCCATCGTGCCGCTGGTCGTCAGATGACCCAGCGGCTCCTTGAGGCCGAACATCGCACCGAGCGAGGCGACACACTCCCGTTCCATCTCGGTGGTCGCCGGACCGCCCTCCGCGGCATGGTTGTTCGGGTTGAACAGCATCGCCGTCACATAGCCGACGACGGCCGCCGGATGCGGCGCCTTGACCATCTGCCCCGCGTACGACGGGTGGAAGAACGGATAGTTGTCGTCCAGCCGCTTGGCGAACCGCTCGAAGACCGGCGTGAACGCCGCGTCGTCGATCCGGTGACTGGGATGGGCGGTGAACGGACCGAACCGCTCCCCGAACCGCTCGAAGACGTCCACCGCACGCGGAAGCCAGTACCGAAGATCCACGACAACGTCCTTCCAGGGCGGCACGACCGACGTCCCAGGTATACGGACAGCGGCGCAACGCCCCCGCAACGCGAGCCCCGCCCGGCCCCGGCCGCCGCCCGCCCCGACGCCGCGCACATCCCGCCCCGCGCGCCTCGCCGCACCCCACCGCCCAGGTGCCTCGCCGCACCCCACCGCCCGGGTGCCCGAGCGCCCTGCCCCGGGGCCCCGTTCCGCCGGGCGCGGGCGTACCCGAGTGCCGTGCGAGCCGCCCGTGCTGCACTCAGCCCGCCCAGCCCCTGCCCTCAAGGGAGAACCCCATGGTCACCAGACGCCGCGTGCTCGGCGCAGCGCTCGCCACCACCGGAACCTCACTGTTCACCGCCGCCGCTCTCACCCCGCTGCTCCAGACCCGCAGCGCCCGGGCCGGCACCCGCACCGCGAGCGCCCCGCTGTTCGCCACCGCGCTGCCCGTACCGCCCGTCCTCACCCCGCTGTCCACCGCCGGCGGCAAGGACACCTACGCCCTCACCCTGCGCCGCGCCCGCACCGAGATACTCCCCGGCATCAGCACCGAGGTCCTCACCTACAACGGCCACTTCCCGGGCCCCACCATCAAGGCAAGATCCGGCCGCCCGGTCGTCGTCCACCACCGCAACGCCCTGGAGAACCCCGCCTCCGTCCACCTGCACGGCGCCTCCGTCCCGCCCGGCGACGACGGCGCCCCCATGGACACCTTCGCCCCCGGCGCGACCCGCACCTACACCTATCCCAACCGGCAGCCGCACGCCCCGCTCTGGTACCACGACCACGCCCACCACCACGAGTCCGAACACGTCTACCGCGGCCTGTCCGGCTCCTACCTGCTCACCGACGACACCGAACAGGCACTGCCGCTGCCCGCCGGCTCCTACGACATCCCCATCGCCCTGCGCGACGCCCGCCTCGACGAACGAGGCCGCCTCGTCTACGAGATGGACGACGCCCTCGGCCGCACCACCCTCCTCGCCAACGGCAAGCCCTACCCCTACCTCCAGGTCGCCGCCCGCAAGTACCGCTTCCGGCTGCTGAACTCCTCCAACCTGCGCTTCTTCCACCTGCGCCTCGCCGACGGCGGCCCCATCACCCAGATCGGCTCCGACGGCGGCCTGCTGCCCGCCCCCGCCACCCTCGACTCCCTGTGGCTCTCACCCGCCGAACGCGCCGACATCGTCATCGACTTCTCCCGCTACCCCGTCGGCACCCGGCTCGTCCTCGAGAACACCCTCGGCCCCGGCAGCCCCGAACAGGTCGGCCAGGTCCTGCGGTTCGACATCGTGCGCACCGCGTCCGACCCCAGCCGCGTCCCGGCCGTGCTGCGCACCCTGCCGCCGCTGCCCACCGCGACCGCCGAACGCTCCTTCGAACTGCGCATGAGCGACGAGACCGGCGCCCCGACCGCCCAGGGCCTCATCAACGGCCAGGTCTTCGACCACGACCGCGTCGACACCCGCATCCGCCACGGCGCGAGCGAAATCTGGACCGTCACCAACCCCAACACCTTGGTCCCGCACAACTTCCACCTGCACCTGGTGCAGTTCAGGGTCCTCGCCCGCAACGGACAGGCGCCCGACGCCTCCGAGTCCGGCCTCAAGGACACCGTGCGGCTGCTGCCCGGCGAAACCGTCCGACTGCACGCCACCTTCGACACCTACCGCGGCACCTACGTCTACCACTGCCACCTGCTCGACCACTCCGCGATGGGCATGATGGCCCAGATGCGCATCAGCTGACGCCGGCCGGCCGCCTCCGCAATCCGGCGGCGGCCACCAGCGCCACAGCGGCGAAAGCGGCGCCCGCGACGAACCCGGCCGCCGCCCCGCCGCCGTGCGACGCCACCGTCACCAGCGTCGCGAGCCCCACCGAACCACCCACGCTCTGCACCGCGTTCAGCACCCCGGACGCCGCCCCCGCCTCCTCGGACGCCGGCGACGACGTCGCCAGCACCGTCAGAGGCAGCACCCCGCACGCCATCCCCGCCCCCAGCAGCACCAGCGCCGGCAGCACCACCGGGTAGGGGCCCGTCGCCGACACCGCCAGCCACCCGTTCCCGCACACCAGCAGCCCCGCACCCACCGCCAGCATCCGCCGCGCCCCCAGCCGCCGCAGCAGCCGCTCACCACCGGCCGCGGCGAGCGCCGTCGTCACCGGCAGCGGCAGCAGCGCACACGCCGCCACCAGCGCCGACCAGCCCCGCCCGGCCTGGAAGAACTGGTTGAGGAAGAAGTACGTGCCGATCACCGCGCCCGGCACCGCGAGCGTCGCCCCGTACGCCAGCAGCCGGTCCCGGTCGGCGAACAGCGCCGGCGCCACCAGCGGCTGCCGGGCCCGCCGTTCGACCACCGCGAACAGCACCAGCCCCGCGACCCCCGCCAGCACACCGCCCGCCACACTCGGGTCGCTCCACGGCCGCTCGGCCGCCCGCGCCAGCCCGAACACCAGCGCCGCCGCGCCCAGCGCCGACAGCAGCGCCCCCGCCGCGTCGAGACGGCCCCGCACCCGGGGCGTCTCGAGGAGCACGAACGGCGCCGCCACCACGATCGCCACCCCCACCGGCACATCCAGGTACACCACCCACCGCCACGAGCCGAGCGAGGTCAGCGCACCGGCCAGCAGCAGCCCGCCGGCCGTGCTGAGCGCCCCGGCCGCCGTGCACACCGCGATCGCCCGCGTCCGCGCGGGACCCTGGGGGAACATGCTCAGCAGCAGCGCGAGTCCGCTGGGCGCGGCCAGCGCCGCGCCCACGCCCTGCACCGCCCGCACCGCGATCAGCATCTCGCCCGAAGAGGCCGCCCCGCGCAGCGCCGCGGCGGCCGTGAACAGCCCCACCCCCGCCATGAACACCCGCCGCCGGCCCAGCAGATCACCCAGCCGCCCGCCGAGCAGCAGCAGCCCGCCGAACGCCAGCAGATAGGCCGTCAGCACCCACGAGGCGCCGACGGCCGACAGACCCAGGTCGGCTCGCATCCCCGGCAGCGCGATGTTCACGATCGGATCGTCCAGCTGGATCATCGCGTTGCAGCCGGCGATCACCGCGAGCGCGCCGGCCGCCCGCCGCTTCCTCCCCGCACCCCCGCCCGCACCGGATACGGACATGGACCCGGGCCCGGGCGCGGTCGTGGGCCGGGGCCGCGCGGGGGCGGCCGGCACCGGCTGGTCGGAGAGCTGCGCGGTCATGGTCGGCCTCCTCGAGATGCTTCCCGGCGCGGACAGCGCCCCCGGCACGCTCTCAGGGACCGCTCGAGAAACCGTCGAAACCCGCTCGCCCCGACACCCCGCCACAGCCGCCGCCACCAGGGGCCGCCCGCCCGAGCGGCCGGTGCCGCCTCGAGACCGGGCCCAGAACCGCTCGGACCGCCTGGCCGGCCACCGGGCCCGCGCCTAGGCTCCCGACGCCCGTGTGCGCGTCGCCCGACACCTGCCGCGAGCCTCGCAACCGACCGAGTGAGGACCCCATGGCTGCCAACCCGTACCACCCGTACGGCCCCGCGAACCCGTACGCGCCCGTGCCGCCCCCGCGTCCGGCCCGCCGGCCGAGCAGGACGACCGGCCCGCTGCTGGTGACCTCGACCGTCACCATGGGCCTGATGGCCGGCCTGTTCTTCACCTTCGACGTGTCGATCATGCCGGGCCTCGCCCGGACCGACGACCGCGTCTACGTCGAGGCGATGCAGAACTTCAACCAACTCATCGACAACAGCGGCCTGTTCGCGCTCGTGTTCATCGTCGCGTTCATCGCCACCACGACCGCCGCCGTCCTCGACTTCCGCCGCGGCCACCGCTCACCGGCCCTGTGGGCCGCGATCGCCGCGTCGCTCTACCTGGTGGCGCTGCTCATCACGTTCTCCGTCAACATCCCCCTGAACATGGAACTCGCGCAGCTCGGCGACCCGGCGAAGGTCACCGACTTTGCCCTCGTCGACAAGTTCAAGGGCATCTGGGAGACGACCAACATCATGCGGACGCTGCTGTGCGTGTCCGCGCTGGGCTGCCTGGCCCACTGCCTGAAACTCCACGGCCGCGCCACCGCCGCCGCCCCGGCCCCCGCCGCCCCGCAGGCCCCGCCGCCGCACTTCCCGCCGTACGCCCCGCGCACCCGCTGACCACCGGGCGCCGGGCCGGCCGCCGGGGGGCGGCCGGCCCGGCGCCCTCTCAGCCGTATTCTGCGTCCCCAGTTCAGGCACCCTGACCCGGCCGCGATCGGCACCGCCCGCACTTGCGGCGTGTCCACGCATCCTTGAATACCCCGAGAGTGCAGACCCCGCCGGACAGCTGCTGCCGCTCGGAGGTTCCTGACGGGCATACGGGAGATCATGGTCGCGGACCAATCGGGGAAGACACAGGGGGTAGGGGAATCATGGTGGCGTTCCACGCATCCGCGCTGGACGGAGTCGCCCGCAATCCGTCGCTGCCGACACCGCTGCTCCTGCGCCTGCTCGCCTTCGAGGGGGATGGCGACCGTCCGCCCCGTGACGCCCTCCAGCGGGCCGGACTTCCTGAGCCGGCCGTCGTGGCGATCCTGACCCACCCGAACCCGGGCGCTCGGATCGACTTCGCCATGAGCGCCAGGGCGGAGCCTGCACAACGGGCCCGGCTCGCGGACGATCCTTCTCCCAAGGTGCGGGCAGCTCTTGCGTACGGACCCGAGGTGTACGACCCGCGCACAATGGTCGCGCCGCTCCCGGACGCCGTGTGCGTCCGCCTGTTCGACGACCCAGCCCCTTCCGTCCGGACGGCACTGCTGGACTCGCCCCATTTGGCGCGGTCGTTCGTGGCCTCAATGGCTACTCATCACAGTTCGGCAGCGCGCCGGAAAGCGGTGAGTGCATGGGAGATCCTGCCGCCGGGCGAGCGGTCGGCGCTGCTGGCCGACCCTGAGCCCGAGGTGCGGCGGGCCGCCGCGCTGTGGGAGTGCCGACGGGACGCACACGTCACCGCTGGGCTCCTCCGCGATCCGAAGTCCGCCGCCGAGGCGCTGCGCCGAGGGCTCCTCTTCCGCGCCGACGCCAAGCGGTGCGTCGCCGAGCGGACGCACCTGCTGGCCCTCGCCGAGAATCCGTCGCTGCCTGCCGACCTCGTGGAGCGGCTCGCCGCCGACCCCGACGAGGCCGTACGGCTCGCGGTCTCCATCAGACCCGAGCTGGACGAGACACGGCGCATGGCGATCGACTTCACGGCCGGGGACTTCGACAGGGGCGACGGCGTGCAGTGGGTACGGGACGGGCTCGCCGACCCCGAGGTGCTGCGTCGAGCCGCGGTCTCCGCCCACCCGCTGCTCCGGCGCGCCGCCGCCCGGAGCCCCCACCTGCCGCCCGACCTGCTGCGCCTACTCGCACGCGTCGATGACCCGGTGGTGGAGAACCTCCTGGGCATTCACCACCCCGACACCCCGGAAGAGGTCCTGATGCGTGTGTTCGCGCGGCTCGGCGGGACGTTCTCCGCCTGGATGGCGGAGACGCATCCCCGCTTTCCCCGCGAGGGTCTCGCCGCCCGCTACGCGGACCACCCCGACGGCAACTACCGTCGGCTGGCTGTCCGGGACCCGGCCGCCACGCCCGCGCTGATCGAACGGCTCAGCCATGACCGCGAGGTCTGGACGCGTCAGGCGGCGGCCGGAGACCCGCGCCTGCCGCTCCACCGGCTCCGCGAGGTGCTCCATGTCCCCGAACTGGCCTCCAGCGCGGGTGCCAACCCGGCGCTCCCCGAGGATGAGATGGCCGCCGTCCTGGACCGGGCCGGTGTTCCCGCCTGACCGCCGAGCAGAACTGCCTTGCTCGCACCCCAAAGCGAAAGCCGCGATCCACCGACCGGTCCTAGGTGGTTGATAAGTGGGTTCGCAGGTCAGCGGGGTGGTGAGGGTGCCGTTGGAAGTGCCTCGAAGCCACGCCGGCGGTGTCTGCGTGAGTGGCCTTCTCGAGCCCGGCCCCGACACCCCTGAGCCACTCCGCTCCCCGCGCTACGGTCCCGCCGCCCCACCGCCCGGCCCCTGCGCGGGATCCGCCAGTTGCCGGTACTCGTCCAGCCCCGGGTAGCGCTGCGGGATCTGCGTGGTGAGGAACCGGGCCGGCACGTCGTGGAAGCTGCCGTGCCGGGCGGCGTAGGAGAAGAACGCCGCGCCCCGCCGGTCCCGGTCGGGCAGCAGCGCGTCGCCGCGGCCGTCGAAGCCGGTCGGTTCCACGCCCAGCCGTTCGCACAGTGCGCGGTGGAACATCGGGGTCGCCTTCACCCAGCGGCCCTCCAGCCACAGTTCGCTGTAGCCGTGCCAGGCGAACACGTCGGTGCCGGTCGCCGCCCGCAGCCGCCGCCCGGTGTGGTGGTGGTTGACCACGTCGGCGAACGCCACCCGGGCCGGGATCCCCGACGCCCGCGCCAGCGCCGTCAGCAGCGACGCCTTGCTCACGCAGAAGCCGTGCCCCTCGGCGAGCACGCTGCTGGCCCGGTAGGTCTCCTCGTCCCGCAGATACGCGCCCATGGAGATCGCCCGGCCCGGCGGGATGCTGCAGTAGCCGATCCGGTCGCGCACCTGCTCGTACAGGGCACGCGCCTTGTCGACGCCGTGCGCGCCCGGCGCGGTGCGGGCCGCCGCCTCCCGCACCGCGGGGTGCGCGCTGTCGACGTAGCGGCCGGGTTCCAGACAGCGGCGCACGTCCTCGGGCATCCGCACCACGGCCGGCGTCAGCGACATTCCCCGGCCTCCGGTGCGGCGGGAACGGCGGGTGCGGCCGTGAACTCCAGCACGGCGACCGTGCAGTTGTAGCCGCCGCCCAGCCCCGCGACCAGCACCCGGTCGCCCGCCTCGATCGCGCCGGAGACGATCAGGTCGTCGAGGGCGGCCAACTGGTCGGTGCAGCCCACGTGTCCCACCCGGCGGGCGAACGGCCAGGTGGAGCGGTCGATGTCGATGCCCAGCGGGTCCAGGCATTGCTCGTACAGCGCCTCGCGGCCCAGCGCCGGCCCGGCCACCCACCGCACGTCGTCGGCGGTGATCCCGGCCTCCGCCATGGCCTGCGCACCGGCCCGCTGCATCAGGCCGGCCATGCGCCGCTTGGCCTCGTCGAGCCCGCCCGCGAGGGTGTCGGAGAACTCCATCACCCGGTCGAAGAAGCCGATCGGATAGCCGGCCCGCGGGTCGGCCGAGAACGGCATCGCGCCGCGCTGCATGCCTTCCAGGCCGGTGTCGGCGACGGACACGGTGGACATGATCCGGGCGAAACCCTCACCGCGGGTCACCACGGCTGCGCTCGCCCCGTCACCGAAGACGAACACCGGCGGCGCGGCACGCCACCGGTCCCAGGCGCCGTCGCCGAACCGGTCCGCGGCGGTGATCATCGCCGCCCCGCCGGGCGGGCCGGCCGCCAGCTGCGTGCACGCCAACTCCAGTGCGCCGACAGCCGAGTTGGACAGCTGGTGGATCTCCAGCGAGATGCCGTGCCCGTCCAGGACGTGATGCTGGAGGTAGGAGGCGGCGTTCCAGCCGGGCAGCCCGTTGTGGGTGGCCACCGCGTGCAGCAGCAGCGCGAACCGTTCGGCCCCGATCCCCGAGCGGCCGAGCGCGGCCCGCGCCGCCCGCATGGCCATCGCGGGCTGCGAGTCGGCGTCGTCGTCGCAGACGGCGACCCGCTGCTGCCCGGTCGCACGCTGGTACTCGCGGCTGTAGCGGCCGTCGGCGATCGCCTCGTCGACCGGCACCGTCTTGGGGTGCCAGGCACCGGTGGCGGCGAGATGGATGTCGTCGTGGCGCATGGGACGGTCCTTTCGTGACGGCACAGGAACGGGCACGGGGAGGGGGACGGGAGCAGCTGCGCGGGGTACGGGGGCGGGGAGGCGTTACGCGGGGGAGGGGTCGGCCAGCCGGGTCGTCAGGAACGCGGCGACGGCGGCGGCCGTGGGGTGCTTCCACACCAGCGTGGCGGGCAGCTTCAGACCGAGCCGCCGCTCCAGGCCGCGCCGCAGGACCTGCGTCATCACCGAGTCCAGGCCCAGCTCGGTCAGCGGCCGGTCGACGTCCAGCCGCTCGGCGCTCAGCCCGAGTTCGGCCTCGATCTGCCGGCCGACCTCGGCCAGCAGCAGCGCGCCCAGCTCCTCCCGCGTGAGCCCGTCGGCCCGGAACGCGGCCGTCTCGTCCGGCCCGCCAGCCGCCTCCCCGCCCGGCGCGGACAGCTCATCGAGGACGGGCAGGCCGGTGACGCCGGTGACCGGCAGGACGGCGACGTAGGGCCGGGGACCGCAGCCCAGCGCGTACTCCCAGGCCCGCAGCGCATCGGCCGGCTCGATCGAACCGCTGCCGCGGTCGGCGAGTTCGGCGTCGACGAAGTCGCTGACGGCCATGCCCGCGCCGCGCCACGACGTCCACGCGTAGGCGGTGCTGCCTCTGTCGCCCGCCGCCTGCCGGTGGCGGGCGAGGGCGTCGAGGCAGGCGTTGGCGGCGGCGTAGCTGGACTGGCCGGTCAGGCCCAGCTGGTAGCCGACGGAGGAGAACAGCACGAAGAAGTCGGTGCTGCCGGGCGGGAACAGCTCGTGCAGCACCAGCGCCCCGCCCGCCTTGGGCGCCAGCACCCGCTCCAGCGACGCTTCGTCGAGGTCGCCGAGCATCCGGTCGTCGAGGACTCCGGCGGCGTGCACCACACCGCGCACGGGCGGCAGGCCGAGCGCGTCGGTGTCCAGCGCCGCGCGGGCCGCTGCCTTGTCGGCGATGTCGACGGCCACGCCCGTCACGCTCACCCCGCGGGCCTCCAGCCGCCGGACCGCCTCGATACGCCGCACGGTGGCCGGGTCGCTCTGGGCGGGCCAACTGCGGCGCGGCGGCAGGGCGGTGCGGCCCGCGAGCAGGATCCGCCGCGCGCCCCGGCCGGCCAGCCAGTCGGCGACCTCCAGACCCAGCGCACCGAAACCGCCGGTGATCAGATACGTCCCGTCCGCCCGGCACGCGCCCGCTCCCGCCCCCGCGTTCTGGCCCTCCCGGCCCTCCCGGCCCTCCTGGCCGTCCGGGTCCGGCACCAGGGAAGTGAGCCGGGCGGCCCGTACCCCGTCCTCGCCCACCCGGTAGACGTCCGCCTTCGGCGCGGAGCGCAGCAGTTCGGCCAGCGGCCCGGCGAGGACAGCGGGCGGGGTGCCGGTGTCGAGGTCCACGGCGCGGGCGTCGAGCTCCGGGTGCTCGCCCGCGACGATGCGGACCAGGCCGAGCAGGGCGCTCTGCGCGACCGCGTCGTCGCCGGCGGCCTCCCAGGCGCCGCGGGTCAGCGCCCACAGCCTCGGCGGGAGGGATCCGCAGCGCTCCAGCAGCAGTTGGGCGGTCGACGCCAGCCGCCAGGCGGAGCGGCGGGCCGCGTCGGCCAGCGGACCCCGTACGTCGGGGAGGACGAGGACCGCGTCGCCCGGACCGAGTTCGTCGACCAGGCCGCCGAGCGCGTCGGCGTCCTTCGCGTGCAGGCAGCGCAGTCCGGCCTCGCCGAGCGCGCGGGCGACGTCGTCGGCGAGCCCGGCGGGGGCGCCCTCGCCGACCAGGGCGAGGGTACGCAGCCGGGTACGGGGCTCGGCGGTGAGCACGGCGGCGGACCAGCCGAGGGTGTGGGCCAGGCGCTGCGGCACAAGCCCGGGGCCGCTGCCCGCACCGCCGTCGAGGGTGGCGAACACCAGGCCCTCGAGGGTGCCGAGGACCCGCCCGTCCTCGTCGCGGACGACCGCGTCGGTGGTGTCGCCGCCGCCCGTGGGGGAGGGGCCGACGTGCACGGTGACGGCCTCGGGCAGAGCCGGCGACAGCCGAACCCGCCGCACCGCGGCCGGCATCCGCAGCCGGCCGTCGGCGGGGAATACGAGCGGGGCGACGGAGAAGACGGCGTCCAGCAGCGAGGCGCGGGCCAGGGCGGGGGAGAGGTCCCCGCCGGGCGCGGGTCGCACCCGTGCGCGCAACTGCCCGCGAGACGACGCGAGTTCGGTGATCTGCCAGGGGAATCCGACATCGGCGACACCGACCGCGTGCAGCCGCTCGTTCACGGCGCCGGGGTCCAGCGCCACGGCCGCCGACTCGTCCCATCCGCCGTCACCGGCACGGTCCGCGACCTCACCGCCCCGCTTGTCACCGTCACCGCCGCCGGGGCGGCCGGAGGTGAGCCGCGCCGTGGTGTGGGTGCTCCAACCCTCCTGAGCCGCGCCGCCGTTCCTGCCGGCGGGGGAGACGGTGGCGGAGGCGGGGGAAGCGGCGGCGGTGCGGCGGGAGGCGAGACGGATCCCGCTGTCGTCGCGCACCACGTGCACCTCCAGCTCGCCGGTGACGGCGACCGGCACCTTGAGCGCCACGTCGTGCAGCGTGTCGGTGCCGCCTGCGGCGAGGAAGGTGTTCAGCAGCACCGCGGCGGGGACGACCTCGACGCCGTGGATGGGGTGCGAGCCGGGGTAGGGCCGGCTGTCCTCGTCGAGCCGGGTCCGCCACAGCCGCGGCGAGACGGCGCCTGCCCATGTCACCTCCCCGCCCAGCAGGGTGCCCGAGCCGGTGTCGTGCTCCTCCGCCACGGGCCCCTGCGAGGACGGGGTGCGCCAGTAGGGCACGTGCTGCCAGGCCCGGCGGGGCAGCGCGGTCAGCGGACCGTGCGGCACTTCGAGGCCGTCGGCGGCGCCGTGGCAGTGCAGGGCGCCCAGGTGGGCGAGGAGGGTGGCCCGCTCGGGCCGCTCACGGCGCAGCGTGGCGGTGACGAGCACGTCGTCGTGACCGGCCGCCTCCAGCGTCTCGCCGACGGAGTGGGTGACCACCGGATGCCCGGACAGCTCGACGAACACCCGGTGCCCGTCCTGCGCCAGCGCCCGCACCGCACCGTCCAGGCGGACCGGGTTGCGCAGGTTCGCCGCCCAGTAGGCGCCGTCGCGCACGGCAGCCGACCGCGGGTCCTCCAGCGCCGTCGAATACAGCGGCACCCGCGGCTCCCGCACCTCCAACCCGTCGGCGGCCTTGACCAGTTCACCGAGCAGCGGGTCCATCTGCGGGCTGTGGAAGGCGACGTCGGAGGCCACCCGCCGCACCATCACGTCCATGGCCTCCAGACGCCCGCACACCTCCTCGACGGCCTCCGGCGTGCCGGAGACGACGGTCGAGGCGGGGGAGGCGGCGATCGCGGCGACCACGTCGGTACGGTCCCCCAGCAGGCCCTGCACCGTCTCGAACCCGGCGCCCGCCATCGCCATCGCGCCGCGCCCCATGACCCGGCGCAGCAGCACGGAACGGCGGCAGATCAGCCGGGCGGCGTCCGCCGCGCCGAGCACCCCGGCGCTGACCGCGGCCGCGATCTCGCCGACCGAATGACCCACCACGGCGGCCGGCGTCAGGCCCTTGGCGCGCAGCAGGGCGTCCAGCGCGACCTGCACCACGAAGATCATCGGCTGGACGTGGTCGGTCCCGCCCAGCGGCCCCTCGCTCAGCACCCGCCGCGGCGAGATGCCGAGCTCCTCGGCGAAGACCGGCTCCAGACGGTCGACCGCCGCGGCGAACACCGGCTCGGTGGCCAGCAGTTCGCGGCCCATGCCCTCCCACTGCGAGCCGTGCCCGGAGAACACCCACACCGCGCCGCCCCCACCTCCCGGCAGGACCCGGCCCGCGACCGCGGCCGGCGCGGCGCCGCCCTCGGCGATCACCTCGAGCGCCGCGGCGAGCCCGCCGTGGTCCTCGGCGACGGCCGCGGCCCGGTGCACGGCATGGCTGCGACGGGCCATCAGCGTGTGCGCGACACCCTCCAGGGGCGCGCCGGCACCCTCGCCCCGCAGCCAGGCCGCGAGCGAGGCGGCCTGCGCCCGCACATCGTCCCCGGACGCACCGGACACCACGAACAGCCCCGGGCCGGCAATATCGCCCGAACCCGCGCCGCCGCCCGAGCCCTCGGTGCGCCCGGCACCCGCGGCCACGCCGGTCGCGCCCGCGTTCCCGGCCCCGCCCGCGTTCCCGCCCGCGTCACCCGGCCCCGTACCTGCCGCCGCCACCCCCGTCCCCGTACCGCCCGTGGCGGTGTCCGCCGTGTCCGGGGCCTGTTCCAGTACGACGTGGCCGACGGTGCCGCCGTAGCCGAAGCCGGACACCCCGGCCCGCCGCACCGTGTCCCGCGCGGGCCAGGGCACCGGCTCCGTCGGCACCGCCAGCCCCGACGCGGCCCAGTCGATGTCGGGGTTGAGCTCGTGGACGTTCGCGGTCGGCGGGATCACGCCGTGCTGGAGCGCCAGCACCGCCTTGATCACCCCGGCGATCCCGGCGCCCGCCTCCAGGTGCCCGATGTTGGCCTTCACCGACCCGATCAGACACGGCCGCTCCGCGTCCCGCCCGGCCCCGAACACCCGGGCCAGCGCGCCCACTTCCACGGGATCGCCCACCCGGGTACCGGTGCCGTGCGCCTCCACGAACGACACCGACAGCGCCTCGACACCGCCCTGTTCGAGCGCGGTCCGCACCACCCGCTCCTGCGCGGCGCCGCTGGGCGCCATGATCCCGTTCGTGCGGCCGTCCTGTGCCAGCGCGCTGCCGCGGATCACGGCCCGCACCGGGTCGCCGTCGGCGAGCGCGTCCGAGAGCCGCTTGAGGACCACGACCCCCACGCCCTCACCGCGGCCGTAGCCGTCGGCCGACGCGTCGAACGACTTGGAGCGCCCGTCGCGGGAGGTGGCGCCCGCGGCGTCCAGGACCATCGACAGGCCCGGAGCGGCCACCAGGTGCACCCCGCCCGCCAAGGCGTGCGTGCACTCACCGGCCCGCAGACTCTGACAGGCCAGGTGCAGCGCGGCCAGCGAGGACGAACAGGCCGTGTCGACGACGAGGCTGGGCCCGCGCAGATCCAGGACGTAGGAGAGGCGGTTGGCGATCGCGCACAGCGACGCGCCGATCCCCGACCAGGCCTCGATCGCGGGCAGGTCCTCGAGCATCTGCCGCCCGTAGTCGTCGGACCCGGCGCCCATGAACACGCCCGCGTCCGAACCGGCCAGGGTGTGCGGGGCGATCCCCGCGTCCTCCAGCGCCTCCCAGCCCGCCTCCAGCGTCAGCCGCTGCTGGGGGTCCATCAGCTCCGCCTCGCGCGGGGTGATCCCGAAGAACGCGGCGTCGAAACCGGCCGCGTCGGCGAGGAACGCACCCCGCCGCGGCGCTCCGGCCAGCGCACGTGCCGTGCCCGGCCGGCCCCGGTAGGCGTCCCAGCGTCCCTCGGGCAGATCGCCGACGGCCTCACGGCCCTCGGTCAGGAACGTCCAGTACGCGTCGGGGGTGTCGATCCCGCCCGGCAGGCGGCAGCCGATCCCGACGACGGCGATGGCTTCGGCATGTTCGTGCTGCTGCGTCACAGATCTGCCTTTCGGCGTTGGCGAACGGTCCCGGCGTCCACAGGCCAGCACATCCCGCCGGGAGCAAGCGCGGTGCAAGTTCCCCCGCCCCGTCCTGCCGGCCGGCCCCTTGCGGGCACGTTGCGACCGCGTTGCGCACGGCGGCCCACGATGCCGACCGGGCGGCACCGCCCCCCGGGGAGATCCGGGAGCCGGCGGCCGTCTCCACGCGGTACGAGGTCAAGGAGGCAGCCATGACCCGCACACTGGACATCGGTCTCGACATCGACGGGGTGCTCTACCCCTTCGTCGACGTCGTCGCCCGCTACGCCGAGGACACCCTGGGGCGCCCCTGCTCTGCGAAGGCCGAGTCATGGGACTGGTACGTGCACCAATGGGGCCTGAGCGAGCAGGAGTTCTTCGCGCTGTGCGGGCGCGGGGTGCACGACAACGTGGTGTTCACCGAGGGCGCCCCGCTGCCCGGCGCGCTCGAGGCGGTCCGCGAACTGGCCCGCGCCGGCCACCGCCTGCACTACGTGACGGCCCGCGCGATCACCGGTGTGCCCGCCCCGCTGGCCTGGAACCGCACGGCGGCGTGGCTGGCCGCCTGGGACTTCCCCGTCGACTCGCTGACCATCGCCGCCGACAAGGCGTGCCGGTTCACCGACGTCTTCCTCGACGACTCGCCCGGCAACTGCGACGCCCTCGTCGACGCCGGCCACCCGCGTCCCGTGCTGTGGTGCCACGGGCCGATCACCACCCACCGGGCGGAACGGGTCTTCGACTGGGACGAGTTCCTCGCCCTGGTGGCCGCCGAGAGCGCCGCCCCCGCGGCCGCCCCCGCCGCACCCCGCATCGCCCGCCTCGCCGCCACCGCCTGAACACCTCACGCACATCCCCCTCACGGGCCCCGCCGGCCGCCCGGCGGGAGGGGCGCCTCCCTGTACGCTGGCAAAGCGCTCCAGGCGCAGTACTCCACTCGATGTGATGCCGGTGGCGTGACGGAGAAGGACCATGCGACACAACCCACAACGCCGCACCGCGCTGCTGGACGCCGCCATCGAAGTCCTGGCCCGCGAAGGCATGCGCGGCCTGACCCTGCGCGCGGTCGACGCCGAAGCCGGCGTCCCCGTCGGCACCTGCTCCAACTACTTCGCCCACCGCGGCCAGCTCCTCGGCCAGATCATGTCGCGCACCCGCGAGCGCCTGACCCCCGACCCCGCCGAGCTCGCCGACACGCTCACCGCCCCGCGCGACCACCACCTCGTCGCCCGCCTGCTGCGCCAGGTCCACCGGCGCATGGACCACGACCGCGCCGGCTACCTGGCGATGCTCGAACTGCGCCTGGAAGGCGCCCGCCGCCCCGAACTGGGCGCCGAACTCAACAAGGTCCTCGCCGCGGAGCTCGAGACGAACATCCGCTTCCACCTCGACACGGGACTGCCCGGCGACCGCACCGACGTCATCCTGCTCCACCTCGCCGTCCACGGCATGATCGTCGACGACCTCACCGTCCCCGCCGTCCTCGACGGCCACGCCCCCGCCCTCATCGACGAGCTCACCACCCGCCTGCTCGGCCGCGCCCGGCGCGCCACCGACGCCTGACCACCCGACCCCAGGGGCACCCCCGACCGGACGCGGCCGAACCCACGACGCGGCCGAACCCACGACGCGCCCGGCACCACACCCGCCCCGGCACCCACACCCGCCCCGGGACCGGAGCGCCGCCGTCCGCGCCGCCTTGCACGCCTGTTGCGAGCCGCCCGCTTTGCTCACAGCATGGCGAAACGCAAAGAGTGGGATGCCGTCGTCGTCGGCTCCGGCATCGGCGGCCTCGTCTGCGCCGCCTACCTCGCGGTGAGCGGACTGCGCGTCCTCGTGCTCGAACAGCACGACGTCGCCGGCGGCAACAGCCATGTCTTCCGGCGCCGCCGCCGCTACGAGTTCGACGTCGGCATCCACTACCTCGGCGACTGCGGCCCCGGCGGCCTGCTGCCGTCCGTCTTCGGCGGTCTGGGCCTCGCCGACCGGATCACCTACCTGCCCATGGACCAGGACGGCTTCGACCGCATCGTCGTGCCCGGCCTCACCCTCGATGTCCCCGCGGGCTGGGACGGCTACCGCAAGCGCCTCAAGGAGGCGTTACCCGGCGATGCCGCCGGCATCGACACGTTCACCTCGATCTGCTCGGCCGTCGGCGCCGAAGGGCGCGGCGCCCTGCTCAGCGAGACGGACCTCACCGACGAGCAGTTCGCCGCCCGCAGCCCCGTCTTCACCGCCTGGGAACAGCGCACCCTCGCCGACCTGTTCGACCACTGCGGCCTCTCCACCCGGGCCCGTACCGTCCTGGCCGCCCACGCGCCCACCTACGGACTGCCGCCCGCCCGGTGCCCGCTGCCCACCCACGCGGCGATCATCGACCACTACCTCCACGGCGCCTACTACCCCAAGGGCGGCGGCCAGATGCTGCCCGCGGGCCTCGTCGAAGTCATCGAGTCGCACGGCGGCGAGGTCCGCACCCGCACCCGGGTCGAACGCATCCTCGTCACCGCCGGCCGCGCCCGCGGCGTCACCCTGACCGACGGCGAAGTCCTCACCGCACCGCTCGTCGTCTCCAACGCCGACTACACCCGCACCGTCCAGAACCTCGTCGGCGAGGAACACTTCGAGACCGGCACCGCCGAACGCACCCGCGACTCCACCATGTCGCTGCCCTTCGCCGTCCTGTACGTCGCCCTCGACACCACCCTGCCCGAGCGCCCCAACGCCAACCTGTGGTGGTACCGGCACACCGACATCGACACCGGCTTCCGACAACTGGCCGAACACCGCATCGACCCGGTGCCGTTCCTGTTCGTGTCCTTCTCCTCCCTCAAGGACCCCGGCGCACGCAACATCGCCCCCGAAGGCCACAGCAACTTCCAGGTGATGACCCTGGTCCCGCCCGACCACGCCTACTGGGGAGCCGATGCCGCGCCCGCCGACGGCGGCCGCTACCGCCGCACCGACCTCTACCGGCGCCGTAAACAAGAACTCACCGACGCCATGCTGAACGCCGCCGAGGAGGCACTCGGCCCCTTCCGCGGCCACATCACCCACCTCGAGGCCGCCACCCCCCTCACCCACGAGCGCTACATCCACTCCCGCGGCGGCACCCCCTACGGCCTGGCCGGCTGGGGAGCGACCGGCGAACGCCCCGACACCACCACCGGCGTCGAGGGACTGCACGTCGTCGGCACCAGCATCCGCTACGGCTCCGGCATCGAAGGCGTCGCCACGGGCGCCATGATGTGCGCCTCCACCATCCTCGGCCGCCGGCTCGTCCCCGAGGTCACCCGCGGCGCCGTCCTCGCCGACCGGTCCCTGCTGCCGCACCGCGGCGACGACTTCGACCCCCTCGCCGTCTCCCGCGGCAAGGCCCGCCGCCACGCCCGCGGCCTCGCCCGTATCGACGCCGCCCCCCGCCCGGCATGAGCCCGAGCATCGAGGAGCACCCCATGGCCCACCCGCACCCGCCCGCCACGCCCGGCGCCACCGCCGCTGCCGCACCGCCCCGCCCCCGGCCGTTCGTCCTGGACCCCGCCGGCCGCGACCTGCACGGCGAGGCCGCCCGCCTGCGCGCGCTGGGCCCCGCCGTCCTCGTCGAACTCCCCGCCGCCATCCAGGCCTGGTCGATCAACACCCACGACCTCCTCAAGACCCTCCTCACCGACGACCGCGTCTCCAAGGACCCGCGCCGCCACTGGCCCGCCTGGCAGCGCGGCGAACACCACGACACCTGGATCCGCACCTGGGTCGGCGTCCACAACATGGACACCGCCTACGGCCCCGAACACCGCCGGCTGCGCAAGCTCGTCGCGCCCGCCTTCACCGGCCGCCGCACCCAGGCCATGCTGCCCCGCGTCCGCAACGCCGCCCACCGCCTCCTCGACGCCCTCGAGGACACCGCCCCCGGCGCCGTGGTCGACCTGCGCGCCGCCTACGCCCACCCCCTGCCCATGCAGGTCATCTGCGACCTGTTCGGCGTCCCGGAAACCTCCCGCCCCCGCCTCGCCCGCCTCATGGCCCGCGCCATGGACACCACTCTCACCCCCGACGAGGCCGAACAGACCGTCCACGAGGTCGACGAGGCCCTCGCCGCCCTCGTCGCCCACCGGCGCCGGCACCCGGGCGACGACCTGACCAGCGCCCTCGTCGCCGCCCGCGACGACGACGGATCGCACCTGAGCGAACGGGAACTCCTCGACACCCTCCTGCTCGTCATCGGCGCCGGCAACGAGACCACCGTCAACCTCATCGGCAACACCGTCCACGCCCTGCTCACCCACCCCGACCAACTGCGCCTGGTCCTCGACGGCACCGTGTCCTGGCACGACGCCCTCGAGGAGACCCTGCGCTGGGCCCCCAGCGTCGCCAACGTCCCCCTGCGCTACGCCGTCGAGGACATCCCCCTGCCCGGCGGCCCCACCATCCGCAAGGGCGACGCGATCCTCGCCGCCTACGCCGCCGCGGGCCGCGACCCGGGCAAACACGGCCCCACCGCCGACCGGTTCGACATCACCCGCCCCGGCAGAGGAGCAGCCGAGCACCTCGCCTTCGGACACGGCGTCCACTTCTGCCCCGGCGCCCCGCTCGCCCGCATGGAAGCGGCCGTCGCCCTGCCCGCCCTCTTCGACCGCTTCCCCGGCCTCCACCTCGCCGCCGCACCCGGCGGACCGCCCCCCACCGAAGGCTTCATCGCCTACGGACACCACACCCTCCCGGTGCGCCTCACCGCACTCCACCCGGCCGCCAGGAATCCTCGGCTCCGACTCGAGGGACCTGGCGCCGCCCGGAACAGCTCGGTTTGACTGGCACGCATGACACCTGACGCACCCACAGCAGCCACCCGTCCGACCCTCGTCACCGGCGGCACCGGCAAGACAGGACGCCGCGTCGCCGAGCGGCTCTCCTTACGCGGCCTGCGGCCCCGTACGGGATCGCGCACCGGCACCCCGCCCTTCGACTGGAACGCCCCCGCCACCTGGGACGCCGCCCTCGACGGCATGGGCTCGGTCTACCTCAGCTACTACCCGGACCTGGCCTTCCCCGGCGCCGCCGACACCGTCGGCGCGTTCTGCCGCACCGCCGTCGCCGCCGGCGTCCGCCGCATCGTCCTGCTCTCCGGCATCGGCGAGGAAGGCGCCCGCGCCGCGGAGGACCAGCTCAAGGCCTCCGGCGCCGAATGGACCGTCGTGCGCTCCAACTGGTTCGACCAGAACTTCTCCGAGTGCTTCTTCCTGCCGCCGGTCCTCGCCGGTGAACTCGCCGTCCCCGCCGCCGACACCGTCGCCCCCTTCGTCGACGCCGACGACGTGGCCGACGTCGCCGTCGCCGCCCTCACCGACCCCGCCCACACCGGCCGCACCTACGAACTGTCCGGCCCCCGCCTGCTCAGCTTCGCCGACATCGCCGACGAACTGTCCAAGGCCACCGGCCGCACCATCACCTACCGCCCCGTCACCGTCGAGGAGTACCGCACCATCCTCAAGGACGCCGGCCAGGACCAGACCTACGCCGACGTCTTCGCCGTCTTCCTCGACGGCCGCAACGCCCACCTCGTCGACGGCGTCCGCCAGGTCCTCGGCCGCGCCCCGCGCGACTTCACCGACTTCGCCCGCGAGACCGCCGCCACCGGCGTCTGGACTCCCTGACCCGCCCCGCCCCGCCCGGGGGTGTCCGGGACACGTCCCGGACACCCCCGGACCCTCCCGCCCGCCGCCTGCCCCGTGCCACGGTGACCGCCCATCACCGGTAACCACTCCCAGGAGGCAGCCGCCATGCGCCAGTTCCGACAGGTCCGCCACCGCACCACCGCGACGGTCATGGCCACCGCCGCGGCCCTGACCGCCACCGTCTGCGCCACGACCACGGCCACCGCCGCACCCGCCGACCGGTGCAGCCAGGCCGCCCCCACCCGCGCCGACAACCCGTACACCACCACCCACACCGCCCTGGACGCCGCACCGCTGCGCATGGGCCCCTACGGCGAGTGCTACCGCCTGAAGACCTACGCGGCGGACACCCGGATCGAGGTCCGCTGCTTCATCGTCAACGAGTACGGGAACACCTGGTCCTACGTCCCCGGAGCCGGCTGGATCTGGGACGCCCACCTCTCGGGCAACGGATCGCCCCACCGCTGCTTGGGCGTCTGAGCCGGAGCCCGAACGGAACCCGGCCCGCGGCCCCTTGACCTTCGGCCCTGCCCGCACCGGCCCGCCCGCACGTCGGGCGGGCCGGTGTGTCCGTCACACCGCCGCTGATGTGACGAGCTGTCATGTGACGAAATGCCATAGGGGGCATTCGGGTGGCAATCCTCCCGTACTGCAACTGCCGCCGCCCGCAGCGCAGTCCTTGCCACCACACACACCGCACCACCTCTGGGAGGACGACATGACCGCCTGGCACACCACCACCGGGACCACCACCATCGACCCCTACCGCTTCCCCGGCGCCACCGACGACTACCTGCTGCCCGCGCCCCGGCCCGGCCAGCGCGTCCCCCTCCCGCTCGAGCCGGCCGACCGCCGCCGCCTGGACCTGCACGCGGCCCTGACCACCGCCGGCATCGCCCCGCTGCCCGGCGACCTCGCCGCCATCGACGCGCTCTGCGCCCTCGACGACACCACCCACGCCGCCCTGCAGCGCTGGATCACCCGCACGCCGTGACCAGGACCGCCCCCACCCCGCACCGGGTGGCCGGGCCGCGTCCCACCCGGCCGCCCGGCCCCGCGCCCGGCCGCGTACCGTTCCCCCATGCCCCGCCTCGAACCCCTGCACGCCGGTCACGCCGACGCCCTGCTCGCCTTCGAACGCGACAACCGGGCCTACTTCGCCGCCCACGTCCCCGACCGCGGCGACGACTACTTCACCCACTTCGCCGCTCGGCACGCCGCCCTGCTCGCCGAACAGGCCACGGGAGCCTGCCGCTTCCACGTCCTCGTCGACGACGCCGGCGCGATCGTGGGCCGGGTCAACCTCGTCGACCTCGTGGACGGCGCCGCCGAACTCGGCTTCCGTATCGCCGAGAAGGCCGCCGGCCAGGGCCTCGCCACCGCGGCCGTCCAGCAGGTGTGCACGCTCGCGGCCACCGCCTACGGCCTGAACACCCTGCACGCGGCGGCCACCGTCGCCAACACCGGCTCGCGGACCGTCCTTGTCCGCAACGGCTTCACGGAAACGGGCACCACCGTCCTCGACGGCCACCCCGCCCTGCGCTTCACCCGCCCCCTCGCCCCTGCCTAGCCCCCACCGGCGCCCCGCCCCGGACCGGCCCACCGGCCCCACGCGAGCGCACTACCGGGCGCCGGGGCCCGGGCCGGGGACGTCGGAGCCGCACGGCTCCGGTCGCCCGCTGCCCGCAGGCCCCGGTCGTCACGCCCTCGCCGGCGGCGACCGGCCGGCCCGTCCGTTCACGCGCCGCCGGAACTGCCGGCGAAGAGGGAGCCCGCCAGCTCGTCGTCCATGGAGTGGCGGATCTTGTCCGTCAGGGCGCCCTGCGTGGCTTCCCCGACCACTTCCATGACGCAGCGCGCCTCGTGCGCGGCCTTGGGGGTGCTCTCGTCGGCCCGCTGGGCGACCCGGTCGAAGAACTCCCGGTTGCTCATCGGCACGCCGGTTGCCGGCTGGTCGGGGGCGGTGGCCACGCGGCGCAGATGCTCGCCGATCTCCGCGGGCAGCTGGGCGGCGAGATTGTCGGCCAGCCCGGCGGGGACGCGCTCCGCGAGGGTCTCCAGGGTGGCCCGGGTCGCGGACTCCGCGGCGCCTCGGCTGCCGAGGTGGGCACGGTCCTGGACCTGCCCGATGAACGTCTCGTGATCCATTGCGCTCTCCTTGCCACTGGTCCGGCCCGCCGCGCGGGCGCCCGAAGGGCCCGGCGGGCGGCCGGTACGGGTCATCCGGGACGGCCCCCGGACCCCACGGCCTCCACCGCGGCGTCGATCCGGTCCGCGAGTTCCAGGTCGAGCCGGGTGACGGCATCCACGGAACGGGTGCGGAGGCTGAAGACGACGCCGTTCCACGTCCGCTCCCAGTCCGCCCGGTGACTCAGGTCCGCCCCGGCCCGGCGCACGGCGTCGAGCAGCGGCGCAAGCCGGTCCTCCGGCAGGGCCACGGTCCGGGTCAGACGGCCGGTGTCACCGCTCCACGCGGGCCGGCGGCCCAGCTCGGCGGCCAGCTCCGCGGACGTCAGGGGCGCGGGGGCGTCGGTCGCGGAGTGCCTGCGCTCCGGGTAGGTGGTCGGCGGCGCGAACAGCGGGGCGTAGTCGCGCGGCAAGTGGTCGCGCAGCTCCCGCCCCAGGGCCGGGTCGGCCTCGGCGATCTCGGACAGCACCGCCTGGGTGAGGAGGAGAGCCTGCTCCGGCGGCACCTCGAGATGACGGCCGGCCTCGGCGAGCAGGTCGATGACCCCGTCCCCCGACGGGGGAACGGTGGCGTACGCGGCGTCCTGCTCCGGGCCCGGCAGGGCCTGTCGCAGATGCCGGCGCTGCGGCATCTCGAGCCGGTGGCTCAACGTGCCCAGGACGACCCTGGTCACCCGGGTGGCGGCGTCGGTGTCCGGAAGGGCCGCCCTGCGACGGACTTCTTCGGTCAGGTGCTCGTGAGTGATCATCACGTCTCCCGAGGGGCCGGTCGTGCCCTGCCCCAGTACCCGTCGGCGCACCCGCTACACGGCTTCTTCCCGCCCGGCCCGCCGCGCTCCTCCGCGCTCCGGCGCCCGTCCTCAGGCCCTCCGGAATCCGGCTCCGGGCCGGCCTTTCGTGAAGGCACCGGCCCCGGGAAAAGGAAGATCCCGGCTGGACGGGGGGGACCAGCCGGGATCGGTACAGGGTGGGCACGGAGGGCGGTCGCCTCTCGGCGAGGGGCTCCACAGGGCTTCAGCCGAACGATCTTCCCCATGGGCTATAGATGAGGCCCGGGGACACTGTCCCCTCCGCGACCACATACAGATGAACGGTAAACCATCCCGGGTTGTTCCCGGCAACCGCACCACCCGCCCCACCGGCCCCAGCCACCCGACGCGCCCTCACGCCCGACCGCACCGTGATCCGGCAGCAGCGGACAGTGACCGGCCCGGCCCTTGGCGGCGCGGCACCCGGGCGGAAGGCACGGCACCGGACCGCGCCGAAGCCGGCCGGAGAGGCTCCCGCCTCCCGGCCTGCACAGAAGTGCCACGAGCCCGCGTGTCCTGCGTCCGCGTCCCGCACCCTCGCGGCCCGCGTCCCGCACGGCATCCGGACCACGGCCCCACGTGCCCTCCGGGCCCGCGCCCCGCGCTCAGCCGGCCGCCACGCCCCACGCCGCCCACGCTCAGCCGGACCACGAGCTCGCGTGCCCGGGCCCCGGGCCCCGCGGCCCGCGGCCCCCGCGCTCAGCCGGCGGCAGCGCCGAACCACATGGGCAGCCGGCCGAGCAGATCCCGCTGATCCTCACCGACCCACGCCACATGCCCGTCCGGCCGCAGCAGCACCGCCGGCACGTCCAGTTCCTCGCCGACGTCGACCACATGGTCGACCCGGTCCGTCCAGCCCTCCACCGACAGCCGGCCCGTCCCGTCGAGCAGCAGCCCGCGGCCCTCGTGCATCAGCTCGTACAGGCGCCCCCGCTTCAGCCGCACGTCCCGCATCCGCCGGCCCAGCAGTTCATGCCCCTCGCCGAAGTCGTAGCGGACCCCGACCGCGGTGATCATCCCGGTCACGTACCGGTTCACCTCTTCGAAGTCCATCAGCGTCGTGAACAGTTCCCGCAGCGCGGTCGCACCCGGACCGGTCCCCAGCAGCGTCATCTGCGCGCGGGTGTTGACCAGCACGCGGGCGCCCACCGGGTGCCGTTCGGCGTGGTAGCTGTCCAGCAGACCCTCCGGCGCCCAGCCGTCGACCTCCGCGGCCAGCTTCCAGCCGAGGTTGAACGCGTCCTGGACACCGAGGTTGAGCCCCTGCCCGCCGGTCGGCGGGTGGATGTGCGCCGCGTCGCCGGCGAGCAGCACCCGGCCCACCCGGTAGCGCTCGGCCTGCCGGGTGGCGTCGCCGAACCGGGACAGCCAGCGCGGCGAGTGCGCGCCGAAGTCGGTGCCGGCGACGGCCCGCAGCTGCCGCTTGAACTCCTCGAGGGCCGGCCCGGCCGCACGGTCCTCGGACACGCCGTCGGCCGGCACGCCGACGCGGTACACCCCCTCCCCGAGGGGGATGGCCCCGAACCGCAGCTGGGTCCTGCGGACCTCCTCGACGACGGCGGCGATCGTCGCCGGATCCTCGGTCAGCTCCATCTCGCCCAGCAGCGTCTCGACCGTGGTGGGCTCGCCGGGGAAGCCGACGCCGAGCTGCTTGCGCACCACGCTGCGGCCGCCGTCGCACCCGACGAGGTAGCGCGAGCGCAGGTGCGTACCGCCCCCGCCGGCCACACCCCCGGGGGCACCCCCGTTCGCCAGCTCGACGCTCACCCCGTCCTCGTCCTGGCTCACCCCGACCACTTCGCAGCCGCGCCGGATCTCCACGCCGAGTTCGACGGCACGCTCGCCCAGCAGTCGCTCGGTGACCGGCTGCGGGGTGGCGACGCCGTACGGGTGCGCCGTGTCCAACCCGTCCGGCCACGGCTTGACGATGCCGCCGAAAAGACCGCCGACCTGGAATTTCTCACTGACCGCGAGGAACCGGTCCAGCAGACCGCGCTGGTCCATCACCTCGACGCTGCGCGCGTGCAGGCCCTGCCCGCGGCCCTCCCGGGTCGGCTCGGTCAACTTCTCCAGCACGACCACGTGCACACCGTGCAGCCGCAACTCGCAGGCCAGCATCAAGCCGGTCGGTCCGCCGCCGACCACGATCACGTCAACCATCAACAACGCCCGCCCATTCAACGAGATCGGATTCCGCCATCGGCCCGCGCGGTCCGGCGGCACGCCCCCCGCACCTGCGCGCCGGGCCCCGGCCACCACCGCCACCGCACCGCGACTCCCACCGGCGGTTCGACACCCCGCACCACACGTACGGCAACAAAAGCCCGCACATGTCACGAATCTGCCATTTCCCCAGGTTCCGGCCCGGGTCGATCATTCTGCGGCACGCCCCGGGCCTTGCCGCAAGCCCCCCGCCGCGCTATAAGTTGAGAGTGGCAAGGAGTGAACAACCTCCTTGCCTTTTCCTTTTCTTGGCCGCCGCGGACGGCGAAACCACACCGGCGACGGGCCCGCCGAACGCGACAGCCGTCTCGGAAAGAGACCTCGCCCGCCGGCGCCCCGCTTCGACCTCCCACGGCCCGAGCGCGCCTGCCGGAGCGCTCTCAGCCCCCTTGTCGGAGGGCTCAGCCGCCCATCCCTTGCCAGGTGACCCGCGTCACACCCGGCTCCTGTCAGCAATCGGGGCGCCGTCTCGTTCAAGGGGCACGCGAACGAGACAGGAGCAACGCCATGAAGCACCGCATCGTCGTACTCGGCGCCGGATACGCCGGGGCCTTCGCCGCCGGGAACCTGGCCCGCCGGCTCTCACCCGCCGACACCGAGATCACCGTCGTCAACGCCGAGGCCGACTTCGTCGAGCGGATGCGGCTCCACCAGCTCGCGGCCGGCCAGGACGTCGCGTTCCGCAAGCTCGCCGACGTGTTCGCCGGTACCGGGGTGCGGCTGCGCCTGGCGCGCGTCACCGGCGTCGACCCCGAGCGCAAGGCCGTCGCCGTGACCGGCGAGGACGGCGACGGCGAGCTCGCGTACGACACGCTTCTCTACGCGCTCGGCAGCTCCGTCGCCCACCACGGCGTCCCCGGCGTGGCCGAGTACGCCTTCGACGTGACCGGCCGGTCCTCGGCGCTGCGTCTGCGCGAGCGTCTGGCCGGCCTGAACGAGGGCGGCACCGTGCTGGTCGTCGGTGAGGGGCTGACCGGCATCGAGACCGCCACCGAGTTCGCCGAGTCCCGGCCCGACCTCTCGGTCGCCCTCGCCGCCCGCGGCGAGCTGGGCGCCTGGCTCTCCCCGAAGGCCCGCCGCCACCTGCGCCAGGCCTTCGACCGGCTCGGCGTCACCGTCCACGAGCACACCGGCATCGCAGCCGTCGAGCCGACGCGGGCGATCGCCGCAGACGGTATGTCCCTTCCGGCCGACGTGACCGTGTGGTCGGCCGGGTTCGCCGTGCACCCCATCGCGGCCGCCAGCGGCCTGGAGGTCGCCGAGACCGGCCAGATCGTCGTCGACCGCACCATGCGCTCCCTCTCGCACCCGGACGTCTACGCCGCCGGTGACTGCGCCTACGCGATCGGCGAGAACGGCCGGCCGCTGCCGATGTCCTGCGCCTCGGCCGGCATCACCAACATGCAGGCGACCGCCGCGATCATCGCGCGCCTGACGGGCAGCGAGGTCCCGATCACCGGGCTGAAGTACTACGGCAACCACATCAGTCTCGGGCGGCGGGACGCCATCTTCCAGATGGTGGACGGGGACGCCCGGTCCAAGTCCTGGTACCTGGGCGGCAAGGCCGCCGCGCGGCTCAAGTCGGGCGTGCTCAAGGGGGCCGGCTGGGGCATCGCCCACCCGACCTTCGGCATGCCGAAGCGCAAGCGCCGCCTGGCCACCGCGCCCGACCGGGCCGCTGTGAGGGTCGCCGCATAGGCTGCTTCCCATGGACAGCGCAGCCATCGATCGGTTCGAGGCCAGCCGGGGCCGGCTGGCCTCGCTGGCGTACCGTCTGCTCGGCTCGGCCGCCGACGCCGAGGACGCCGTGCAGGACACGTTCCTGCGCTGGCAGGCCGCGGACCGCGAACGCGTCGAGGTGCCGGAAGCGTGGCTGACCAAGGTCGTCACCAATCTCTGCCTCGACCGGCTCCGCTCGGCGCAGGCGCGCCACGAACGCGCGGTCGGCGCCTGGCTGCCCGAGCCGCTCCTCGAGGGCGACCCGATGCTCGGCCCTGCCGACACCTTCGAGCAGCGCGAATCGGTGTCCTTGGCCGTACTGACCCTCATGGAGCGCCTCTCACCGGTCGAGCGGGCCGCCTACGTCCTGCGCGAGGCCTTCTCGTACCCCCACGCCGAGATCGCCCAGATCCTCGAGATCACCGAGTCCGCGAGCCAGCAGCATGTCCACCGGGCCCGACGCCGGATCGCCGTCGAGCGCCGCGGCGGCGACGAGGTGGACCCCGCGACCGCGCGCCGGATCGTCGAGGAGTTCCTTGCCGCCGCCACGTCGGGGCGCACCGAACGCCTGGTGGAGATGCTCACCGCCGACGTGACCGCGATCTCGGACGGCGCCGGACTGGCCAGGCGGCTGCTGCGGTACACGACACGCGAGCGTGTCGCCTCCTACGTGCGGGCCGGCTTCAAGCCCACTCCGGCGAAGCGGCGGCTGGCCGGCGGCTCGCCCGTGTTCCACTTCGCGCTGGTCAACGGCTCCCCGGCCGTCCTTGCCGTGGTCGAGGACCGGGTCGCGGGCGCCGTGGCGTTCGGGGTGAGCGACGGCAAGGTCGCGTCCCTGTGCGGCATCGCCGCCGCGGACCGGCTCGCGCGCCTCAGCGGGGCCTGGCGGCAGCACGAGCCCGACGCGCCGCTCATCAGCGCATGGTGACCTGAGGGGAGCGAGGACGGCACCCCGTCGGCCTCCGCCGGCCACCGACCGTCCCGGAGGGCCGACCGGCACGGCTCCGGACGCCCCCGGCCACCCGTCGCCGAAGTCGAAGCAGGGGCCCCTCTAGAGTCACGCCCGTGACCGACCTCTCCTACCTCGCCGCCGTCCGGGAGTCGTACGACACCGTCGCCGCCGCATACGCCCGACAGGTCACGTTCCCGGCCGAGTTGGACCCGCTGTCACGCGCCGTGCTGGCGGCGTTCGCCGAGGACGTACGGACGGCCGGCCGCGGGCCCGTCGCGGACGTGGGATGCGGTCCCGGCCGGGTGACCGCGCACCTGGCCGGGCTGGGGGTGCCCGCGTTCGGCATCGACCTGTCGCCCGCGATGGTCGAACTGGCCCGCCAGGCGTATCCGGGGCTGGACTTCACCGTCGGGTCGATGACCGCGCTGGCGATCGACGACGACGAACTCGGCGGCATCCTGGCCTACTACTCCGTCCACCACACGCCACCGGAACTGCTGCCGGTCGTGTTCGGCGAATTCCACCGCACACTCGCACCCGGCGGCCGCCTGATGCTGGCCGGCCACGCCGGGACCGGTGAACACCTGCGTCCGACACAGGCGTACGGCGGCCGCCCGGTGTCCTACGAGTCCTACCTGACGCCGCCGGACCGGACCGCCGAACTGCTGGAGGCGGCCGGCCTCGTGATCACCGCGCAACTGCTGGAGCCGCCCGGCGAAGGAACGAAGAGAACGGTCGCCACCTTCCTCGCCCGCAAGCCCGACTCCTCCAACACCCCCGACACGCCCACCTGTTGATACGCGGCCGGGCCCCGGCCCGGGGCGACGGGTCAGCGGAAGGGGACGAAGCCCTGTGACCGGTCGAGACGGAACGGCGAGCCAGGAGCCCCGGGCGTCCAACCGCCGGCGCGGGCGGTGCGAATGCTGTCGGCGACGTGCGCGGGCAGGAGCGGCGCGGCCGTTCTTCCCACCCAGTTGCCCGGATGCGGCTGATCGGTCGTGACCACCAAGGTCGTGCCCGGACCCTCCGCGAGCTCCACCGCGTAGGTGAGGGGAGACCACACCATTCCCTGGCCGTACGTCGGCCTTCCGCGCAGCCTCCAGCGGTAGGCGGCACCGTCGACGGTGATGCGCCGCGCGCCCTTCCTGGCCAGTGCCATCGCCACGTCCTTCCCCCGAGAACCCCTGCGGATCCGTGCGGACTCCTGCGAACTGTACGAGCAGCGTGGCCAGTTCGCCGGACGTGAACAGCACGGCCTGCGCCCGCCGCACGCCAGGAGTGCCCTCGGGCGACCGCCGGGCCGCCGGACTTGCCGAAGCGGCAACACGGCTGGCCGCGCCCGCCACACCCGCCGCATGATCGGCGAAGAGCCGTGCACGCGTGGGCCCGAAGCCGGCCCGGCGCGCACACTGGAGACCCGTGGAGGACTCATGCCGCAGCAGCAGGCCGCCGACGCCACCCACCGACTGGTCCCCTCACCGGCGGGCCGGATCCACCTGGTGGAGCAGGGCAGCGGCCCTCTGGTGCTGCTCGTGCACGGCTTCCCGGAATCCTGGTACTCCTGGCGTCACCAACTGCCGGCTCTGGCCGCCGCCGGATACCGCGCGGTCGCCGTCGACGTCCGCGGCTACGGCCGTTCCTCCAAGCCCGCGGCCACGGACGCGTACCGGATGCTCGACCTGGTGGACGACAACGCCGCCGTGGTGCACGCCCTCGGTGAGCGGTCCGCGGTGATCGTCGGACACGACTGGGGTGCGACCATCGCCGCGAACTCCGCCCTGCTCCGGCCGGACGTGTTCCGCGCGGTGGGACTGCTCAGCGTGCCCTACGCCCCACGCGGCGGTCCGCGGCCCGGTGACGTCTTCGCCCGGATGGGCGGGGAGGAGGAGTTCTACGTCTCCTACTTCCAGCAGCCGGGCCGGGCGGAGGCCGAGATCGAACCCGACGTACGCGGCTGGCTCGCCGGTTTCTACGCCGCACTGTCCGCCGACACCATGCCCGCCCCCGACGCGCCGGACCCGCACTTCGTGAGCAGGGGCGGGACGCTGCGCGCCCGGTTCCCCGCGGGCCCGCTGCCCGGATGGCTCGGCGAGGACGATCTCGACGTCTACGCGGGGGAGTTCGAGCGGACCGGACTGGGCCCGGCGCTGAACCGCTACCGGAACATGGACCGGGACTGGGAGGATCTCGCCGCCTTCGACGGCGCTCCCCTCACCCAGCCGTCCCTGTTCGTCGGCGGCGCCCTGGACGCCTCCACCGTGTGGATGGCCGACGCGATCGACGCCTACCCCACGACGCTGCCCGGCCTGGTCTCCTCACACCTCCTCGACGGCTGCGGTCACTGGATCCAGCAGGAACGCCCCACCGAGGTCAACCGGCTCCTGACCGGCTGGCTCGCCGCGCTGCCCGCCTGACGCCTGCGCACCGCTGCCGAGGTGCGACGGGACGGTCATGGCTGTCGCCGAGAGCCGGCCCGGGACGGCGCCGCCCGGCACCCGACCCCGCGGAGGCATGAGCCTCGATGTTCCGCTACGGGCCTCGGCGAAACGACGAAAGCCGCCACCGGGGTCCGTCCCCGGCGGCGGCTCTGTCGTGGTTCAGCCGAGCTCGGACGTCGCGTACGCCTCGATGGCGTCACGCTGGTAGGCGGCCAGGCCCGGGGCGATCGCCTCGTACGCGGCGCGCCAGGCGTCGTTGTCCACGCAGGACCGCCCGATCGCGCGGTACTCGTCGGCAGAGACGGCGCGCAGTTCCGACAACGCCCGGTACTGGGCGTCGATCTCCGCCTGTACGGGTTCGGCGTCGACCGGGTTGCCGGCGACCATGAGTTCGGCCAGCCGGATCATCTGCGCCGTGCGCTCGCGATGCCCCGCCTCCGCCTCGGCCTGGCTCATCGTGGCGGCCCGCCGGCCGACATCCTCGGCGAGTTCGGGGAAGTCGCGCATGTTCTGTCCGTACTGGGAGGGCCGCACGCCCTCGAACAGGTTCTCCGGTCGGTTGATGGCGGTCATGTGTCTGCCGTCCTTCCTGGACTGTTCCAGTTCGGCGATCGTGCGGGAGACGGTGCCGGCCAGTGCGTCGAGCCGGTCCCGCTCGGCGAGCAGCCGCCGGTGGTGGCCGCGCAGGGCTTCGACCTCGTCGACCTGCTCGGCCAGGATCCGGCCGATCTCGGGCAGTCCGACGCCCAGGGCCCGCAGTACGAGGATCTGCTGCAGCAGCAGGAGTTGGTGCTCCTCGTAGTAGCGGTGGCCACTCGCGCCGATCCGGGCCGGAGGCAGCAGACCGATCTCGTCGTAGTGCCGCAGGGTCCGGGCGGTCACGCCCGACATCCGGGCCACCTCCGCGATCGGCCATTCCATCGCCGCTCCCTCACGAGTGCGTCACCGGGCCGGTTTCTCCGGCCCTGGTCAGGACGGTAGAAGCTGCCGCAGCGGCAACCGCAACCCGTCGTCCGAACCCGGCTTCGGCGGCCCTGCGCGGTCGGACGGTCAGCGCCCGGCGCGGGGAGAAGGGTCCGTGGACGGGGAGGGCGCCGGCTCGAGGCGGACACAGCACCGGCCGGGGGCGGGCGCCAGGCATGCCTGGAGGCGGACCTCGTCGAGCCCTTGGAGCACGCCGCGCAGCAGGTGGAGGTTCATGCCGCACACCGTCTCGGTGTGTTCGCGGGCGAGCGCGTGGAAGGGGCAGTTGCCCAGGACGACGGCGTCCCCGTCGTGGCGGGGCTCGAATCCGTACCGCTCCAGCAGGTCGAGCACGTCCGTGGCGCCCTGCCCGGCGAGCTGTGTGCCGAGCCGGTGCGCCTCGCGGTGCAGGACGGCCCTGACCGGTTCGCCGGTCACCTCGGACGTCTCCACGGCCTGCGCGAGGAGCCGACCGGCCAGTTCGTAGTGACGCTCGGGCAGGCTGACGGCGACCTGCTTGGCCGAGCGCTTGTAGAGCTTGGCGGGCCGGCCCGCCCCCGGACCGGTGCGTCCGCTGCGCCGCTCGTAGACGACGTCGAGCAGCGATTCGCCGGCCAGGCGGTCCAGGTGGAAGGCGGCGGTCTGCCGGGCCAGGCCGAGAGCCGCGGCGGCCTCGTCGCGGCTGACCGGCCCCGGCTGGCGCGCGACGTGGTCGTAGAGCCTCCTGCGGGTCGGCTCGTCGAGGGCGGCGACGGCGGAGACATCCGGGTCGGGCGCGGCATCCGGGTGGGGTGCTTCTTTCGGGTGGTCCACGAACACCAGTGTAAAACCAACGCCCATTGACTAAAGAGGTGATCCGCGCTTCTATCGATAGTGAGAGTTGTCGATAGAAGCTCGGCAGAGAAAACCGAAGACGGAAAGAAGGGCGCCCACCATGTCGTCCCCCACCACAACCACCACGTCCGCCCCCGCACGGCGGGCCGCGCTCGCCGACCCCGGATACCAGGCGTTCGTCATCCTGCGCATCGGGTTCACCGTGGCGCCCGTCCTGTTCGGGCTGGACAAGTTCACCAACCTGCTCGTCGACTGGCCCGTCTACCTCGCGCCGTGGATCAACGACATCGTCCCCGGCAGCGCCCAGCAGGCCATGTACGCCGTCGGCGTCATCGAGATCGTGGCGGGCGTCGCCGTCGCGCTCGCACCGCGCTTCGGAGGCTGGCTCGTGGCCGGCTGGCTCGCCGGCATCATCGTCAACCTGCTGACCGTCCCGGGCCACTACGACATCGCGCTGCGCGACTTCGGCCTGCTGCTCGGCGCGGTCGCCCTCGCCCGGCTCGCCCAGCACTACCACGGCACCCGTCGGCCGCACTGACGGCACCGGACGGCCGCGGCCGGCGACGACAGGACCGGGTCCGCCGCGGGCGGAGGCGCCGATGCAAACAATGAGACCACCGTATGCTCCCTTGGGGATTCTGCCGCTCCCGGTATCTCCAC
>NZ_JBFAQK010000036.1:0-67597 GCF_040677245.1 Streptomyces kurssanovii
CCGCCCCGGCGACGCGCGCCGCACGGTCGGGGCGGCGCTCCGCCCCCTCGCGCGGCACATCCGTTTTGCGCCCCAGGCGAGCCCCGCGCGCGGCAGGGCTCGCCTTCGGTCGGCCGCCAGGTCGGCCTCGCCGAACAGGACGGTGCAGCCGGAGGGCAGTTGGCTGATGATCCGGTTGAGCTCTCCGCCGGAGACAGTGCCGACGCGAGGGTCGTCAGATCGGCGCCGGCGTCCCACGGGGCGGTGCGCGGACGGCCTCCGGTGCGTTCGGCGACGCGGCGCCAGAACTCTTCGATACCGAAGCGCTCCGCCGGCCGTTCCTTGCTGCCGACAAGCGGTTCCCGCAGCCGCTGCGGGAGTTGCGCGGCAGGTCGGCCGCCTCGCCGGCGGTCAGTCGGGGTGGGTAGGACGTCCAGGACGCCGCGGCCAGGCCCGATCGTGGTCGCCGCGGACGCGGTCAAGGCGGGTCGGTCCCCAAGTGGTCACCGGAACTGGTCCCGAAAACGATCCAGGGGCCGTTTCAGATCGCTCTGAAACGGCCCCTGGATCTACGACTCTCTCGAGTCGGGACGACAGGATTTGAACCTGCGACCCCTTGACCCCCAGTCAAGTGCGCTACCAAGCTGCGCCACGTCCCGGTGCGCGGTTCCGCCGGATTCCCTGGCTGAGCGCGCAAGAGAACATTACCTCACTCTGCGGGGTCGTCGGACGCCCGGCCTGCGACGCGGTGGCATGTGGCCACACCGCCCGTCGCCGGTGGAGGCGTACGAGGGACAATTGCGGCATGGACAAGGCACGCAGAGACCGCGACGCCGAGGGCCGGGCGCGCAACGCCCGCCCCCGGGACGGGCTGGGGCGCCCCCTCCCCCATGGCGCGCCCGGCGTGGAACGCCAGCCGGAAGGTGTGCTGCGCACGCCCGCCGAGACGCTCTCCGAGGCGCAGCGGCTGCTCGACGCCGGGATGCCGTTCCATGCGCACGAGGTGTTCGAGGACGCCTGGAAGTCCGGCCCCGAGGACGAACGTGAGCTGTGGCGCGGCCTGGCCCAGCTCGCGGTGGGGCTCACCCACGCGGCGCGGGGCAACACCGCGGGCGGCGCCCGTCTGCTGCTGCGCGGCGCCGACCGGATCGCCGGCTTCCCCGCGCCGCATGCCATCGACGTGCCGGGGCTGACCGGCTGGGCCCGTGAGCTGGCGGGCCGGCTGACCGGTCCGGTGGACCCTGCCGCGGAGGCCCCTCGGCTACGCCTCTAGCAGGACCTTCTCGCCCTGCGATGCCGCAGCAGGCCGAGGCTGCCGGGAGTTTCACCTCGCCCGCCGAGTCGCTCCAGGAGCCGCACGGCCGGAATGCCCGGGGCGGGGAGCGACGCGTCGTCGAGGCCGGTGACCAAGGCCGCGGCACGCATGGCCCGAGGATGTGCCGGACACCCGCGGGCAGCTCCCGGGTGGGCACGTCGAAGCCGGCGATCGGGGCTCCTGCCCGTCCTTGGCCGGCCGGGACAGGGAGCGCCGACGGTTCGGCTCAGGCGCTTCGCACGGTCCGGGCGAGCCGGAGGCCGAGGTCGTCGATCGCGAACGTGGGGTGGCTGCGGCGTCGCACGGAGGCTCCGCAGCCGCGCGCCGACTCGGCCCAGCCGCCGCCTCGGAAGATGCGGTAGGAGCCGTAGACCTCCTCGTCGTAGAGGTCCCAGCACCACTCCCACACATTGCCCAGCATGTCGTGCAGGCCCCAGGGGTTGGGCTTCTTGCCGCCGACGTCGTGGGCCCGGCCGCCGGAGTTGTCCGCGTACCAGGCGATGTCGTCGATGTCGCCGTAGCGGTAACCGCTGGTGCCCGCCTTGCAGGCGTACTGCCACTCCGCCTCGGTCGGCAGTCGGTAGCCGTCCGACGCCCGGTCCCATGTCACCTCGCCGCTGCGCGCGTCGCGGGAGTAGGCCCGGCCGAACCCGGCCCGGGCCGACGCCTGGTTGCACAGTTCGATCGCGTCGAGCCAGCTGATGTTCGTCACGGGTGCCGCTCCGTTCGCGGCGGGGTCGGCGGTGAGGTGGGCGGCGGGATCCGGAGTGGGGTCGGCTCCTGTGACGGCACGGTGGAGGCCCGTGGTGACGGGATACGTGCCGAGCAGGAACGGGGCGAGCTCGGTGCGCCAGCTGGTGCCGCGCCGGTCGTCGCGGAGCTCCACGGCACCGCCGGGCACGGGAGTCATCCAGGGCGCCGCCGGATCGTCGGTGGGCAGGTGCACTCGGTGGGCCTTTCGTTCCGGGGCGGCTGCCGGACCGTCGCCGGAGCGCCACCGCGGTCCACGATACGGCTCCTGATCCAAGTTGCCGTCGGCTTCGGAGAGTTGAGCGGGTGTCAGAGCAGGCTCCGCAGCACGGCGGCGTGGCTGCGGTCCGGCTCCTTGGACGCTGTCAGCAGCGTGACCGGCCCTTCGGCGGCAAGAGTGCGCAGTTTCCGCAGCGCTTCCGCGGCGGCGGGTTCGGCGAGCTCGGCCTCGTAGCGTCGCCGGAACTCCTCGTACTCCCCGTCCGGTCCGTGGAACCAGCGCCGCAGCTCCGACGACGGTGTCAGCGCCTTGGGCCACTCGTCGACGTGCGCCGCGTCCTTGCTCAGACCGCGTGGCCACAGCCGGTCGACGAGGACCCGGAGGCCGTCGTCCGGACCGGGCTCTTCGTAGACCCTGCGGACCTTCGCACTGTCACTTCCTCGTCGCATGCCACCAGGGTCACAGGACCGGGCCGCCGGGGCGACCGATGGCATGCCGGGCCGGCGTCCCGGTCCGGCCGCGCCCGGGCCTCCGGTCCGGCCCTCGCCAGGGGCCGGAGTCACGATGCCGAGGAGCTTGGCGTGAAATCGATTGCAGAAAATGCTCGTGCAGCATACAAATATCCGTGAAGCCCCTGCTCCGCACGACATTGCCGGGCGCGAGGACACAGGGCGACGACAGAGGGGACCCCACGGAAACACCTGGGCTGACGATTTGCCTGGGGCCAGCAGAGAAATCCTTTTCAGGGGCGGGTAAAGTCAAGGAACCCACGGCGAACCGGCTGGTGCGGCACCACCCCGCGGCTACGCGCCGGCCCGGCGCGGCACGCCGGCAGCGGGATGCGTGGCGTGCGGCCGCGTGGCGGCTGCGCGGGTCTGCGCAGCGGACGAAAGGTGTGGACACGACAGTGGTGACGATTCAGGACGTGGCGCGTGCGGCCGGAGTGTCGCCGGCGACGGTGTCGCGGGTCTTCAACGGCGGCAACGTCACAGCCGCTCGTGCCGAGTCCGTACGGCAGGCCGCCGCCGAGCTCGGCTTCGCGCCCAACCGGCTCGCCCGGTCGCTGCGCAAACAGCAGTCGAGCGTGATCGGCCTCATCATCCCCGACATCGAGAACCCGTTCTTCACCTCGCTCGCCCGCGGCGTCGAGGACGCCGCGCAGCGCACCGGCATGTCGGTCGTCCTGTGCAACTCCGACGAGGACGTCGAGAAGGAACGCCGTTACATCGACATCGTCATGGGCGAACAGATGGCCGGAGTCATCGTCGCCGCCGCCTCACGCGACCGGACCGACCTCAGCCCGCTCATGGCCAGAGGAATGCCGGTGGTGGCCGTCGACCGCCGGCCCCACGACGCCGACGTCGACGCCGTCATGGTGGACAACCAGCACGGCGGCGAGGTCGCCACCCGCCACCTGCTCCGGGCCGGATACCAGCGGGTCGCCTGCATCACCGGCCCCGCGGGGGCCTCCACCTCCGAAGAGCGCCTCGCCGGCTACCGGTCCGCCCTCCGTGGCGAACTGGGCAACGACTCCGGCGACCCGGCGCGGGCCGCGTCCTACATCCGCCATGCCGACTTCCGCGTCGAGGGCGGCCGGGCAGCCATGCAGGAACTGCTCGCCCTCCCCGAGCCGCCGGACGCCGTCTTCGTGGCGAACAACCTGATGACCGTGGGCGCGCTCCAGGCCCTGCGCGAAGCGGGGCAGGCGCCGCCGGCGGTCGGCGTCCTGTCCTTCGGCGACGTGCCTTGGGCGTCACTGGTGCGGCCCTCGCTCACGACGGTCGAGCTGCCGTCCTACGACCTCGGGCGCACGGCGGCGGAACTGCTGCTCCAGCGGATGGCGGGCAGCGCGGCGCTCCTTCAGACGGTGGTGCTGCGTACGACGCTCAAGCCGCGCGAGAGCACGGCGGGGCCGAGCCAGGCGTGACGCGGGCCCGGCCGGGCGGCCGGCGGATCCGGGCGCCGGGCTGATCCGGTGGGTCCGGACGGCCGGACGGCCGGGCGGCCGGGCTGATCCGGTGGGTCCGGACGGCCGGGCGGGCCCGGGCGGCCGGCGGATCCGGGCGGCCGGGCGGGTCCGACGGGCGACGCTGTCGGCGTGGCCCGGTCTCGGCTGCATGTCGCCCCGGCGGGGCGTGGGCCGGCCGTGCCGCCGCTTCGGTGGGTGGCCCGCCGGCGTCGGGGTGCCCCGGGGGCGGACTTCTCGGGCGTGGCCCGGTGCGAGTGCGTGACGTCTCCGGGCCGGGCCCGGCCCGTGGGCGGGTGACCGGGGGACGGGGCCGCCCCGTACAGGCAGGGGGCCGCTCCATGCGGGACGGCGGTCCTGTCCTGGGGCGCGCGACAGCTCGGTCCGGCCGAGGCGTCCGGGCTGTGGCCGCTCCATGCGGCGGTCAGGCTTTTTCCCGCGTTTCCGCCGCCAAAAGGATTTCGCCCAGAGCACGAGTCCGATCATCGAAACGATGACAGCCCCGCCGACCACGGCAGCCCCCGCCCCCACGAGCGTCATCACCAGCAGAACCACGCCGAGCGACGGCTCTTCCCCCACGGTCCCCTCCCCCGGCGTCCGTTGAGGTTCAACAGCGTCGATCAGCCGACGTGGGCGGCGATCGCGCGCGCACACGCCAGGGATTCGGTGTGCGTCGTGTCGACCTCCACGTCGTAGGTCACCCCTTGGTGAACCGCGTCCGCCTGCGACGCGGCCATCCCCCGGGCACGGTCACCCCGTGCGATCTCGCGGCCCGCGGCGACCGCGCTCTCGCATCTGACGCCGACCCACAGCGCGGGCAGTCCGCCAAGTGCCTTCTGCCACCGCTGCTGTGACGCCGCGCCGCCGAGGAAGACGTCGTCGACGATGATTCGCGCGCCCGCACCGGCCATCGCCACGATGCCCTCGGTCCAGGCCGCCTCCAGTGCCCGGAAGTCCGCCCCGACGCTCACTCGGCCGTCCGGCGCGATCTCGAGCCCCGCGTCCGACGCCTGCATCTTCGCGGGCAGCGCGTCGACGAACGAGTCGACCCCGAACGCCAGCCAGGGATCCGGCAGTACGGCCTGGAGGCACCGCACGATCCCGGACTTCCCAGAGCTGGAACCACCGTTGAGAATGATCATCCGAGTTGTCACCGCGCCACAGTAGGGGCGTCTCCCCGGGACGCGAAACGGTTTTCTGCAGCGTCGGTCACGGCTGAGGACGGGGAGCGCCGGCGGCCTCGCGGTCCTGGGCGGCCATGACTTCGTCGCCGTGCTCGAATGCCCATGCGCCGAACGCCTCGATGGGGACCAGCAACGTCCGGCCCAGGGCGGTGAGCCGGTACTCGACCCGGGGCGGCGCCTCGGCAAACGCGTGGCGTTCCACCAGCCCGTTGAACTGAAGGCGCCGCAACGTCTCGGTGAGGACTTTGGAGCTGATGCCGCCTATTCGCTCGCGCAGTTCCCTCGGACGCCCGGGGCCGTCGCGCAGGGCCCAGAGCACCACGGCGCTCCAGGTGTTGGAGAGAAGATCGAAGGCGAGGCGGGCCCGGCAGTCGGCGAGGAAGGAGTCGGTCGTCACGTACCGAATGGTGCCTGACGGGCTCTCTAGCGTTGTCCCGAACGGTGCAGAGCAAGCACGGAGAGAGGGGCGTTCGATGCGGATCGGCGTGCTGGGAACGGGCAACATGGCGGACGCGCTCGCCACGCACTGGGTGCGGGCAGGGCATGAGGTGGCCGTCGGGGGAAGGGACGAGCCCGGAGCGCAGCGGCTCGCCGGGCGCCTGGGCGGCGGGACGCGGCACGGGAGTCTGCGCATGGCGGCCGAGTTCGGTGAAGCGGTGCTGGCCGCACTGCCTTACGGAGCGGGAGAGGACGTTGCGCGGGAGCTGCACGCGGCCCTGGACGGGAAGGTGCTGCTCGACTGCTCCAATCCGGTGGGGCCGGGTTTCCGTCTGCTGACGGACGGCGGCCCTTCGGCCGCGCGGCGGCTGGCCGCGGCGGCACCGGGCGCCCATGTGGTCAAGGCGTTCAACCTCTGCCACGAGGACGTGTGGCGGATGGATCCGCCCGCCTTCGACGGTCGGCCCTTGGCCGTTCCGGTCTGCGGGGACGACGGGGCGGCGCTCGCGCTCGTGAGCGAGTTGGTGCGGAATACGGGCTGTGAGCCTGTGGCCGGGGGCGGCCTGGAGCGGGCCGGGCTGCTGGAGGCGACCGCCGCGCTGTTCATCGGGTTGTGGGTCGGGGAGGGAGCGGACGCCCAGGCGATCGCACCGCCGCTCGCGTATGCCACCGGGCCTGGGAGGTGAATGCCTCTCCGGACATGCGCCGGCAACGGCACGCGCCCCGGCCGGGGGCCGGGGCGCGTGGCGTGACACGTGGAGCTACTTCATGCCGGACGTCTTGATCGATTCGACGATCTGCCGCTGGAAGGTGAAGAACAGCGCGAGCATCGGCAGTGCCGCGACCGTCGCCGCCGCCAGGATGTAGTTCCAGTTGGAGAGGTACTGCGTCTGGAACGAGGCGATCCCGAGCTGGACCACCGTCAGGCTCTGGTCGCTGGTGGCGACCTGCGGCCAGACGAACGCGTTCCAGTTGGCGAGGAAGAAGAACACCGCCAGTGCGGAGAGGATCGGCCGGGACATCGGCAGGACGATGTTCCAGTAGACGCGCCAGTGACCGCAGCCGTCGAGGACCGCCGCCTCCTCGAGTTCCTTGGGCAGCCCCAGGTAGAACTGGCGGAGCAGGAAGATGCCGAAGGCGTTGAAGATGGCCGGGATGATCAGTCCCGCGTAGCTGTCGAGCAGGCCCAGCTCCCGAGCGACGATGAAGAGCGGGATCAGCACCACGGGCGCGGTGACCAGGAGGGTCGAGAAGATCGCCATGAAGATCTTCTCCCGGCCGGGGAACCGCAGCCGTGCCAGCGCGTACGCGGCCATCGAGTGGAACAGCAGCGCGGCGATCGTGATGACGGCCGAGATGAAGAAGCTGTTCCAGAGGTAGCGGACGAACGGGACCTCGGTGAAGACGTAGACGAAGTTCTGGATCGTGAACTCCGTCGGGATCAGGTTCCCGTCGGTCACCGTCGAGCGGGTCTTGAAGGCCGCGGAGACCATCCACAACACCGGCAGGACGCTGATGACCGCCGCGAAGGCCGCCAGCGCGGTCAGTCCGACGCGTCCGGAGAACAGCCGCCGGCCGCCCACCGCATTCACTTCACTCGCCATCGTCGAACCTCCCGCCTCTCGTGAGCTTGAAGATCACCGCGGAGCAGACGACCATGATCAGCACCAGGAACGAGCCCATGGCCGACGCGTAGCCGTACTCCCCGAATCCGAACGCCTGCTGGTAGATGTAGAAGATCGCCAGCGAGGTGCCGTTGGCGGGGCCGCCGTTGGTGAGGACGAAGATCAGGTCGAGTCCGCCGGTGATGGCGGCGACCGTAGACATCAGCAGGACGAAGAAGCTGGTGGGGCGCAGCAGCGGCCAGGTGATGGTGCGGAACGTGGTCCACGGCCCGGCGCCGTCGATCTTCGCGGCCTCGTAGTACTCCTTGGGGATCTCCTGGAGCCCCGCAAGGAAGATGATCATGTAGTAGCCCATCATCACCCACACCATGACGGCGATGACGCAGCCCAGCGCGAGGGTGGGGTCGCCGAGCCAGGACTCCCCCTCGAGCCCGATCGCCCGCATGGCCCGGTTGACCGCGCCGACCTGCTCGTCGAGGAGGAACTTCCACAGCACGCCGACGACGACGAGGCTGACGACGTAGGGCAGGAAGAGCGCGGTGCGGTAGGCCCCCATGCCGGGGAGCTTCTGCTTGACGAGCAGCCCGAGGCCGAGGCTCACGCAGAACAGGACGGGGACGAGAATCACCACGTACAGGCCGGTGACCTTCATCGAGTCCCAGAACAGCGGGTCGTTCATCATGCGCTCGTAGTTGCCGAGCCCGATCCACTCGTAGCTGCCGAAGCCGCTGACCTGGAAGAAGCTCAGGAGGATCGAGAGCACCATCGGGATGGCGACGAAGAGCGTCAGGCCGATGGCGTCCGGCGCGAGGAAGAGACCGGCGGCGATCCACTCGCGCTGCTTGCGGCCGAGCCCGCGCCGGGGCGGTGGTGGCGCCGGGGCCGCGGGCGCGGCGGCGGGCCGGTGGTCCTGTGCGGCGACACTGCTCATATCAGGCTCGCCCCCTGGTAGCTCTTGGCGTAGGCCGCGATCGACTCGGCGGCTCTTTCTGTCTCACTCGCCACACTGCGGCCGGCGAGCATGGTGCCCTGGATGGCGTCGGAGATCGCCTTGTAGACGACCGGTGGGTAGCGCGGTTCCGCGCGGCCGCCGGGGAACACCTCGTCCTTGAACTTCTTCATCGCCTCGGAGTCGTAGCCGCCCTTGGCGGCGCCGCGTTCAAGGGCGGTGGCGCGGGGCGCCACGTCCGACTTGGCGCGGGTGCACCAGTCGACCATCCGGTCGATGGAGTCGTCGCTCATGGATCCGAGCGCCCAGGCGCAGAACTCGGCCGCGGCGTCCGGGTTGCGGCCCTGCGCGTTGGCGCAGAAGGACCAGCCGCCGAGTGCGGTGGTGTATTCGCCGCCCTCGGGCGCGGGGAGCTTGAAGACGCCGTACCGGTAGTCGGGGGCGTACGCCTTGAAGCTGGAGACCTGCCAGATGCCCTGCTGCCACATCGCGACGTTCCCGGCCTTGAAGCCGCTGATGACGTCTCCGGCGGCGGGCAGGGTCCGCGGCGTGATGCCGTGGCGTACGGAGTCCTGCCAGAACTGCAGGGCCTGGCGGGTGGCCGGCGAGTCGAAGGCGACGTTGCCCTGCTTGTCGAGGACGTCACCGCCGCCCTGCCACATCCACGGGTACCAGGTGAAGTTCTGGTAGTAGCCGGGGTTGGTCTCGAAGACGAGGCCGGCCCGGGTCTTCGTGCGCAGCTTGTCGCCGATGTCGAGCATCTGGTCCCACGTGGTGGGGATGTCGGCCTCGGACAGTCCGGCCTTCTCCCAGGCGTCGACGGCGTAGAACATCGACAGCGGTTCGACCTCCATGGGGAGGGCGTAGACCTTGCCGTCGACGGTGCGGCTGTCGAGCGCGGTGCCGAAGTCGGCGACGGCTTGCTTGTCCATGTGCGGGGTCAGGTCCGCGAGGACGCCGCCGTTGTAGTAGCGCAGGAAGTCGCCGGGGCTGAGCAGGAAGATGTCCGGGCCCTGGCCGGTGGCGAAGGCGGAGGGCAGCTTGAAACCGTTGAGGTAGGTCGGCTGCGGGAGGTAGACCAGTTCGATCTTGGTCTTGTGGGTGGCGTTCCACTTGTCGACCATGTCGACGAACCACTTGGACTGGGCGTTGACGGCCGGGTCGGGCGATCGTTGCGGTCCGTAGAAGTTCCAGAACTGCAGGGGGCCGTCCTTCGCCTGGGCCGTGCCGCAGCCGCTGAGCAGGCCGGACGCCGCGGTGGCGACGCCCGCGCCGGCAAGCGCGGTGAGGAAACGGCGGCGTGTCGGGGCCGGATGCCCGGCGTCGTTGCCGTGCTGGAGCATGCGCGCGCTCCTGTCGGAGGTGAGAGGGAGAGGGTGGGAGCGTGGGGGGGTCGTGTTCCTGGTGCGGGTCGTACGGGGGGTCGGGGGCGCGGTCGTCGGCCCCGGGGCTCACCGTGGCCGTCAGTCGACCTCGAGGGTGAGCAGATCAGGGGTCCGCGGCAGCGAGGCGCTGCTCGGCGCGTCCAGGTAGAACAGGGCGGTGCTGGCGATGTCGTCGCTCGTGTGGCGGTAGCGGTGCGGCAGGCCGTTGCCCTGACCGGGGCCGATGCCCAGGCTCTGCACCGTGATCCGCAGGTCCTCCGAGAAGTGGACGGGGTCGAGAATGTGCCAACGGTACATTCCGAACCGCTGCTGGCTGCTGTAGAGGCCGTCGGGGCGCAGGATCTGGTTCAGGCCGAGGTAGGGCGTGGTGTAGGCGGTGTAGCCCTGGCCGGGGACGTCGAAGTTCCAGGCGCCGCCGAAGTAGTCCTCGGTCCCGGTTCCGCAGATCGTGGGGAACTCCTCGTCACCGTCCATGAAGAACTTCAGCTCGCCCTCGCCCCACCAGCCGGGGCTGTTGACGCCCCAGGCGAGGTAGGTGCCGACGTAGCTGCCCGCGCCGGTGACGCCCTCGAGGAGGGTGTGCTCCTCGCCGAAGGGAACGGGGTGGCTGCGGCGCCACTGTGCGTGGAAGTACGTGGAGTCCTCGGGGACCTCGCCGAGCTCGTAGTCGACCTGGTAGTACAGCGTCACCGTCTCCGCGGACAGGTTCTCCAGGGTGATGCGGGCCGCGCGGCGGAACGGCATCGGCCAGTAGGCGTTGAACCCGCCGTTGGGGTTGGCCGCGACGGGGACCGACGACACCTGGCTGAACGTGTTCCAGCCGTTGCAGAAGAAGTCGCCGAGCGGCACCTCGACCGCCGGGGTCTCCTCGCCCTCCCAGTAGACGCGCAGCAGGGTGCTGCGCCAGGCGGCGTGCGGGGCGGTGGTGCACCACAGGTGGCGGATGGTGCCGGGGCCCTCGATGTCGGCGAGGGTCGCGGTCTCGCCGGCCGCGATGTCGATGCTGGGCGAGATCTTCCAGCCCGGTCCGAGCCGGGAGGCCGCGACCGCCCCCGTCCCCTCGGTGGCCCTGCCGCCGCCCGACTTGGCGCCGGTGAAGTTCTCGGCGCTGATGGAGCGGCTGACGGCACGCGCCTTACGGGAGAGGCCGTCGAGTCCAAAGGTCGTCATGGTTCTGTCTGCTCTCGCGGGGGTGAGGTTCTGGGATGTGCACCGCGCGCCACAACTGCCGGCGGGGAACGCGGGAAAGGACCGAGTACGTCGCTGCGACGCCTGAAATCCATTTCACGGCAAAGTAGGTACAGGCCCGGACCGTGTCAAGGCACCCAGGGCAAGATTCTTCGATTGTGCAGGGATCCGATACGGAGGGCTTGACGCTGAAATCGATTTCTGCCAGCGTGCACGCCATGCTTCGCAACGCAGTCATCGGTGTGGACATCGGCACGTCCAGCAGCAAGGGGGTCCTCGTCGGACTCGACGGCACGCTGCTGCGCTCCGCCGTCAGGGAGCACACCCCCGCACGCCCCGGTCCCGGGCGGTTCGAGATGGACGCCGCCGTCTGGTGGCGTGAGTTCACCGAGCTGACGCGGGAGCTGACCGCCCCTGCCGACGCCGCCGTGATCGCCGTGGGCGTCAGCGGCATGGGCCCGTGCGTCCTGCTCACCGACGAGCACGACGAGCCCCTGCGCCCGGCCGTGCTCTACGGGGTCGACACCCGCGCCGTCCGCCAGATCGAACGCCTCGACGAGCAACTGGGCCCCGACGAGATCCTCGCCCGCTGCGGCTCCGCCCTCACCACCCAGGCGGCCGGCCCGAAGATCGCGTGGATCGCCGAGGAGGAGCCCGAGCTGTACGCGCGGGCACGCCGCCTGTACATGCCGAGTTCCTGGCTGGTGCGCAAGCTCACCGGCGCCTACGTCCTCGACCACCACTCGGCCAGCCAGTGCACGCCGCTGTACGACACGACGGCCCAGGAGTGGTACACGCCCTGGGCACAGGCCGTGGCCCCCGGCATCGAACTGCCCGCCCTGGCCTGGTCCGGCGAGTCGGCCGGCGTGCTCACCGCAGAGGCGGCACGCGCGGCGAACCTGCCCGCCGGCATCCCCGTCACCACGGGCACCATCGACGCCTGGGCGGAAGCGCTGAGCGTCGGCGCCCAGCGGACCGGCGATCTGATGCTGATGTACGGCACGACGATGTTCCTGATCCACACGGTGCCGAAGCCGCTGACCAGCCCGTCCCTGTGGGGCACCGTGGGAGCGCTTCCCGGCACCCGCAACCTGGCCGGCGGCATGGCCACGTCCGGCGCCGTGACGAACTGGCTGCGCGACCTGGTGGGCGCCGCGGACCATCCCGAGCTGCTGAGCCTCGCGGAAGCGGCGGGCCCCGGCGCCAACGGCCTGCTGATGCTGCCGTACTTCTCCGGCGAACGGACCCCCGTCATGGACCCCGAGGCCCGCGGCGTCATCGCGGGGCTGACCCTGTCCCACACCCGCGGCGACCTCTACCGTGCCGCGCTCGAGGCCACCGGCTTCGGCGTCCGCCACAACATCGAGGTCCTCGAGGCCGCCGGCGGTGACATCCGCCGGGTGGTGGCCGTCGGCGGCGGCACCCAGGGCGCCCTGTGGACCCAGATCGTCTCCGACATCACCGGCAGACCGCAGGAGCTGCGTTCGACGTCCATCGGCGCGAGCTACGGCGGCGCGCTGCTCGCCGCGCAGCTGGTCACCGACGCGTCCGTCGACGAGTGGAACCCCGTCCGGCGGACCGTGACACCCAGGGCGGAGAACACCGCGCGGTACGACGAGCTGTACGCGCTCTACCGCCGGCTCTACCCGGACACCGCCGCTGTCGTCCACTCGCTCGCCGCACTTCAGGACCGCTGAACCCGGGAAACCCACCCGGCCCACCCCGTACCCCCGCAACACACTACGGAGACCGAGAGCGCATGACCTCCTACACCCTTCCCGAGCCGCACCGGGCACCCGCCGCGGAGCCGGGCACCGTCTACACCGTGGCCAGCGGCGACCTGCGCCCCAGCGCCAACACCACCTGCTGGCCGGCGCAGCAGAAGCTCGAGAGCGACCTGGCCGCGGCGCTCGCCGATCTCGGCCGGCAGGTCCGGCGCGGACACGAGGTCGACCCGGAGAAGGGCCACGGCTTCATCGACAGCCAGCGCGCCGGCATCGAGGTCTTCAAGAACATCCCCAGGGACGCCCCGCTGATCGTCGTCGAGGGCGTCTGGCAGTACAGCCACCACGTGATCGCCGGCCTGCGCAGCCACCGCGGGCCGATCCTGATCGTCGCCAACTGGAACGGCGAGTACCCGGGCCTGGTCGGCCTGCTGAACCTCGCGGGCAGCCTCACCAAGGCGGACATCGCCTACTCGGTCCTGTGGAGCGTCGACTTCACCGACGAGTGGGCGCGGCAGGGACTGCGCACCTGGCTGGAGACCGGCACCCTCGTCCACGACACCGGCCACGTCCGCGACCTGCCGGCCCTCCCCGAGGACCCGGAGACCGAGCTGGGTGTGGCGCTGGCCCGGCAGCTGCGCGAGGAGAAGGCGATCATCGGCGTCTTCGACGAGGGCTGCATGGGCATGTACAACGCCATCATCGACGACGAGCTGCTCAATCCCCTGGGCATCTACAAGGAGCGCCTGTCCCAGAGCGCCCTGGTGGCCGAGATGCGAAAGGTCTCCGACGAGGAGGCCCAGGCCGTGCGGGTGTGGCTCGACAAGGCGGGGATGACCTTCCACACCGGCACGGACGAGGCGACGGAGCTCACCGACGCCCAGCTGCTCAGCCAGTTCAAGATGTACATAGCCGCAATGCGGATCTCCGACGACTTCGGTCTCGACGCCGTCGGCATCCAGTACCAGCAGGGCCTCAAGGACATGGTCCCGGCGAGCGACCTGGCGGAGGGTCTGCTCAACAACGTCCAGCGGCCGCCGGTGCTCAGCCGCGACGGCGCGCGCGAGCTGTACGCGGGAGCGCCGCTGCCGCACTTCAACGAGGTCGACGAGGGCGTGGCCGTCGACTCCCTGGTCACCAACCGGATCTGGACGGCGATGGGTCTCGACCCCGCCACGACGCTGCACGACATCCGGTGGGGCGAGGAGTACGAGGGCCGGTTCGTATGGGTCTTCGAGATCTCGGGCTCCGTGCCCGCGTCCCACAACGGCGGATACGACAAGTCGTGGAGCATGCGCCAGCCGCCCATGTTCTTCCCGCTCGGCGGCGGCACGCTCAGCGGCGTCTCCAAGCCGGGTGAGGTCGTCTGGTCGCGGGTCTTCCTGATGGACGGAAAGCTCCACGTCGACATGGGCCGGGCGAGCGCGGTGGAACTGCCGGAGGAGGAGACGGAGCGCAGGCTCGAGGCGACGAACCGGCAGTGGCCGATCATGCACGCCGTACTGCACGGCGTCAGCCGCGACCAGTTCATGGCCCGCCACCGCGCAAACCACCTGAACGTGGCATACGCGCCGGACGCGGAGACCGCGGACAAGGCGCTGCGGGCCAAGGCCGCGCTCTTCGCCGAGCTCGGCCTCGAGGTTCACCTGTGCGGGGACGTCGCGCTCTAGCGACGGACCGCCGGGTGTTCACGCCAGGAGGGGGCTGTCCGGCGGCAGTCCCCTCCTCGGCGTTTCCCGGCCTCCGGCCCCCGCGACTCCCGGGCTCCACGGGGCCGAGGAGGCCCGCCCGGCGCATCATCTTCGTCCTCTGACTAGCTCCGACCCCGCGAACAACGGCAGCATGGGGAACAGCGCGGTACATGACCGCGTACGGAGGCGGTGCGCGTTGTCACGGGCGAGTTTTGCGTTCTGCGGGGCCGAGCTGGCCGCTGTCTACGTCCTCACCGAGGGTGGCGACGAGCTACGGCTGGCCGAGGTCGTGGGCGACCGCGGCGGGACGTACGGGTTGCCGGCCGTGCTCGGCCTCGGCAGCCGCTCCCCCGCCACGGACGCCTTCCGCGCCGCCCGGCCCCTGTGGCTGAGCCCCGCGGAGCTGTCCGCGTACACCTCCAGCGACCCGCGTGGAGTGACGCCCGTGGGCCCCGGGACGCTGCCGCCAAAGTTCTCGCTGGGCGCCCTGCCGCTGGGCCACGGGGCCGCCAAGCTGGGCTGTCTGGTGGTCGCGGGCGAGACGGCGGACGGGTTCGACGCCGACCGCCGGAGCCTGCTGGAGCTCTACGCCGATCAGGTGGCCGCCGGACTCGAGTCCGTGCCGGCCCGCGTCGTCGGACGGTCGGGGCCCAGGACGCATCCGGGGCCCACGCTGGTACCGCTCCACAGCGGCGCGTTCACCCTGACGCTGGACACCGGGCACATGGAGGCGGACGAGCGCGTGCTGGAGCTCCTCGGGATCGCCCCCGAGGACTTCGACTCGCGGGTGGAGACACTGCTGTCCTGCGCCGTCCCCGACGACATTCCGGCGCTGATGGCCGTGGTCGAGCCGGGCAGGCTGTCGTCGTCCGGGGAACAGCTGGCGTTCCGTATCCGCCGGCCGGGCGGTGAGCTGCGCTGGCTGGGTCTGCGCTGCCGGCTGAGGTTCGGCGCCGACGGCATGCCCGAACGGGTGCTCGGTGTGGTCGCGGACGCCGTCTATCTGCGTCCCACCGACGACGAGGTCGCCATCGTGCAGGGGCTGTCCGCCCGGCTGGCGGGGGCGAGCACCGTGCGGGACGTCAGCCGCATGGTCGTCGACGCACTGCGCCAGCCGCTGGACGCGAGCCGGATCGCCGTCGCGGAGCTGGACGCCGACCGGCTGCTGGTCACCATCCTCGACCCGCCGGAGCCGGACGCGTGGCCGGGCGTGTGGCAGACGGAGTGGCGGTCCGAGTGGCCGGACGCGTCGTGCCACTCGCTGCCCACGCTGCAGAACGCCCTGCGGGACGGCCATATGAGCCTGTGGCCGCCCGGCGCCGACCTGGAACCCGGTCTCCTCGGCATCGGCCCCGGCGGCCTGGCGGTCGTCCCGCTCCCGGCCGACGGACGCCTCATCGGCGTGTGCCTGGTGGGCTGGGACATCGAGCACGAGTTCGCCCCGGAGGAGCGGTCACTGCTGACGGCGGTCGCCGGACTGGTCGGCAACGCCCTCAGACGCGCCCACGCCCTCGACGCGGGGCACGAACTGGCGAGGATGCTCCAGCGCAGCCTGCTGCCCCGCAAGCTTCCGGTGCTGCCCGGCGGCGTGGCGGTCGCCCGCTATCTGCCCGCGACCGTGGGACTGGAGGTCGGCGGCGACTGGTACGACGTCATCCCGCTCTCCGACGGGCACGTGGCTCTCGTCATCGGCGACGTGCAGGGCCACAGCGCCGCGGCCGCCACCATCATGGGCCAGATGCGTACGGCGGTCCGCGCCTACGCGGTGGAGGGCCATCCCCCCGACGTGGTCGTCTCGCGCGCCAACCGGCTGCTCGTCGGCATGGAGACGGACCTCTTCGCCACCTGCCTGTACGTCGATCTGGACATGGAGGAGGGCATCGCCATCTTCGTCCGGGCGGGCCACCTGCCGCCGGTGCTGCGCCACCCGGACGGCAGGACCGAGGAGCTGGTGGTGGAGGGCGGGCCGCCGCTGGGCGTGCTCGCGGACGCCGAGTTCACCATGACCGAGGCGGGTCTGGTGCCCGGCACCCTGCTCATGCTGCTCACCGACGGCCTGGTGGAGTCGGCGCACCTCCCCCTGGAGGACGGCATGCGCCGCGTGGGCGAGGCCCTCGGTGCCGCGGACCCTTCCGACATCGGGAGGGTGGCCGACGAACTCCTCGGCACCGCCGACGGGCGCGACGACGACGTCGCGGTGCTGCTGTTGCGCTACGACGGGTCCAGAGTGCGTCCCCTGCGGACCCACTGGACGGTGTGGCGGCTGACGAACGCCGTGCTCCACGCCCGGCGTTTCGCCGCGCGCACGCTGCGCTCCTGGGGCGTGCGGGAGGAGGTGGACATCGCGCTGCTGGTGGTGTCCGAGCTCGTCACCAACGCCATCGCCCATACCCAGGGCGAAGTGGGACTGGACCTGACGCTGTCGTCGGACCGGCTGCGGATCGCCGTGAACGACACCTCCCCCCGCTCCCCGGTGATCCCGGCGGACCTCGACTGGGAGGCGACGGGCGGACGCGGTCTGCTCATCGTCGAGGCGACGACGGCGTCCTGGGGCTCGCTGCCGCTGAGCGGCGGCAAGCAGGTGTGGGCGGAGATCGAGGTGTCGGGCACCGGTACGTGACGCGGGTCGCACTACGCGCGGCGCCGCCCCTCACGTCCCCGACGGCCGCGGCTGCTCCGGCGGGACCGAGCTCTCGGCCACCGCCATCCACTGGTCCAGGTCGGCCTGGGTGAACTCCGTCCACGGTGGCATGTCGGGAAGCCGGCGGAGGTGGTCGTAGGCCTCGGGGATCTGCGGGCCGCGGAGGACCGGGGTATGGCAGCCGGCGACGACCTCGGCGTTCAGGTGCTGGAAGTCGGTGACGACCGACCCGAACTTCCGGGCGTCCGTCAGGGCGACCCAGGGGGAGACCAGCCGTCCGCCGAAGAGCTGGCCGTCGCGGAATTCGTCCGGGGACAGCGCCGCCGTCTCGGGCACGGGGGCCGGCACGTTCATGGCGAAGGTGTCGACGGCCCACAGGACGTCGGTCTTCGAATCGAAGAGCGCGCGGGTCGTGGGGTTGTCGTACAGCGGGGGCCGTTTGGCGACCAGGGTGCGGTCGCCCGCGTCGATCGTGTCGCCGTCGGTCATGAAGCGGCACCGGTTGATCGGGGTCTCCCACTCCTCGGCCATGCGGCCGATGGAGAACCATGTCGTCAGCAGGGTCGCGTTGGGGCACTGGGCGAGGACCGCCAGAAGGTTGCCGGCGTGGTCGCGGTCGTCGTGGGTGAGGAAGATCCACCGTACGTCGAGGGGATCCACGACGGACCAGGCTGCCTCCAGCCACTGGGAGCGCACCGCGGGCGCACCGGTGTCCACGATGACCGGTTCGGATCCCCGGATCACCATCGAGTTCATCGGGAAGTGGCCGACGGGCGGGGCCTCGAGGGCCCACGGGATGACGAACGTCTCCTCGGCGATCTTGTACGGCTGCAGAAGGTTGAACGTTTCCATGGTTGTCATCGCTGCTCTCCCTTGGCCGGAGTCGATGCAGCGTCGGTGATTCCAGTGCAGCCCCGGGCCGGGCCGTCGTCAAGCGCCGAAGCCGTGACGGCCGGCTGCGGTGAGCGACGACGGGTGCACGGCGGCAGGGCTCACCCCGGCCGGCGTACGGCGCAGGCGGCAGCGTGCCCGGCGGGGACCGGGACGTCGGTGAGTGACCAGCCGGGCACGGCCGCGGGGGCAGGGCCGGCTCCCACATACGTGACCGCCGGGTCCTCGCCGAGGCCGATGCCGACGCCTTTGAGGTACGCCTCCTTCCGGGTCCAGCAGCGGCCGACCGAGGCGGGGCGGGCCCGGTGCGGTACGGCGGCCACCTCGGCGCGCTCACGCGGGTGCAGCATGGCGCCGATCTCGGCCGCCGCCTCCAAGGACGGGTCGGCCTCCACGTCGATGCCGACGGGGGTGTCGGCGAAGGCGAGGAGGGCGAGGTCGCCGGAGTGCGCGAGGGAGAAGTGGAAGGGCGCGCCGGCCACGGCCGGGCGGCCGTGCGGCTCGCCGCAGCCGGGGCACGGTTCCCGCACGAGGCCGACGGCCGCCGGGTCCTCGTCCAGGTACGCGCCGAGCAGGCGCCGCAGCACCACGTGCGCGACGCGGTACCGGTCGCGGTCACGGTCCCGTACGAACGCCCGGACCCGGGCCCGTTCCTCGGCGTCGAGAAGCCACTCGTCCGCGGCGGCCCGTGCGGCGTACTCGCTCGCGCGCACGCGCCACAGGCGTGGCCCGGAACCGGCCTCCCAGCCTGCGGGCAGCCGTTCCGTGCCGGTGCCGATGAGGACCGGCACGCCGCTCCGCGGTGTGCCGCCGGCCGGGTCACGCGTGAGCACGCCGCGCACGGTCATTCCCCGGACGCCGCCGTGCGCCGCTCGCGGCCGTCGACGAACGTCGCCACGACCTCGATGTCACCGATGTGCGAGGTGCTGACGCGGCGCGGGTCGTCCCCGAGCACGACCAGGTCGGCGCGTTTGCCCGGGGCGAGGCTGCCCGCGCTGTCCTCCCAGTGGCAGGCGTAGGCGCCGTCGACGGTGTACGAGCGCAGCGCCTCTTCGACGGTGATGCCCTCGTCCGGGCCGATCAGCCGGCCGGACCGGGAGGCGCGCTCGACCATGAACTGGACGGCGCGCAGCGGTGATCCGTCGGTGACCGGGCGGTCGGAGCTGCCCACGAGGGTGATGCCGTGGTCGAGGAACGCCCTGCCGCGGTACAGCCACGGTGCCCTGCCCTCGCCCATGACCGTCGCGTAGTCGTCGCCGAAGTAGCGCAGGAAGTTGGGCTGGACGACGGCGCTCGCGCCGAGCCGTGCGAGGCGGGGAAGCTGGTCGGGCCGGATCAGGCCCGCGTGTTCGATGCGGTGACGGGCGCCGGGGCGCGGGCGGAGGCGCTGTGCCCGTTCCAGGGCGTCCAGCGCCAGGTCGGCGGCGCGGTCGCCGATCGCGTGGACGGCGAGCTGCCACCCGGCGAGATGACCGTCCACGATGGTGTCCGCGATGCGCTCCGGATCGTCCTGGAACTCCCCTGTGTGTTCCATGCCGTGGTACGGGGCGGTGAGCGCCGCGGTCCTGGCCATCATGCCGCCGTCGGTGTAGACCTTGAGGGCGCCCACGGACAGCCAGTCGTCGCCGAACCCGGTGCGCAGGCCTAGGTCGAGGGCGCGGGGTATGCCGTCCGAGCGGTGCGAGCCGACGGGGCGCAGCGTGTCCGCGGCCACCATGAGCTGGACGCGCAGGGGCAGTCGGCCCTGGTCCCGCAGGAGTTGGTACGCGCCGAGCTCGACAGGGCTGTGGCCGAGGAGGCCGCCCCCGATGCCGGCCTCCGCGCAGGCTGTGACGCCTTCGTCCAGGCAGGTGCGGGCGGCGCGCTCGATCGCGTCGGCGAGTTCCTCCTGCGCGTACGGCAGCCGCAGCCGCCGCGCCGCGGTCATGGCGCTTTCCGCGAGAAAGCCGTCCCGGTGCGGGACATCGGCCGGCAACAGGTCCAGGACGGCGCTGTTGACCACGCAGCCGTGTCCGGAGTCGTGCATGATGAACAGCTTGTGCCCGTCGCTGACCTGGTCCAGTTCGGCGGCGGTCAGATGGCGTCCCAGGGCGCGCTGGTCGTAGCCGCCGATGTCGACCCAGCCGCCGGACCCCTTGCGGGCGACGGCGTCCGCCACCACCGCGAGCACGTCGTCGACCCGCTCGCACGGGGCCACACTGGGTGTGCTCGCCTTCAGACCCGCCCAGGCGAGGTGCACATGGGCGTCGATGAATCCGGGGAGCACGGTGGCGCCTTGGAGGTCGATCACCTCGCGCGCGGGCAGTGCGGACACCGCGTCGTCCAGGCCGACGATCCGGCCGCGCCAGATGCCCAGTTCACGGGCGACGGGATGCCGCGGGTCCATGGTGACGATGTTCGCGTTCGTCAGCCTCGTGCAGAGCATGGGCGGTCCGTCCCTAGGATGTCCGGGCCATGGCACGGCGCTTGCGCGCAGTGGGCACCATGAGCGGGGTACCGGTCTCGGGGTCGTCGATGATCCGGCAGGGCAGGCCGAACACGTCCTCCACCAGCTCCGCGGTCATGATCGTCGCCGGGTCGCCCTCCGCGGCGATGACGCCGCCGGCTCTCATGACGACCAGGTGACTGGCGTAGCGGCACGCCTGGTTGAGGTCGTGCAGGACGGCGACGATCGTGTGACCCTTGCGTTCGTGCAGATCGGCGCAGAGGTCGAGGACCTCCACCTGGTGGGCGATGTCGAGGTAGGTGGTCGGTTCGTCGAGCAGCAGGACGGACGTCTCCTGGGCCAGCACCATGGAGAGCCAGACGCGTTGCCGCTGACCGCCGGAGAGGTCGTCGACGGGACGGTCGGCGAGTTCCAGCACCCCGGTCTGCCGCATGGCGGCGATCACGGCGTCCTCGTCCTGGGCCGTCCACTGCTTCAGCAGCCGCTGGTGCGGGTAGCGGCCCCGGGCCACGAGGTCCCCCACCGTGATGCCACCGGGCGCGGTCGACGACTGCGGCAGGAGGCCGAGCCTGCGGGCGACTTCACGGGAGCGGTACGACGAGATGGCGGCCCCGTCGAGGTACACCTGTCCTGCGGCCGGGCGCAGCATCCTGGCCAGCGCCTTGAGCAGGGTGGACTTGCCGCAGGCGTTCGGCCCGATGATCACGGTGAACGAGTGGTCGGGTATGACGATCCCGAGTGAGGTGGCCACGGTCCGCCGGTCGTAGGAGAGGGTGAGGTCCTCGGCCCGGAGCCGGGCCGTCGGGGCGGTCGTCGCTGTCATACGCGGCTCTTTCGTGACTCCGTGACCAGCAGCCAGATGAGATACAGCCCGCCGATGGTGCCGGTCGCCGTGCCCACCGGCAGGAGGGCGGGTGAGAAGAGGCGCTGGACCGCGAGATCGCTCCCGGCCAGCATCACGGCGCCCATCAGGGCGGCGGGGACCAGTCCGGGGCCGGGCGACCGGATCAGTTTCCTCGCCACTTGCGGGGCCGCCAGCGCGATGAACCAGATCGGTCCGGTCACGGCGGTGGCGAAGGCGGCGAGCGCGACGCTGACGAACAGCAGGGCGACCCGGCTGCGTGCCACGTCGACGCCGAGGGCCGTCGCCGTGTCGTCGCCCATCTCCACCATGGAGAGCCGGCCGGCGAGGACGAAGGCGAGGGGCAGCAGGACGGCGACGGCCACGCCGATCGCGACCGCGTGGTCCCAGCCGCGGTTGCCCAGGCTGCCGATCAGCCACGCCTGCGCCTCCAGCGCCTCCTGCCAGCTCGCCCGGGTGATCAGGTAGGAGTTGACGGCGAGCAGCAGGGCGCTCACCCCGATGCCCATGACGACGAGCCGGAAGCCCTGCGTCCCACCGCTGAACACCAGCAGGTAGACGACGGCGGCGGTGACCAGCCCGCCGATCAGCGCCCCGACGGCGATCTCGGTCATGCTGCCGTGGAACACGACGATGACGAGCAGCGCCCCGGTCGCCGAGCCGTTGGTGAAGCCGATGATGTCCGGGCTGCCGAGGGCGTTGCGGGTCAGGCTCTGCAGCACCGCACCGCTGACGGCCAGCGCCGCCCCGACGCACAGCGCGGTCACCAGCCGGGGCATGCGCAGGGTGTTGACGATGAAGTCCGCGCCGCCCGTTCCGTCGCCGGTGAGCGCCCGGAGCACCTCGCCGACGGACAGCTCGAAGTCCCCGGTGGTGAGGGAGACCCCCATGATCACCACAAGCGCGACGAGGAGCACCGACGTCACGGCCAGCGCACGGCCCTGGACGCGCAGGGAGACGCGTCCACCGCGGGTACGGACGACGCGTCCACTGATCACGCGGGGCTTCGACGTGCCGGCCCGCCCGCCGCTTCCGGTGGTTCCTGTCGCCGCGGTCCCGGCCTTCCTTACGGCGCTCACAGCATGGCCAACTTCCGTCGGCGGCACAGCGCGAGGAACAGCGGAGCACCGAGGAACGCGGTGACGATGCCGACCTGGACCTCGCCGGGAGCGCCGATCACCCGGCCCAGTGTGTCGGAGCCGACGACGAGGATCGGCGCGAGCAGCATCGAGTACGCCAGGAGCCACCGCTGGTCGGGGCCCACGAAGAAACGCGCCACGTGCGGCACCACGAGTCCGACGAACCCGATGGGGCCGGCGGCGGCGGTGGCGGCGCCGCACAGCAGCATCACCGCCAGCGCGCCGAGCATCCGGGTCCGGCCGACGTTCACCCCCAGGGCCCGTCCCAACTGGTCGCCCATGGCCAGCGCGTTCAGCGACGGGGCGAGCGCCAGGGCGATCACCACACCCACCACGACGAACGGCAGGACGACCTGCACGATGCCGAGGTCCCGGCCGGCGAGCGCGCCCACCGTCCAGAACCGGAATTTGTCGAACGCCCGTGGATCGAGCAGCAGCACCGCCGAGTTGAAGGCGTACAGCACGGCCGTCACCGCCGCTCCCGCGACGACGAGCCGGTCCGGGGTGGCCAGGGTACGGCCCGCGGAGCCGAGCAGATGGACGACGACGGAGGCGACCGCGGCGCCGACGAACGCGAACCACACGTACCCGAGGGCCGAGCCGACGCCCAGGAACGCGATGGCCACGACCACGCCGGTCGAGGCGCCGAGGCTCACGCCGAGCAGACCGGGATCAGCGAGCGGGTTGCGGGTCAGCGCCTGCATCAGCGCGCCCGACAGGCCCAGAGCCATGCCCACCAGCAGGCCGAGCAGGGTCCGTGGGATCCGGTAGTCGTGGATGATGACCGCCGCGTCCGACCCGTCGGGCTGCCACAGCACGCTCCACGTCGAGGTGAACGGGATGTCCCTGGTACCGATCCAGACGCTGAGCAAGGAGATCAGGACCAGCACCCCGAGCGCCACGAGGAGACCCAGACTCCGCAGCGCGGCCACCGCGGCCCGTCGGGTCGGGGGCGCGGCCGGTTCGTCGGCACCGCTTCCGGACGGCGCCTGCGCCTCGACCAACAAGCGATACCCCCTGGCGGCAAATCGCGTAGCACGCAGGCAATGTGACGACGTCACACGGTCACTTAGGTGAGGCTAACCGAACCGCGGCCGGAGGGTCAACGCCCCTGCGCTTTGCGCCATTTCACCCGACGGGGCCCGCCCTTGAGGCAACGGCCGGAACCGGCGCGTCCTGCGCGCGGGCCGAAGGAAACTCACGGCCGGGCCCGGCGAAGCGGGAGGCAAATCAGGGTAGCCTTACCTGACTTGCCTGCTTCTCCTCGGAGGTACCGCATGCTCGACGGAGGACCGACGGGGGGCCAGGTCCTCCGAAGGGCGATCGGCGGCCGGCGCCGCCACATCGCCGGGGCTTCGCTGCTCGGGATGACGCACCAGGCGTGCGAGGCGATGGTCCCCGTCGTCATCGGCGTCATCATCGACGAGGCGGTGGCGACCGGCTCCTCGGGCGCCCTCCTGGCCAGGCTCGGGCTGCTGGCCGCACTCTTCCTCGTCCTGTCCACGTGTTACCGGACCGCCGCCAGGATCACCGACGCGGCCGGCGAGCACGCCGCGCACCGGATACGGCTGGACCTCGGTGCCAAGGTGCTCGACCCGCGTGGCGGCGCCGACACGGGCCGGCTCCCCGGGGCGCTGACCGCCGTCGCCACCGGCGACGCGGAGCGGGTGGGCGCCGTCGCGGCGGCGCTCTCCTACGGCGTTTCGGCATTCGCCGGACTGGCCGTCAGCGCGGTGGTGCTGCTGCGGATCTCGGTACCCCTCGGTCTGCTGATCCTGCTCGGCGTCCCGCCCCTGCTGTGGATCGGCCACCGCATCAGCCGGCCGCTCGAGCGGCGCAGCGAGGTCGAGCAGGAGCGCGCCGCCCACGCCTCCGGCGTCGCCGCCGATCTGGTGGCGGGCCTGCGGGTGCTCAAGGGGATCGGGGCGGAGCAGGCCGCGGTGTCCCGGTACCGGCGCACCAGCCAGGACTCTTTGGCGGCGGCCCTGCGTGCGGCCCGCAGCCGGGCGTGGCACGACGGGGCGATCCTCGCCCTCACAGGGATCTTCATCGCCGTCATCGGGCTGGTCGGCGCGCACCTGGCGATGCGGGGCGCGATCAGCATCGGCGACCTGGTGGCGGCCGTGGGACTCGCCCAGTTCCTGCTCGGGCCGTTCCAGTTGCTCACCTACGTCAGCGGCGAGTTCGCGCAGGGGCGTGCCTCCGCGGAGCGCATCGCGGAGGTGCTGGCGTCGCCAGCCGCCGTGCCCGCCGGGACGGCCGCGCTGCCCGGCCCGGTCACCGGCGCACTGCGGCTGCGCGGCGTCACGTACGGGGCGCTGCGCGGGACCGACCTCGACATCGACGCCGGAACCCTCCTCGGCGTGGTCGTCAGGGACCCGGCCGCGGCGAGCGACCTCCTGCTGTGCCTCGGCCGTGAACTCGATCCCGCGGAGGGGACGGTGGAGCTCGACGGCGTGCCCCTGGCCTCGCTCGCACCGGCCGACGTGCGGGGCGCGATCCTGGTCGCCCACCACGACGCGGATCTGTTCGAGAGCAGTCTGCTGGACAACGTACTGGCCGGGCGGGACGGCGGCCCCGTGGACGTCGGACCCGCGCTGACGGCCTCGGCGGCGGACGACGTCGCACAGGCCCTGCCGCAGGGGGTGGACACGATGCTGACCGAGCGCGGCCGGTCGCTGTCCGGCGGGCAGCGTCAACGGGTCGCGCTGGCACGGGCGCTCGCCGCCGATCCGCCGGTGCTGGTGGTCCACGATCCGACCACGGCGGTCGACACCGTCACCGAGTCGCGGATCGCCGCGCGGCTGAGCGAACTCCGCCGGGGCCGCACGACGATCCTCGTCACCACAAGTCCCGCTCTGCTGGCCGTGACCGACCGTGTGGTGGTGATCGACGAGGGCGTCGTCACGATGGACAGCCGCCACCCTGATCTCGTCGCCACCGACGAGGCGTACCGCTCGGTGGTGCTGGCGTGACGGCCGCACGGGGCGGCGCCCCGCACGACGAGGCGGCCTCTCGGGACAAGGCGACCGCGCCCGGTGAAGGCGCCGCCGGACCCGGAGCCGCGGACGACGGAGGCCGGACGACCAGCGGGACCGGCACACCCGACCGTGAGCTGCTGCCGATCGCCACCGGCGCCCAGACCCTCGCCGCCGTCGGCACGTTGCTGCGCGGCCACCGGCTGCTGACCGTGACCGCGGTGTCCGTCCTCCTCCTCGGAACGGGCATCGGCATGCTGACCGCTCCCCTGCTGGGCCGCATCGTCGACCTGGTCGTCGCGCAACGCGGCCCCGGCTCGCTCACACTGCCGATGGTCCTCCTCCTCGTCGTGGCGACGGCCAGGGGCGTCGCCACCGCGGTCGGCAGCTCGCTCGTCGCCCGGCTCGGCGAGACCGTGCTCGCGGGTCTGCGTGAGCGGTTCGTCGAGCGGGCGCTGCGGCTGCCGCTGCAACGGGTGGAGCGGGCCGGTTCCGGCGATCTGACCTCCCGGGTGACCGGCGACGTGACGCTGGTGACGAAGGCCGTGCGCCAGGCACTGCCCGAGTTCAGCGGCGCCGTCCTCACCATCGTGCTCACCCTGGTCGGACTCGCCGTGCTGGACTGGCGTTTCCTCCTCGCCGTCCTGCCGGCCGTACCGGTCCACATCCTGACCGTTCGGTGGTACATCCCCCGCTCCACCCCGGTGTACGCGGCGCACCGGGTGGCGGCCGGCGCCCTCCAGCACCAGCTCCTCGACAGCGTCGGCGGTGTGCGGACCGTACGCGCGTTCCGGCTGAACGCCAGGCACGCGCGGCTGCTGGAGCAGCGGTCACGGGACGCGGTAGACCTCGCGCTGCGCGGCATCCGGCTCGTTTCCGGGTTCTTCTCGCGGCTCAACCTCGCCGAGTTCGTCGGCCTGGCGTCGGTCCTGGTCACCGGATTCCTGCTGGTCGGCGACGGTTCCGTCAGCATCGGCACGGCGACCGCCGCGGCGCTCTACTTCCACAGCCTGTTCAATCCCGTCAACGCCGCGCTCTTCCTCATCGACGAGGCGCAGTCGGCCGGCGCGGGCCTTGCCCGCCTGGTCGGCGTGTCGAGCCTGCCGGCAGAGCATGATCCGGCCGGCGCCCCCGTGCCGGTCGACGGGTCCGTCAAGGTGTACGGGCTCGGCCACGCGTACGTGCCCGGGCACCCGGTACTGCGCGAGGTCGACCTCGAGGTCCGTGACGGCGAGCGGGTGGCGCTGGTCGGTGCCAGCGGGGCAGGGAAGACGACCCTGGCGAAGCTGATCGCCGGTGTCCATCCGCCGTCCGGCGGCTCGTTCAGCCTCGGCGGCGTCGACGCGCGAGAGCTCGGACCGGCCGGCATCCGGCGTGCGGTGACGCTGATCAGCCAGGAGGTCCATGTGTTCGCCGGACCGCTGGCGGAGGACCTGCGGCTGGCCCGGCCCGAGGCCACCGACGACGAGCTGCGCGGCGCGCTCGCCCGGGTCGACGCCCTCGCTTGGGTGGAGGCGCTGCCTGACGGGCTCGGCACCGTCGTCGGAGAGGGCGGCCACCGCCTCACGGTGACCCAGGCCCAGCATCTGGCGCTGGCCCGCCTGGTCCTGGCCGATCCGCCGATAGCGATCCTCGACGAAGCCACGGCGGACGCGGGCAGTGCCGGGGCCCGCACCCTGGAGGCGGCCGCGCTCAAGGCACTTGAAGGCCGGACGGCGCTGGTGGTGGCCCATCGGCTCCCCCAGGCGGCGACCGCCGACCGTGTCGTCGTCCTCGACGGGGGCCGGGTCGTCGAGACGGGCACGCACGAGGAGTTGGTGGCGGCGGGCGGGCGCTACGGCGACCTTTGGTCGGCGTGGTCCGACAGCCGCCGGCGGCCGGGGGACGACGGGGCGTCGCGGACGGCCGCCAAGGCGTGACCCGGGCGGGACCGGGCACGGTGGCGCAGGCTCCGCGCCCCGACGCCGCCGACTCCCGTACTCCCGAGGGGCGTCGCAGGCCGGCCGTCAGGCCCTTGGCGCCACAACCGCCACCAGCTTCGCGCCTCGACGCCGCCGGCTTCCCCCGCTCCGCCGGGGCGTCGTGGACGGCCGTCAACCGATCCCGGCGCGTGGCGGGCGCGGTCACCGTCCCGCACGGCGGGCGCGGTCACCGTCCCGCGTGGGTGGCCGCGGTCACCGTCCCGCGTGGGTGGCCGCGGTCACCGTCCCGCGTGGGTGGCCGCGGACTCCCGGCCGGCGGGCCGACGGGCCGGCGGTTCAGGTGGCGGACGGCCGGCGGTTCAGGTGGCGGAGGCCCCGCCACCCCCGCCGGCCCGTCCCCGAGCGGGATTCAGCCCTGCCGCGCGATCAGGCTCGCCGGCCGCAGGTCCGTCCAGTTGGCCTCCACGTAGGCGAGGCAGGCGTCCCGGGTGTCCTGACCGAACACGGTGCGCCATCCCGCGGGCACCTCGGCGAACGAGGGCCACAGCGAATGCTGGTTCTCGTCGTTGACCAGGACCAGGAAGCGGCCCTGCGGGTCCTCGAACGGGTTGGTCGTCATAGCTCGTCACTCCTCATGGGTTCACGGTGAACAGTTCCGAGAGCGGCTGTTCCGGGTCGGCCGCCACGTTCCGCAGCAGCGTGCGCAGTTCGTCCGCGAGCCGCCGTGCCTTGGCCCGCCCGAGCAGTCCGGTGGCGTGGACCAGCTCGCAGTGCACCGGTCCGTCGCCGCGCGGCTCGTAGAAGCTGAGGGTCAGCTCCGCCCTGGCCGAGCCGGTCGGCACGGCGTGGAAGGAGCCCATGCCGCCCTCCAGCTCCGCCAGGTCCGCCTGCTCGTGGTGGATCACCATGACCTGCGGTCCCCCGGGCGGCAGGCCGGTCGCACGCGCCACCTCGTCGAAGGGCACGTCCCCCCGGTCCAGCGCGCCGAGCGTCGTCTCCCGCACCCGGGTGAGCAGCTCGGTGAAGGCCGGGTCACCGGCGGTGTCGGTGCGCAGCACCACGGTGTTGAAGAAGCAGCCGACCAGATCGGCCAGCCGGTCGTCGCCACGGCCGGCGACCATGGTGCCGATCGGCAGGTCCGTGCCGGCGCCATGGGCGGTGAGCAGGGCCGCCAGTGCCGAGTGCAGCACCATGAACATGCTGGTGCCGGTGGCCCGGGCGAGCCGGTCCACGTCGGCGTGGAGCCGTTCGTCGAGGACGAATCCGACGTGGTCGCAGGCGTGGACGGACCGGTCCGCCGCCTCGGTGCGCGGCCTGTCGGCCGGCAGCTCCAGGAAACGGGGCACGTCCCTCAGCGCCTGCCGCCAGTAGGCGAGTTGACTCCCGCCCGGACTGTCCGGGTCGGTGAGTTCGCCGAGCGTCTCGTGCGCCCAGTGGGTGTAGTCGCCGTACGTCACCGGGAGGGGCCGCCACCCGGGCTCGGCGCCCGCCGTCCGGGCCGCGTACGCGGTGGTGAGGTCGCGGAACAGCGGGACGACCGACCATTCGTCCGCGGCCAGGTAGTGCATGGTCAGCAGCAGCGCCTGCGTCCCGTCCGCACCGGTGAGCAGCCTGGCCCTCAGCGGGGACTCCCGCGTCAGGTCGGGTGCCTCGGCGGCGAGCTCGGAGAGCCGGGCGTCGAGATCGGCGCACTGCTCGGTCCCCAGCCGCGGCGGCGGGCCGGCCTGCTGGAGCACGGCCCCGTCCCGCTCGGTGAAGACGGTGCGCAGCGTTTCGTGGCGTGCCACCACATCCGCCAGCGCCGCGTCCAGCGCCTCGGTGTCCAGCCCGCCGGGCGAGCGCAGAACGAGGGCGTGGTCGAAGGCAGCGTGCCGTCGGTACGACGACCACTGCGAGCGCTGTACGGGAGCGACGGGCGCGGGGGCGCCGTCCGCGCGGTGCCCGACCGGCCGCAGCGGCGGGCGGGCTGCCGCCGCGCCCTCGATCTTGTCCGCTATACCGACGACGGTCAGCGCGTCGAACACGTCACGGATGCTCAGTTCGACGCCGAACTCGGCGCGGATCCGGCCGACGAGCCGCATGGAGGCCATCGAATGACCGCCCAGTGCGAAGAAGCTGTCGTGGACGCCCACGTCCTCCAGCTTCAGGATCTCTCCGAACAGTTCCGCCAGCCGGACCTGCGTCGGGGTGACCGGCCGGGCGTCACCGGTCATCCCCGACCAGTCGGGTACGGGCAGCGCCTTGCGGTCCAGCTTGCCGTTGGGGGTCAGCGGCAGCGGACCGTCCAGGGGTACGACGAGGGCGGGCACCATGTACTCGGGCAGCAGCGCGGCGACATGCGCACGCAGCGCCTGCGGGTCGAGGACTCCGGGTCGAGTATCGAGACGGCTCCCGGGGCCGGGGAGGCCGTCCGGGCCGCGCTCGGGACCGGGTCCGGTGTCGGATCCCGGTCCGGTGTCGGATCCCGGTCCGGGGCGAGGGCCCGGTCCGGTGTCCGGGACGTTCTCCGGGACGACGTAGCCGACCAGGCGCACGATGTCGCCCTCGCGGTCGGCCACCACGGCGGCCTGGGCGACCGCCGGATGACCGGCGAGCGCGGCCTCGATCTCGCCCAGTTCGATGCGGAAGCCGCGGATCTTCACCTGGGTGTCGACCCGGCCGAGGAAGTCGAGGTTGCCGTCCCTGCGCCAGCGGGCGCGGTCCCCGGTGCGGTACATCCGGCTGCCGGGCGGGCCGAACGGGTCGGCGACGAACCGCTCCGCGGTCAGCGCGGACTTGCCGAGATAGCCGCGGGCCAGGCCCCTCCCGGCCACGTACAGTTCGCCGGCCACTCCCGGCGGGACCGGGCACAGGCGGGCGTCCAGGACGTAGCAGACGGTGTTCGGGTCGGGCCTGCCGATCGGTACCCGTCCGGTGGGCCGTCCCCCGGCCTGCCGGGCGGGCCAGAGCGTGGAGTTCACCGTGGCCTCCGTCAGTCCGTAGGCCGCGATGAGGTCGGCGGTGGCGCCGAAGCGCTCGAAGAGGTCCGGCGGCACGGTCTCCGTCCCGACGAGGACCGTGGACCCTTCCGGCAGTTCGCAGCCGGCGGGCAGCGCCGACACCAGGGACGGCGGAAGGATCATGTGGGTGATCCGCTGCTCCGCCAGGAAATCGGTGAGCGCCGGCCCGGCGACCCGTGCCTCGTCGGGCATGAGCACGAGCCGTCCGCCGTGGCACAGCGCCATCGACAGTTCGAACACGAAGACGTCGAAGCCGATCGAGGCGAACTGGAGGACGCTGCTGTCCCGTTCCAGCCCCATCCGGTCGACCGCGGTCGCGACCAGGCTGGAGATGCCCTCGTGCGGGACGACCACGCCCTTGGGCCGGCCTGTCGAACCGGACGTGTAGATCACGTAGGCGGCCTGGTCGAGACTCACCGGCAGGCCGTTCACGGCGGAGCCCGGGACCCGGCCGAGTGCGGCCGTGATGTCCGGCGCGTCGAGGAGCACCACGGGGACACCCGCCACCTCGGGGATCTTCCCGGCCACCGGCTCGGTGCCGACGACGACGGTGGCCCCGGAGTCCTCGATCATGTAGGCGAGCCGGTCGGCCGGGTGGACCAGGTCCAGCGGCAGGAAGGCGGCGCCCAGTCTGAGGACGGCGAGCACCGTGGCGACCATGTCGATCGAGCGGGGCACGGCCACGCCGACCACGCTCTCGGCGCCCACTCCCCTCGCGGCCAGCAGGTGTGCGATCCGGTCGGCGCGGGCGTCCAGCTGTGCGTAGGTGAGCGACTCGGAGCGTTCCACGACGGCCACCGTGTCGGGCCGTTCGGCGACCTGCCGGGCGAACAGGGCGGGCAGCGAGGCCTCTTCGACCTCACGGCCGGTGGCGTTGAAGCGGTCGAGGACCGTCTCCCGCTCGCCGGCGGCGAGGATCTCCGCGCGGGAGACGGGCTGTTCCGGCGCGGCGGCCACTGCCGCGACCAGCCGCCGCAGACACTCGGCGAGCTGCTCGGCGCTCTCCTGGTCGAACAGTTCGGTGGCGTACTCCAGGCGGCAGCCGAGCGTGCCCTCCTCGCCGTCTGCCGCGGTCTGCTCGGTGAAGCTGAAGACCAGGTCGAACTTGGCGGACCTGATCCGGAACGGCACGTCCGCCACCCGCAGTCCGGGCAGCCGGAGTTCGCCGTCGGTCCGGTTGTGGTAGCCGACCATCACCTGGAACAGCGGATTGCGGGCGGGCGAGCGGGCCGGGTTCAGCCGCTCGACGACGGCCTCGAACGGCACGTCCGCGTGGGAGAAAGCGGCCAGGTCGGTGGCGCGGACCCTGGCCAGCAGCTCCGTGAACCCGGGGTCACCGCTCACGTCCGTCCGCAGTACCAGTGTGTTGACGAAGAAGCCGACCAGGTCGTCGAGTGCCTCGTCGCCGCGCCCCGCGATGGGCGAGCCGAGGGGGATGTCGGTGCCGGCGCCCATACGGTGGAGCAGGGCGGCGACGGCGGCGTGCACGACCATGAACATGCTGGCGCCGTTTTCCCTGGCCAGCCGCTTCAGTCCTTGGTGGACCTCCGCGTCGAACGCGATGTCCAGTTCCGCGCCGGTGAAGGCGGGCCGGGCGGGCCGGGGACGGTCGGCCGGCAGCTCGATCTCCTCGGGGGCGCCCTCCAGCGCCGCACGCCAGAACTCCAGTTGCCGTGCGATCACGCTCCGGGCGTCGGCCGGGTCGCCGAGGAGGCGCTGCTGCCACAGCGCGTAGTCGGCGTACTGCACGGGCAGCGGCTCCCATTCGGGCGCGGTGCCGCGTGTGCGGGCGGCGTAGGCGGTGGCCAGGTCGCGCAGGAAGGGCCGGTCGGACCACTCGTCCGTGGTGATGTGGTGCAGCAGCAGGACGACGACGTGGTCCTCGGGGGTCACTTCCACGACCGTTGCCCGCAGCGGCAGTTCGGCGGCGAGGTCGAACGGCCGGTTGACGGCGGCGTCGACGATGCCGGGAACCTCTGCCTCGTCGGCGCGCAGGCACTCCACCACCGGGTGCGCCCGCTCGACGGGCAGCACCCGCTGGAAGACCTGGCCGTCCCGCTCGGAGAAGACGGTCCGCAGCGCTTCGTGCCGTGCGGCCACGTCGGCCAGCGCGGCCCGCCACGCGGGCACGTCGAGCGTGCCGCGCATCCGCATCACCAGCGGGAAGTTGTACGCGGCGGAGGTGCACTCGATCTGCTGGACGACCCACAGTCGCTGCTGGGCGTGGGACAGCGGCAGTTCGGCGGGCCGCGCGCCGGCGGTGAGGGCCGGGCGGGCGGAGGCGGCCGGGCGGGTCGCCCGCTCCACGAGTTCGGCGACGGTCGGCGCCTCGAAGAGGTCCCGGATCGCCAGCTCCGCGGAGAGCGCGGTGCGCGCGCGGCTGATCAGCCTGGTGGCCAGCAGCGAATGACCGCCCAGGTCGAAGAAGTTGCTGTCGGTCCCGACGCTGCCCTCGGCGAGGCCGAGCACTTCGGCGAAGAGCGCGCAGAGGGTCCGTTCCTGCGGCGACCGGGGCGGCCGGACCGAGCCCGGTCCGGTGACGTCGGGGGCGGGCAGGGCCTTGACGTCGAGTTTTCCGTTGACGGTCAGCGGCAGCGTGTCCACCGCCACCAGCGCCGCCGGGACCATGTAGTCGGGCAGGGCGGCGCGCAGGTGGTCGCGCAGGCTGTGTACCATCACCGCCCCCTCCTCGGCGCCGCTCTCGAGCACGACGTAGCCGGCCAGGCGCTTCGCGCCGGCGCTGTCGGCCACGACGACGACGGCGGCGTGGGCGACGTGCGGGTGGGCGGTCAGGGCCGCGGAGATCTCGCCGAGTTCGATCCGGTGGCCGCGGATCTTGACCTGGTCGTCGGTACGGCCGAGGAAGTCGAGGAGCCCGTCCGGTCGTTGCCTGACGAGGTCGCCCGTGCGGTACATCCTCTCCCCCGGGTCGCCGAACGGATCGGCGACGAACCGCTCCGCCGTCAGGCCGGGCCGGTCGTGGTAGCCCCGGGCGAGGCCTGTGCCCGCGATGTACAGCTCCCCGGGGCAGCCGGGCGGGACCGGGCGCAGCATCCCGTCGAGCACGTGGGCCCGGGTGTTGCGGATGGGGACGCCGACCGTGGGGGTGGGGCTGTCGGAGGTGGATCCGCCGAGCGTGTTGATCGTGTACTCGGTGGGCCCGTAGAGGTTGTAGCCGTAGGTGTCCTCGGTGCGGCGCAGCCGGGTCCACACGGTGTCGGACACGGCCTCTCCGCCGAGCAGGACGAGTGCGGGCCGGTGCCTGCCGCCGTGCTCGCGGGACGTCGCGGCCAGGGTGCCCCCGGCGGCCTCGTCCGTCGTGTCCCGCGCGGGCCCGTCCCGGTCGAGCAGGCCCTCCTCGATCAGCAGTTGCGCGTAGGTGGGGGTCACGTTGACCACGTCGATCCGGTGCCGGTCGCAGTAGGCCACCAGGGCTTCCGCGTCGCGGCGCAGGTCCTCGTCGCAGACATGGACCTCGTGCCCCTCGACGAGCCAGAGCAGCTCCTCCCAGGACATGTCGAAGGCGAAGGAGACGGTGTGCGCGATGCGCAGGCGGCGTCCGCCTGCGGAGGCGATCGCCGGGTCGAAGATCTCCTTCTGGTGGTTGAGCTGCATGTTCGTCAGGCCTCGGTACGGCGTGACGACGCCCTTGGGGCGGCCTGTCGAACCGGAGGTGTAGATGACGTACGCGGGGTGCTCCAGCCTGCCGGGCACACCGTGCGCGAACGCGGGCCGCTCGGCGTCGGTGACCGGTCCCTCCGGGAGTCCCGCGAGCTCGGCGGTGACGGCCGGGTCGTCCAACGGGAGTTCCGGGGCGACGGGGCCGGAGGGTCCCCGGAGGGTGGGCGCGACCGCCGTCGTGGACAGCAGGCACAGGGGCCCGGTGTCCTCGACCATGAGGCGCAGCCGGTCGGCCGGGTGGTCGAGGTCGAGCGGCAGATAGGCGGCGCCGGTGCGGAGCACCGCGAACAGGGCCACGACCGTCTCGATCGACCGGGGCAGCGCGAGCGCGACGACCTTCTCCGGTCCCGCGCCGCGGGCGATCAGCAGCCGGGCGACCCGGTTGATCTGCGTGTCCAGCTCGAGGTAGGTGAGTGCGCGCTCGCCGAACACCAGCGCCACCGCGTCGGGGGTGCGGGTGACCTGCGCCGCGAGCATGTCGGCGACGGTCTCGTCCGGCACCGGCCCGAAGCCGGTCTCCCACTCGGCGAGCAGGGCGGCCCGCTCGTCGGGGAGAAGCAGGTCGAGGGTGCCGACGCAGGCGGACATGTCGCCGACGAGCCGCTCCACCAGGGTGCCGAAGCGTTCCAGCGCGGCCGCGGCCTGCTCGTCGTCGACCAGGTCGGGGCGGTACTCCAGCTTCACGCGTACGGCCCGGGCCGGGTCGACGACGAGGGTCATGGGGTAGTGGGTGGCGTCCACGCTTTCCACGGCGGTGATGCCGTGCCGTTCCCTGAGCTGCCGGAAGGCGTTCTCGTCGGCGAAGTTCTGCAGTACGTACAGGGTGTCGAAGAGGACGCCCCGGCCGCTTTCGCGCTGGAGCTCGGCCAGCCCCAGGTATTCGTGGTCCATCACGGCGGCACGCTCGGCCTGCACACGGCGCAGCAGGCCTGCGACCGGCTCGTCGGGCGCGAGCCTGATCCGCACGGGCACGGTGTTGAGGAACATGCCGATCGTCGACTCCACGCCGGGCACGTCAGCGGGCCGGCCGGCGACGGTGGTGCCGAAGACCACGTCGTGGCGGCCCACGGTCGCGGACAGCACGAGCGCCCACGCGGTGGACAGCACCGCGTTGATCGTCAGTCCGTGCTCACGGGCGGCCGTCCGCAGACGGTCGCTGAGCATGGGCGGCAGATCGAGGGTGCGCCGTCGTGGGATCACCGGCCGTTCTCCGCGGTCCCGTGCGACGAGGGTCGGTTCCTCGAGTCCGGCCAGGGCGCGGCGCCAGGTGTCGCGGGCCGCGTCGACGTCCCGCTCGGCGAGCCGGGCCAGGTGGTCGCGGTAGCTGCCGGGCTCCGGCAGGGCGGCGTCGTCGCCGCCCGTCTCGTACAGGGAGAGGAGTTCGTCGAGGAAGAGCGACTGCGACCAGCCGTCCCAGGCCACCAGGTGGTGGCTGAGCATCAGGCGGTCGGTCGTCGCGGTCAGCCGGATCAGTTCGAGCCGGAACAGCGGTGGGGCCGCGAGGTCGAACCGCCGCAGCCGGCCGGCGTCGGCGATCTCGGTGAGCCGTGTCCGCCGCTCGCGCTCTTCCAGATGGGTGAGGTCCACCTCCGTGACCGGCACCGGGAGTTCGGCCGCGGGGCAGACGAACTGCACCGGTCCGGGCAGCCCGTCGCTGGTGATGCCCGCGCACAGGCTGGGATGCCTGCGCAGCAGCGTCGCGCACGCCGCGCGCAGCCGGTCGATGTCGAGACGGTGGTCGAAGTCGAACGTGTCCTGGGCGGTGTAGACGTCCACCGCGGAGGAGTCGTAGCTGGCGTGGAAGTAGATGCCTTCCTGAAGCGGTGAGAGCGGCCAGATGTCGGCGACGGGGAACGGGCTGACGCTTGTGACCCGTTCTGTCTCGGACGGGGTCAGCCGGACCAGTGGCGCGTCGGCGGGTGCGAGGGAGGCGCCGGTGTCCTGCGAGGTCCTGGCGATGAGTTCGCGCAGCGCCTCCGCCCACGCGCGGCCGAGTGCCCGCACGTCCTGCTCGGTGAGCGCGCCGCCCTCGGGCCAGGTCCACGTGGCGCGCAGTTCGGGGCCGAGGGGCGTGTCCGCGCAGACGGCGTTGACCTGGAGCGGGTAGGGCATGGCGAGGCCCGGGTCCGGTTCCACGGACAGGGCGTCGCTCTCGACGGCGGGTGCCCAGTCGCGGGCCTGCTCAGCAGGCATCCGGCCGAAGTAGTTGAACAGCACCTGCGCCTGGGACAGTCGGGCGAAGGCGGGCGCGAGCTGCGGGTTGAGGTGACGCAGCATGCCGTATCCCGCGCCGGAGTCCGGTGCCGAACGCACGGACTCCTTGACCCGCTCCAGGGTGCCGAGGGCGTCACCGGCGGCGGCCAGGCGTACGGGATGCAGGCCGGTGAACCAGCCGACGGTGCGCGACAGGTCCAGCTCGGAAGCGTCCCGTCCGTGACGTTCGAGATCCACCAGCAGGTCGCCGTCCGGGTCACCGCGCCGGCGGGACACGGCGATGCGCAGCGCGGCGAGCAGCACCTCGGTGACGTCCGCGCCGGCAGCGGCGGGCACCGCCGTGAGCAGCGCCCGGGTCTCCTCGACGGACAGGGACTCGACGTGTTCGCGCGCGGATCCGGCGGTGCCGGTCCGGCCTGCGCCGGGGACCAGCTCGGCGCCGGGTGCCAGAACCTTCGCCCAGTAGGGCAGTTCGGCCTGCCGCCGGGGGGAGGTGGCCTGCTCGGCGATGTTCCGGGCGAAGCCGCGCAGCGACGTGGGGACCGGTTCCAGGACGGGCCGCTCGCCCTCCGAGACGGCCTCCCACGCGGCGGCGAGATCGTCCAGGAGCACCCGCCAGGAGACGCCGTCGACGGTCAGGTGGTGGACGACGAGGAGCAGCCGGCCCGGCCGGTCGCCGCCCGTGTCGAACCAGACGGCCTGGAGCATGACGCCGGCGTCGGGGTCCAGACGGGACGCGGCGCTGTCGGACTCGGCGGCGATCACGGTGCGGAGCCCGGCGTCGTCCAGGCCCCGTACGTCGACCCTCCTCAGCAGCGCGGCGGCGTCGACCGCGCCCACGTCGAGTGTCCGCGCCGACCACAGCGCGGGGATCGCCGGACCGAGGTCCATCCGGGAGAGCGTGAGCCGCAGCCCGTCGTGGTGGTCGAGGATCGACTGCAGGACCCGTGTCAGCCTGTCGGCGTCGGCTTCGGCGGGTGCCTGGAGCAGCATCGAGAGGTTGAAGCGGCCGATCGGCCCGCCGTCCTCGCGGAGCTGGTGGACGATCGGCAGCAGCGGGACGTCGCCGACGCCGTCGGCGACCGTCGTCGGGGAACCGGCGGTGCCCGCGTCGACCGCCGCGTCCTCGGTGGCTCCGGTGAGCCGAGCCGCCAGCGCGGCCGGCGTGCGGTGCTCGAAGACGTCCTTGGGGCTGACCGCCAGTCCGGCCCTGCGGGCACGGCCGGACACCGACATGGACAGGATGCTGTCCCCGCCGAGCATGAAGAAGTCCTCGTCCGCGTCGACCTCGTCGAGCCCGAGCACGGCGGCGAAGATCGCGCGGAGCTGCCCCTCGTGTCCCTCCCGGACCGTCGGTCCCTTGTGCTGCCGGATCCCGGGGACCGGCAAGGCCGCGTGGTCGACCTTTCCGCCCGGGGTGAGTGGCAGTGCGTCCAGCTCCACGAAGCGGCTCGGCACCATGGGCGCCGGAAGGGAGGCGCCGAGCGAGCCGCGTACGGCCTCGATGTCGAGGATCGCCCCGGCGGCGGGGGTCACGTAGGCCACCAGGTGCTTCACCCCCCGGTCGTCGTCCCGGGCCACGACGGCCACGTCGCCGACCGCCGGTACTTCACGCAACCGTGCTTCGATCTCGCCGAGTTCCACCCGGTTTCCCCTGATCTTGACCTGGTGGTCGGTGCGCCCCAGATAGGTGAGCACGCCGTCGCCACGGAACTGGACGATGTCTCCCGTGCGGTACATCCGGCCGCCCTGTCCGCCGTCGGAGAGGTACCCGGCGGGGCCGCAGAACGGATCCGCGACGAAACGCTCCGCGGTGAGCGCGGCGCGGCCGTGGTAGCCGCGGGCCAGCTGCGCGCCCGCGATGTAGAGCTCCCCGGGCTCGCCCTCGCCAACGGGGCGGAGGTACCGGTCGAGGACGTAGAGCCTGGTGTTCCACACCGGCCGCCCGATGGGCACGGTGCCCTCTCCGTCCGACTCGGCGCCCGCTTCCCGGCTGGTGACCTGGATGACGGCCTCGGTCGGCCCGTAGACGTTGAACAGCGGCACACCGGTGCGCTCCAGCCAGCGCCTGGCGAGCGGAGCCGGCAGCGCCTCGCCGCCGCTGAACGCCCTGCGCAGGCCGGTCCACCACGGCTCCCCCGGGGCGTCCTCGGCCAGCAGCGCGGAGTACAGCGACGGCACGAGGTCGAGGTTGGTGACCTGTTCGCGGCGGATGAGCTCCGTGAGATACGCCGGGTCGCGATGCCCGTCCGCCCTGGCGATCACGACCGTCCCGCCGGTCAGCAGCGGGGCGAAGATCTCCTGCACCGAGGGGTCGAAGCCGGTCGAGTACTGGTGCAGTACGCGCTCGCCCGGCCCGAAGCCGAACCGGCCGATCGCCCAGGACAGTTGGGCGACGACGGCTTGGTGGGTCACCACCACGCCCTTGGGCCGGCCGGTCGAGCCGGAGGTGTACATCACGTACGCGGCGCTGCCCGGTCGGACGTCGGCGGGGAGGGCGTCGGCAGGGAGGGAGTGCTCGCCGTCATGGCCGGCCGCGCCGTGCCGGCCGAGGAAGACCGGGGTGATGCCGTCCTGCTCCGGCAGCCGTGCCCATGACTCCTCGGTGACGACGACCGCTCCGGCCCCCGAGTCGGAGAGCATGTACCGGACGCGGTCGGCCGGGTGGTCCACGTCGACCGGCAGGTAGGCCGCACCCGCCTTGAGGACGCCGAGGAGGGCGACCAGCGCCTCGGCCGAGCGGGGCACGGCCACGGCCACGACGGTCTCGGGCCCCACGCCGTGCGCGACGAGCCTGCCCGCCAACACGTCGGCCCACGCGTCCAGTTCGGCGTAGGTCGTCCGCCCGCCGTCATGGATCAGGGCGGTGGCGTCCGGGGTACGGCGCACCTGTTCGGCGAAAGCTTCGTGCAGCGTGCCGGCGGGCGTCGCGTGGTCCTCTCCGGCGAGGCGGTCGAGCGTCTCGCGCCGCTCGTCGGCCGTCCGCGTGGCAAGCCGGCCGACCGGCAGTGCGGGGTCGGCGACGACCTGGGCGAGCAGTGCCCGCAGACGGGCGGCGAACCGTCCGGCGGCCGTGGTGCCGAGCCGGGCGGGGTCGTGTTCCAGAAGCAGTCGGAGCCGCTCGCCCGGATGCACGGTGAGCGCCAGCGGGTAGTGCACCGAGTCGCGGATGCGCGAGCCGACGACGCGCACGAGCCCCGACGGGTCGGCCGGCTCGCCGGCGTCCGGCAGGTTCTCCACGACGACGAGTGCGTCGAAGAGATCACCCAGGCCGACGGCCCGCTGGATCTCGGTGAGCCCGAGGTGCTGATGGTCCAGCAGTTCTGCCTGATCTGCCTGGAATCGCGCGAGTACCTGCGCGAGCGGCTGCTCGGGGCGCCACCGCAGTCGGGCCGGCACGGTGTTGATCAGCAGGCCGATCAGGGACTCGATCCCCTCGACGGGGGCCTGCCTGCCCGAGACGGTCGTTCCGAGGACGAGGTCGTGGGTGCCGACGACATCGCCGAGCACCAGGCCGAACCCGCCCTGCACGACGCTGCCGAGGGTCAGCCCGAGTTGCCGGGCGCGGGCGGTGAGTGCCGCCGTGTCCTGCGGGGACAGTTCGATGGTGATGCTGCCGGTCCGCCCCGGGGCGCTGCCACCCGCGCGCACGGGCAGCCGGGCCGGTACGTCGAGTCCCGCCATCGCCTCGCGCCAGGCGCCGCGCGCCTGTTCACGGTCGCGGCCGGCGAGCCACCCGGCGTACGCCCGGTAGGTCCCGCTCGGCTCGGGGCGTGGGACCGTGTCGGCGCCGGGACGGTAGCCGTCCAGCAGCTCCCGCGTCAGGAGCGGGAGCGACCAGCCGTCCACGATGATGTGATGCATGGTCAGGACCAGCAGCGAGCGTCGCTCACCGAGACGGACCAGCGCCGCGCGCAGCAGCGGCGGGGCGCCGAGGTCGAATCGCTCGGCCCGCTCCGCGGCCGCGATGTCGTCGACGGCCCTGGGCTGCTTCTCCGCGTCGAGTTCCGACAGGTCGACGAAGCGCCAGGGCAGTGCGACGCGTTCGCCGATCAGCTGCACGATCCGTCCGTCACGGCATTCGCGGAAGGCCGCGCGCAGCAGCGGATGACGGTCGAGCAGCCGCTGCGCTGCCGCCCGCAGGGTGTCCGCGTCGACGTCACCGGCGAGTTCGAGGGTGTCCTGGACGGAGTAGCCGTCCGCCCCGCTCTCGTCGACGGCGGCGTGGAAGTAGAAACCCTCCTGCAGCGGCGTGGCGGGTACGACGTCGAACAGGTCCGGAACGGCTGCGGTGAACTCGGCCCGCTCCTCCCCGGTCAGCCGGACCAGCGAGAACGGCGCGGGCACCGCCCCCGCCACGTCCGGAGGCCCGCCGTCGCCCGCGGCGCGTGAGAGCGCCGCCACCGTACGGTGCCGGAACACGTCCCTCGGGCTGATCCCTAAGCCCGCCGCGCGGGCGCGGCCCACCAGCTGGATCGCGACGATGCTGTCGCCGCCGAGTTCGAAGAAGCTGTCGTGGACACCGACCGACGGCAGGCGAAGGACTTCGGCGAACAGCACGGCGAGGGCCGTCTCCGCCGGTGTGGTGGGCGCGGCGTCGCCGGTCATCGCCGTCCACCGCGGCTCTGGCAGCGCGCGGGTGTCGAGCTTCCCGTTGGGCGTCAGGGGCAGCGGGCCGTCGAGGAGGACGACGGCCGAGGGCACCATGTACTCCGGCAGCGCCTGGGACACCTGCGCCCGCGCCGCCCCCACGTGCGCCTCGGCTTCCGTACCGCCGTCGCCGGCCACCAGATAGGCGACGAGGCGCTTCACTCCCCGGTGGTCGTTCCGCACCAGGACCGCGGCCTGGGCGATGCCGGGGCAGGCCATGAACGCGCTCTCGATCTCTCCCGGTTCGATGCGGTGGCCGCGTATCTTCAGCTGGCCGTCCGCGCGGCCGAGGAAGTCGAGGTTGCCGTCGGCCCGCCACCGGACGCGGTCGCCGGTGCGGTACATGCGCTCGCCGGGCGCGCCGTACGGGTCGGCGACGAACCGCTCCGCCGTCAGCGCCGCCCTGCCGAGATAGCCGCGGGCCAGGCCTCGCCCGCCGACGTACAGCTCGCCCTCGACGCCCACGGGGACGGGCCGCAGCGCCGAATCGAGTACGTAGGCCCGGGTGTTGGGGTCGGGGCGGCCGATGGGCGCCGGCCCCTCGGCGTCCGGTTCCGCGGTCCACAGCGTGGAGTTGACGGTCGCTTCGGTCAGACCGTAGGCGACGACCACCCGCAGGCGGCCGGACCAGCGGGCGATCAGCTCGCCGGGCACCGCCTCCGTGCCGACCACGAGCACCGCCCCTTCGGGCAGTTCGCAGTCCTGCGGCAGCGCGGAGACGAGCGACGGCGGGAGGATCATGTGGGTGGCGCGGTGCTCGCGGATGTAGTCCGTCAGGGCGGGGCCGGCGACCCTGCGCCCGGCGGGGACGACGATGATCCGGCCGCCGACGCACAGCGACATGATCAGGTCCCAGACCGTCACGTCGAAGCCGACGGACGCGAACTGCACGACGCGGCTGTCCGGGCCGATGCCGATCCTGTCCGTGGCGGTGGCGATCAGGCTGCCCACGCCGTCGTGCGGGACGACCACGCCCTTGGGGCGGCCGGTCGATCCCGACGTGTAGATGACGTACGCGGCCTGGTCCAGCGCGATCGGCAGGACCAGGGCCGAGGCGTCCAGGGCGGCGGTCCGGGCGACCACGGACGGGTCGTCGAGCAGTACCCGGGCGACGTCCGGCACGGCCGGCAGGTAACCGGCGGCCGCCCGCGTGGTGACGAGGGTCCGCGCGCCGGCGTCGGACAGCATGTAGGCGATCCGGTCCTGCGGGTGGTCGGCGTCCAGCGGCAGGTACGCCGCCCCGGTCTTCATCACCGCGAGCAGGGCGACGACCAGTTCGGGTGAGCGCGGGACGGCCACGGCGACGATGTCCTCGTGGCCCACGCCCCGTGCGACGAGCAGTCGGGCCAGCCGGTTGGCGGCGGCGTCGAGTTCCGCGTAGGACAGCTGCCTGTCCTCGCACACGAGGGCGACGGCGTCCGGGGAGCGGCGCACCTGCTGCTCGAACGCGGCGGGCCAGGTCAGTTCGGGTACCTCACGCGGCGCGACGGCGAACTCGCCGAGCAGCCGGGCCCGTTCCGCGCCGGAGGTCAGCTCGATGCGGCCGACGGGGAGGTCCATGTCCTCGGCCATGGCATCGAGGACCATGCGGAAGCGTCGCCCGTGGTCGTCCAGCGTCTGCTCGTCGCACACGGCCGCGTCGGCGTCGAGGTGGATCCGCAGGCCCGAGCCGTGCCCCGGCAGGCTGACGGTGACGGCCAGGTCGCTGACCGGGCCGAGCCACTCGGGGCGGAGGTCGGCGTCCAGGTCCCCGAACCGCAGACCCCGCACGCCCGGCAGGATGTTGACCGTGGGGCCGACGAGCTCCGCCACTCCGCCGACCAGGCCCAGATCCCTTGCCAGGTCCTCCGCGCGGTAGCGCCCGTGCTCGACCGTCTCCGCGATCCGGCGCCCGACCGTGTCGGTGAGCTCGGCCGCCGTCATGCCCCCGTGGACGGGGATGCGCAGCGGGAGGAGGTTCGACACCATGCCGGGGGGCTGGTCGGAGACGTCCCCCTGCCGGGTGGTCACGGGCAGTCCGAGGACGAGGTCCTGTTCGCCGCCGACCCGGTGCAGGTAGGCGGCCACGGCCGCAACGAGCAGGCGTGACAGGCGGACGCCCGCGGCCGCGGCGGCGGTACGCAGCACGGCGGTCGTGGCCGTCGGCAGTTCGACGGTGCGCCGGACCCGGCGTGTCATCGGAGCAGGCGCGCGCTCCACGAGGCGCACGGGCTCGGGCCGGCCGGCCAGCCGGTCCAGCCAGTAGGCGCGGTCGGCCCGGTACCGCTCCGACCCGCGATAGGCCCGTTCGCCGTCCAGCAGTCGGGACAGCTCCCGGCCGGTGCCGCCGTCCGTGAGCTGTCCCTGGTCGTGGGCGGTGTAGATCTCGCCGGCCCGGCGGGAGATGAGCACGATGCTCACGCCGTCGACGACGATGTGGTGGTAGCGCTGGTGCCACACCACACGGTCGTCGGCGAGCCGCAGCAGCGCGTGGCCGAACAGCGGCCCGTTCACAAGGTCGGCCGGGCGGTCGCGGTCGGCCTCCGCCCACGTGGCGGCGGCGCCTTCGGGGTCGGGTTCGCCGCGCAGGTCGACGACGGGCACGTCGAAGGGACGGCGTGCGAGCGTCTGACGGGGCCCGCCCTCCGCGGAACCGATGCGCACATGCAGGCACTCGGCCTCCTCGAGCGCCTGCCGCACGGCGGTGCGCAGGCGGTCGATGTCGACGTCACCGCGCAGGTCCAGGGCGAATGAGACGTTGTAGGCCGAGCTGTCGGGGTCGAGCTGCTGGGCGAGCCAGATCCCGGACTGCCCACCGGTGACGGGTGCTCCGGCGGCGGACGTCGGGTCCCACTCGGCGTCAGACATCGTGCGCATGGCCCTTTCCCTCATGGTGCGTCGATGGCGAGTCGTTGCGTGACCGTGCGTGCCGCGCCCGCCCGGCGGAGGACGGCCGACGGACGGGCGGCAGGCGGGGTGGCCGCGTCGCTGCGAGGACGCGGAGGCGCTGCTACTTGATCGCCTCGAGCATGGGTACGACCTGGTCGATGGCGTACGGGATCGACAGCACCGTGTTGAAGGAGAGCGCGGCGCCGATGTCCGGGCTGTCGTACGGCAGGAAGAGGTCCCGCTTCTCCTGGTGGACCTTGGTCTTCTTGTAGAGCGGGTCGGCCTTCATGGCCTTCTCCGTGTCGGGGGTGCCGAGCCACACGGTGCGGTCGGCCTCCATGACGTCGAGGCGCTCGGAGCTGAGGTCGGCGATGTTCTCCTTGCCGAGGGCGGCGCGGTACTTCTCCGAGGTGGTGAAGCCCATCTCGCTGAGGAAGATGACCTTGGGGTCCTTGGGCGAGAAGGCGGAGAACTTGCCCGGCTCGTAGGGCTCGCCGACGGTGACCGTCAGGCCCTTCCACCCGGGGTGTTCGTCACGGACGGCCTTGAAGCGCGCGTCGATGCCGGCGATGAGCTTCTTGGTCTCGCCCTCCTTGCCGAGGGCCTTGCCGATCTGCTCGGTCATGACCTGCCACGGCGCCTGGTAGTCCTCGTGGCCCTTCGGCTGGGCGACCACCTTTGCGATCTTGGACAGGGTCTCGTACTGCTCCTTCTTCATGCCCGAGTACTGGGCCACGATCAGGTCGGGCTGGAGCGCCGCGATCTTCTCCATGTTGTACTCGTCGCGCTCACCGACGATCTGCGGCGGCGTGGAGCCCCAGAGGTCCTTGGTCCACGGCCACTTGCCGTACGGCTGCTCCTTGAACCAGTCCACGGAACCGACCGGCTTGACGCCGAGGGCCAGTACCGCGTCCTGGTCGGACAGGCCGAGGGTGACGACCTTCTTCGGCTCGGACTCGATGGTCGTGCTGCCGTACTTGTGCTCGACCGTGACCGGGAAGGCCGCCGAACGCGCCCCGGTCTCCCCGGACGGCTTGGACGCGTCCTCGTCCGTGCCGCCGCCGCAGGCGCTGAGCACCAGCGCGGCGACCGCGGCCGCCACCAGGCGGGGGATGTGGCTGACGATCCTCGTCGGACCGGGGCGTGTACCAACGGACACGGGGCAGTTCCTTTCACGGGTTTTCACGGTGCGCGTACATACGCCCGGTCCGACGCGTCGTGCGGGCGGCGGACCTGGGGTGTGGGAAGGTCCGGATCAGAGGGACGAACCGATCTCGTCGGCGGCGGCCTGCGGCGCGGCGGCCGGCCCCTCTCCCCGGTCGAGGATCGACTGAAGGATCTCGCCGACCCTGACCGCGGTGTTGGAGAGCAGCGACGACGTGATGCCGTGCGTGTGCTCGGTGCCCCCCTGCAAGTAGATGCCGCACCGCAGTTGAGGATCCGTCGCGACGCGGTAGTCACGCTCGACGCGGACGCGTCCCTCGTCGTCACGGTGGCAGAACTGCCGCACCTCGCCGAGGAGTCCGAGGGTGTCGGCGGTCCGGTACCCGGTGGCGTAGACGACGACGTCGGCGTCCAGCGGCGTCCGTTCCCCGGTGACCAGCGACTCGACGGTGGTGCGCACCTTGTCCGGCGTCTCCACGACGTCGGTGAGCCGGGACACCTTGAGGAACCTCAGGCGTTCGGTGCCGAGGACCTTCTCCTGGTACTCCTGGCGGTAGAGGTCGTCGATCAGATCGATGTCCACCACGGAGTAGTTGGTGTTGCCGTGGTAGCCGATCAGTTTGCGCTTGATCTCCTCCGGGGCGGTGAAGAATTCGTCGACCGCCTCGGGGTCGAAGATGCGGTTGGCGAAGCTGCTGTCGTCGGCGGGGCTGTAGCCGTAGCGGGAGAAGACGGCGCAGACCTCGGCCTTGGGGAAGCGCCGGTGCAGGAAGGCCACGTTCTCCGCGGCGCTCTGCCCCGCGCCGACCACGATGAAGCGGGTCGGATCCGCATCCTCCAGTCCGTCGACACGGGCCAGCAGGTCGGAGTTGTGCCAGATCCGGTCCGAGCGCTCGACGCCTTCCGGCATCTGCGGCCGCAGACCGGTGCCGATCACGAGGTTGCGGGCCCGGTGGACGACCAGTTCGGTTCCGGACCGGGCCGTCACATCCACGTACTGCACCACTCCGTCGACCACGACGGGACGCACGGCGACGACCTCGTGTCCGTAGGACACCATGTCGTCGACCTTGGCGGCGGCCCACTCGAAGTAGTCGTGGAACTCGACCCTTAACGGGAACAGGTTCTTGTGGTTGACGAAGTCGATCAGCCGGCCCTGGCTCTTCAGATAGCACAGGAAACTGAACTCGCTCGCCGGATTGCGCAGTGTCACCAGGTCCTTGAGGAAGGACACCTGCATGGTGGCGTCGTCGATCAGCATGCCGCGGTGCCAGCCGAAGCGAGGCTGCCGCTCGAAGAAGTGAGCGGTGACCGCCTCCTGCCTGCCGACGCCCGCGTTGTGCTCACTGAGCGCGATCGCCATGGCCACATTGGACGGCCCGAAGCCGATTCCTATGAGGTCGTGGATCAGTGGTGCGTCGCCAGGAAGAGCCTGTGACATGTCACTCCCATCATGCGGGACAGCCGCCAGTCGGTGCGTTGCGAAGAACGGGACCAGGCCACGCCGACGGAGCGGCGAGCGAGCGGAACTTAGGTAAAGCTAGCCTTATCTCCCCCGCCTGTCGATGGGGTGAAAGAGAAAAACCGGCCGACCGGTGGATCACGAACTCCGTTCCCCGCAGGGGCCGTTGCGCGCTTAGGTAAGCCTTGCTTAACTGACGTCGGTCCATCGCCGCTCTGAGGAGGAACCCCATGCGGGTCGTCATGTTCGGGTATCAGACCTGGGGGCACCGCACCCTGCAAGCGCTCCTGGATTCCGAACACGACGTGGTGATGGTCGTGACGCATCCCAAGAGCGAGCACGCGTACGAGAAGATCTGGAGCGACTCGGTCGCCGACCTCGCGGAGGAGCACGGCGTGCCGGTGCTGATCCGCAACAGGCCCGACGACGAAGAGCTGTTCATGCGGCTCAAGGAGGCCGATCCGGACATCATCGTCGCGAACAACTGGCGGACCTGGATCCCGCCGCGGATCTTCGGACTGCCCCGTCACGGCACCCTCAACGTCCATGACTCGCTGCTGCCGAAGTACGCCGGCTTCTCCCCACTGATCTGGGCGCTCATCAACGGCGAATCCGAAGTGGGCGTCACGGCGCACATGATGGACGACGAGCTCGACGCCGGGGACATCGTCGTCCAGCACGCCGTGCCGGTCGGGCCGACGGACACCGCCACCGACCTGTTCCACCGGACCGTCGATCTCATCGCCCCGGTCACCACCGAGGCACTCGCCCTGATCGCCTCCGGGCGCACCGACTTCACCAAGCAGGACCGGTCGCAGGCGAGCTTCTTCCACAAGCGGTCCGCCGAGGACATCCGCATCGACTGGAACTGGCCCGCGGAGGACCTCGAGCGGCTGGTCCGCGCCCAGTCCGCGCCGTACCCGAGCGCCTTCACCTTCCACAAGGGCAAGCGCCTGGAGATCCTGGCCGCGGTCGTGTCGGAGGGCCGCTACGGCGGCACCCCCGGCCGCGTCTTCTACCGGGAGTCGGGCGGCGTGGTGATCGTCGCCGGGGCGGACGCCCGCACCGGCCGCAACCACGGTCTCGCGATCACCCGGGTACGGACGGAGGACGGCGACGAGATGGCCGCGACCGACTACTTCACCTCCATGGGCGGCTACCTCACGAGCCGCCCCTGACGCCCCGGCCGGGCGGCTGCCTGCGAGAGGCCGCCGCGGCAGGGCGCCCGCGCGCCGACACCGCACGAGGGGGCGAGCGTCCCACCGGTCCCGAACACGGTGGAGGCCGTGTCATCACGCTCGACACGGCCTCCGACCTGCGTTTCCGCACAGCGGGACGACAAGACGTGAGCCGTCGGGACCCTTGTGGTGGCACTGATGCACAGCGTGAACGCTGGGAGCGTGCCCGCGGGGAGGTGTTACAACTGGGATTGTGAGCCCGTCTCCTCTCCCGTGCCCGGCGTTCCGGTGCGGTGGAACCTAGGCAGAAGATTCGGAAGCGTCGCCGGACAGGTCTTCGTCCTTCAGGTGGCGATCGTGGTGCTGCTCGCGGCCGGTGCCCTGCTGTCCCTGGTGCTGCAGTCGCGGTACGACATCGACCGTGAAGCGCGCAACCGGTCGGTTTCCGTGGCGCAGACCTTCGCGAGATCCCTGGGCCTGCAGGAAGCGCTGAGGTCGCCGGACCCGTCCGCGGTCCTGCAGCCCCTCGCCGAGGAGACGCGCCGGGCGGCGGGGGTGGACTTCATCGTGGTGATGGACACCCGCGGCATCCGCTACAGCCACCCTCAGCCGGACCGCATCGGCGAGCGGTTCATCGGCACGATCGAGCCCTCACTCGCCGGCCGGGTGCACACCGAGAGTGTGGAGGGGCCGCTCGGCAAGGAGATCCAGGCGATCGTGCCGGTCACCTCGCCCGAGGGCGACGTCATCGCCCTGGTCTCGGCGGGTCTGACGGTGGAGAGCGTGACCGGCATCGCCGAGCGACAGCTTCCGGTCATCCTCCTGGCCATCACCGGCGGTCTGGCACTGGCCACCATCGGCACGGCGCTGATCACCCGAAGACTGCGTCGCCAGACCCACGGCCTCGGAACCCATGAGATGACCCGCATGTACGAGCACCACGACGCCGTGCTCCACGCCGTCCGCGAAGGGGTGCTGATCACCGACGGCGAAGGACGGCTGCTCCTGGCGAACGACGAGGCCGGACGGCTGCTCGGCCTGCCGGACGACGCCGAAGGACGCCCCGTCGACAAGGTCGGCATGGATCCTCGGATGGCTGAACTGCTGCTGTCCGGCCGGGTGGCCACCGACGAGGTGCTGGAGGCCGGTGACCGGCTGCTCGTGGTCAATCAGCGGCCCACCCGCCCCCAGGGCCGCCCGCAGGGCTCCGCGGTCACCATCCGCGACTCCACCGAGATGCAGCTGCTGAGCAGCCGGGCGGAGACGGCCCGCAGGCGGCTCAAGCTGCTCTACGACGCCGGGGGCGACGTCGGCACCACGCTCGACGTGGTCCGCACCGCGGAGGAACTGGCCGACGTCGCCGTTCCCCAGTTGGCGGACTTCGTCACGGTCGACCTGGCCGACCCGGTGCTGAAGGGCGACGAGCCCGGCCCGGGCGCCGACATGCGGCGCACAGCGGTCAGCGGCATCCGCTCCGATCACCCGCTGTACCCGCTCGGCAGTCTCATCGACTTCCTGCCGTCCACGCCGCAGGCCCGCGGATACGGCACGGGCGCAGCCGAACTCGTGCCCGATCTCCATGACGCGCCGGGCTGGCACGCCCAGGACCCGCCCCGGGCATCGGCGATCGTCGGCTACGGGATCCACTCGCTCATCGCGGCTCCGCTGAAGGCCAGGGGCGTCGTGCTCGGGGTGGTCAACTTCTGGCGGTCGCAGAAGCCGGAACCCTTCGACGAGGAGGACCTGTCCCTGGCCGAGGAGCTCGTCGGCCGCGCCGCGGTCGCCATGGACAACGCCCGCCGCTACACCCACGAGCACAATCTCGCCGTGACGCTCCAGCGCAGCCTGTTGCCGCAGGATCTGCCCGAGCAGAGTGCCGTGGACGTCGCGCACTTCTACCAGCCCGCGCAATCCGGAGTGGGCGGGGACTGGTTCGACGTGATCCCCCTGCCGGGCAGCCGCGTCGGGCTGGTCGTCGGAGACGTCGTCGGGCACGGCCTGCACGCCGCGGCCACCATGGGGCGACTGCGCACGGCCGTACACAACTTCTCGTCCTTGGACCTGCCGCCCGACGAACTCCTCGCCCGCCTCGACACCCTCGTCCAGCGTATGGACCAGGAAGGCGACAGCGCCGCCCCGAACGGCGGCATCCTGGGCGCGACCTGCCTGTACGCCGTCTACGACCCGATTTCCCAGAACTGCGCCATGGCCCGGGCAGGACACATGCCGCCGTTCGTGGTCGCCCCGGACGGCTCGACGACGATTTCGGAACTGCCGGCCGGACCCCCGCTGGGGCTGGGAGGCATGCCGTTCGAGACCATGGAACTGCGCCTGGCGGAAGGCAGTCAGCTCGTCCTGTACACCGACGGGCTGGTCGAGGAGCGGAGCCGGGACATAGCGGAGGGCATGGAAAAGCTGCGCACGGCGCTGAGCCACCCCGACCGGGACCCGCACGCCAGCCGCCGCGCCGTACTCGAGGCCCTGCTCCCCAGTTGCCCGTCCGACGACATCGCCCTGCTCATCGCCCGCACACGGACCCTGGGAGCCGGCCGGGTCGCACAGTGGGACGTGCCGTTCGACCCGAGCGCGGTCGGTGCCCTGCGCGGCCTCACGGCCGAGCGACTCGAGGAGTGGGGCCTGCAGGAACTCGCCTTCACCACGGAACTGATCCTCAGTGAGCTCATCACCAACGCCATCCGGTACGGCGCCGCGCCGGTCCGCGTCCGCCTGGTGCGCGATCGCACCCTGACCTGCGAGGTGTGGGACGCCAGCAGCACCGCCCCGCACCTGCGGTACGCCGCCACCACGGACGAGGGAGGCCGGGGACTGTTCCTGGTGGCACAGCTCAGCGAGGTCTGGGGCACCAGGTACACACCGGAAGGCAAGGTCATCTGGGCCGAGCAGGTCCTGCCCACCGCCGGCGGTGCCCTCGCCTAGCGGTCCCCGCGGGTGGCCCGAAAACGATCAAGGGGCCGGTTCAGATTGCTCTGAACCGGCCCCTGATCTGCGACTCTCTCGAGTCGGGACGACAGGATTTGAACCTGCGACCCCTTGACCCCCAGTCAAGTGCGCTACCAAGCTGCGCCACGTCCCGATGCCCGCCTGACCTGGGGTTTCCCGTGGCCGAACGCGCATGAGAACAATACCGCACTCGGGGCGCTGGTCACGAACCCGTATTCCCCGTCGGGCGCGCTTGACCTCAAGTGGACTTGAGATTGCACGGTGGGTGCCATGACGAACACGGCTCTCTCCTCCGTATCCGCCGACGTCCACTCCGACGAGTCAGGCGGCCTGCCCAGCGCCTCCCGGCCCGGCTCGTCGCCCGGCTTCCGTGACCTCGGCCGGCTGATGGCCCTGATGACCGGCGACGAGAAGCACGGCCCCGCCGCCACCTCCACGCTCGACGCACTCTGGGTGCTGTACGACCGTGTACTGCGCGTGACCCCGGCGACCGCCGACGCTCCGGAGCGTGACCGCTTCCTGCTGTCCAAGGGGCACGGGCCGATGGCGTACTACGCCGTTCTCGCCGCCAAGGGGTTCTTCCCCGAGGAGTGGCTGGCGGGCTTCGGCTCGTACGACTCCCCGCTCGGTCACCACCCCGACCGCGTGCTCGTACCCGGGGTCGAGATCGGCAGCGGATCCCTCGGCCACGGTCTGCCGCTCGCCGTGGGCACCGCCCTCGGGCTGCGGGCCCAGGGGCTGACCGACCCGCGGGTCTGGGTCCTGATCGGTGACGCCGAGCTGGACGAGGGCAGCAATCACGAGGCCATCGCCTACGCCGGTCCTGCCGGCCTCGAGCAATTGCACACGCTCGTCGTGGACAACGCCTCCGCGACCCACGGCTGGCCCGGCGGCATCGCCTCCCGGTTCGAGGCGGCCGGCTGGTCGGCGCAGACGGTCGACGGCAGGGACCACGAAGCGCTGTACGCCGCGTTCACGGCGCCGCACCCGGGCCGGCCGCGGGCTGTCGTCGCCCGCGTCGAGCCCAAGAACGCCTGAGTACGCCCGTTCACCCGCCCAGAGGGGACTTCTTCACCATGGACACGATGCGTGACCGTTTCATCGCCACCACCTCCCGCCTCCTGGACGAGGAGCCGCGAACGGCTCTCGTCCTCGCCGAGATCAGCGCCGCCGGCTTCGAGCAGGCACAGCGCCGCCACCCGGACCGGGTGATCAACGTGGGCATCCGCGAGCAGCTCCTGATCGGCGCCGGAGGGGGCATCGCCCTCAGCGGGATGCGGCCGATCATGCACACCTTCGCGAGCTTTCTCGTCGAGCGGCCCTTCGAACAGGTGAAGCTCGACTTCGGTCATCAGAACACCGGCGGGGTGCTGGTGAGCGCCGGTGCCTCGTACGACTGGCCGGCCGGGGGCTTCACCCACATGTCGCCGGGGGACGTCGCCCTGCTGGACACGCTCGACGGGTGGACGGTCCATGTGCCGGGTCACCCGGACGAGGCCGAGGCGCTGCTCCGTCACGCGGTCACCGGCGACGGCAGGGTGTACGTGCGCCTGTCGCAGCAGAGCAACGCCGAGGCCAGGCCGGTCACCGGCGACCGGTTCCTCACCCTGCGCGAGGGTGGCGGTCCCGCGGTGGTCGCGGTCGGCCCGATGCTGGACAACGTCCTCGCGGCGACCGAAGGGCTCGACGTGAGCGTGCTGTACGCGACGACCGTGCGCCCCTTCGACCGGGAAACGGTCCGGGCGGCCGCGGGCGGCCGGGGTGACGTGGTGATCGTCGAGCCGTATCTCGAGGGCACCTCGACCACGGCCGCGAACGACGCCCTGGCGGACGTGCCGCACCGGGTGCTGGGCCTCGGTGTGGCGCGGCGGGAGCTGCGCCGGTACGGCACGATCGACGAGCACCTCGCCGCGCACGGCCTGGACCCGGTGTCGCTGCGGGCCCGCATCTCGGCGTTCGCCGGGCAGGGGGCCCTGGACGCTCACCGCCGGAGCTGAGGAGCGGGCCCCATGACGATCACCGGCTGCTTGGCCGGGTCCAGCGCGAGCAGCAGCCGGCGCATGTGGTCCTCCTGGAACGAGATGCACGCCTGGGTCGGACCCTCGTGGTCCACGTGGATCCAGACGCCGCTGCCCTTCTCCAGACCGAGCGGCCGCTCCTTGTCCAGCGGACTCGTCCCCGGGACACGGTTGTAGTCGATGGCGATCACGTAGTCGAAGGAGCCTTCGAGAGGCTCACCGAGGAAGCCGGTCCCCGGGGCGACGAACTCCTCGTCGTGGTCGTACGGCAGCCGGGTGCCGGGGTCCGGGGAGCGTCCACCGGCGTCGCCGAGGCCGAAGACCCCGATCGGAGTGCGCAGATCGCCCGCGTGGTGGTCGTTCGTCCAGCCCCGCAGGGCGTTGTGCGCGGGCCACGGTCCGGCGAGGGGTCGCCAGGAGCCCCGGGCGTCGCGCTCGTAGAGCACGCCCTGCGACGTGCTCGTGTCGGCCGTCCGGCCGGTCACGACCAGTGCCTGGCGGGTACCGCCGGGGATCCGTGAGCGGAACTCGGGGCCGAGGCCGGGGATCTGACGGACCGGCAGCGCCTTGGGGTCGGGGGCGGCCTGAGCCGCGGAGCTCTTCGCACCGTCGGCCGGTGCGGGGGCTGCGTCGGTGCAGCCGGTGAGGAGCAGCGCTGCGCAGACCGTCGCGGCCAGCGCACTCCCGGCGCTCTTGATGGCGGGCATGGGGGGGTCCTCCCGGCGTCGTGGAACGGCGGGCGATCCCTACCCGATCGCCGGGGGGAAGCGGTTGCCCGGGGCGCCCGCTCACCCGACCGGGGCACCGGCCGCGCGTCCATCCGGCCCGCAACGCTCACCGCGCTCAGCGCCCACGCCCCGGGCAAGGGCCCCCGGTGACCCGTCGGCAAGCGTGCTCGCGGACAGCAGGCGGAACGCGGAGCGCGGCCAGGGCCGCGTGTCGAGCCTGCGTCGAGAAGGGGCCGCGGGGCACGTGGCCCCGGGAGAGGGGCCACGCCGTCGCTACGACCACGAGATCCGGAACCGCTTCTCAGCACTTCTGACGTCGACGACGTCGAACCCGCCGTGGTGGCGCACGATGTGCTGGATGTCCCCCGAGGCGGTGTCCCTGACGAAGCCGGCCCATCCCTCCGTGGTCGCGTGCCGAAGCAGCCATTCGACGACCTCCATGACCACCCCGAACTCGTCCTCGTGGACGCAGATCCGGACGGTCAGGGCCCACGGAACAGCGCCGTTCCGATCGGGCCGGTCCACAGCAGGCACCAACAGGGAGACGTCCGCCCCCTCGAACGCATGACTCGCCGAACCGGCGGCGAAGACCTGCCAGGGGTACCCCCAGGTCTTCCAGTCGGCGGAGCTCGGCGCCGACGGCATCTCAGCCTGCCCCAGGAGCCATCTGACCTCCTGGAGCGCAGGTTCGGACAGGTCCGGCGACAGGTCCACCGTCAGGAACAGGTCGTAGTAGTCACTCACGCCGTGAGCCTAGCCATGGGCCCCGGCACAGGACCGGTGGCACTGTTCAGGCTTGCGCAAGGCGCCGCGGGGGCAGGCGTCGGAGTCTGCGTCACGAACCCGGTGGCAGGGGCCTGGACCTGACGGTGAACGGGGCCTGGCGGCGATCCGGGCCGGCCCGACCACAGGGCCCCGCCGTCAGGGCGGCGGGGGCGCCAGCTCCGGATGCGCGTCGAGCAGTTTGCGCGGGGCCGCCTGGCGCCATGAGTCGAGCAGGATCGCGTACAGCTCCTCCTCGTCGTCCAGGGCATCGAGCCGCACCCGCAGCCAGGCGTAGTGGTCGTCGTGCCCCTCGCGCAGGAAGAACTTGGCGGGCTCCGCGGCGATCAGCTCGGCGCGGTCCTCCTTCGGGCACTTCACGCCCATGACCCGGTCGTCGTCGGCCAGCGACGCGAAGATCCGGCCGCGGGGCTCCAGCCGGAAGGTGGGCATGCCCCAGGCGAGCTTCTCGATCGCTCCCGGGAGGGCGAGCGCGATCCTGCGTACGTCGTCGGCTGTGGCCATGGCACCACCGTAAGCGCTGCCACCGACAGCGGCCCAACTGCCGCGCCACACTGCACGCTTCCGACCCATTGACCCCTCACGACGGCTGAACCTACGCTGTCCGGCGTACTCAGAAAGCGCTTTCTAACCCGCAGCCCTACCAGCACCGGGAGCGCCATGAGAAGTCTTCGACAAGAACCGCCCGGACACCCACAACGGCCGCCACGGCCGCGAGCGTCCGGACGGCCGGGAGCCCGTCGCACCGCCCTGTCAACCGTCCCCGTCATCACCGCACTGCTGGCGCTGCTTCTCGGACTCGGGGTGACCCTGTCGCCCCGCGCCGAGGCGGCGCCTTATCGCGTGCTCGTCTTCTCCAAGGTCACCAACTTCAGCCACGACTCGATCCCCGCGGGCATCGAGGCGATCAAGAAGCTCGGCAGCGAGAACGGCTTCGAGGTCGAAGCCACCGACGACGCCACCGCCTTCACCGACGAGAACCTCGCCCGCTTCCAGGCGATCGTCTTCAACAACACCAACTCCACACCGGAGAGCGGCGATCTGCTGGACGCGGCGCAGCGCGCCGCACTCCAGAAGTTCGTCCGAGGCGGCGGCGGATGGGTCGGTCTGCACGCCGCCTCCGCGAGCGAACGCGACTGGGGCTGGTACGAGGGTCTGGTCGGCGCCATCTTCGACAAGCATCCGGCCGTACAGACGGGCCGGATCAAGGTGCTGGACCCGTCACACCCCTCCACCGAAGGCCTTCCCGAGCTCTGGGAGCGCACGGAGGAGTGGTACAACTGGCGCACCAACCCGACCGGCAAGGTCCACACGCTCGCCCAGATCAAGGTGCGCGACGGGATCACCGGCCTCGACGAGGGCGTCGACCACCCGTGGTCGTGGTGCCAGAACTACGACGGCGGACGTTCCTGGTTCACCGCCGGCGGCCACGCCAAGTCGGCTTTCCAGGAGCCGGACTTCCTGAAGCACCTGCTCGGCGGAATCCAGTGGGCCGCGGGCAACAAGCCCGGGGACTGCACCGCGACGAAGACGGGCGCCTTCCAGCGGACACCGCTCGCCACCAGCGACCTCGCCGACCCGTTCGAGCTGGCGGTGGCTCCCGACCGCCGCGTCTTCTTCATCGAGCGCACCGGCAAGGTGAAGGTGATCGACCAGTCGACGCTCAAGGTCACCACCGTGCTCGACTTCGAATACACCCCCGAGATGACCAGCCAGTCCGACGGGCTGCTGGGACTCGCCCTCGACCCCGACTTCGCCGAGAACAACTGGCTCTACCTGCTGAACTCCGACAAGACCGAGAAGCGGCTGAATCTCTCCCGCTTCACCGTCACCGGCAACTCCATCGACCCGGCGTCCGAGAAGCGGCTGCTGACCGTCCCGACCCTGCGGGGCGAAGGACGGGCCAACTCCCACATGGCGGGGTCGATCGCGTTCGACAAGCACGGCGACCTCTACATCGCCACCGGCGACAACACCGACCCGTTCGCTTCCGACGGCTTCGCGCCGATCGACGAGCGTGAGGGCCGCCGCGCCTGGGACGCCCAGGGCACCTCCGGCAACACCAACGACCTGCGCGGCAAGATCCTGCGCATCACGCCCAAGGACGACGGCACGTACGCGGTGCCCGAGGGCAACCTGTTCGCCCCCGGCACGGAGAAGACGCGTGCCGAGATCTACGCGATGGGTATGCGCAACCCGTTCCGGATCACCACCGACCCGGACAGCGGCGCGCTGATGGTCGCGGACTACGGCCCGGACGCCCGCGCCGCCGACCCGGACCGCGGCCCCGAAGGCACCGTCGAATACACGCGCATCACCAAGGCGGGCAACTTCGGCTGGCCGTACTGCGTGGGCAACAACACCCCGTTCAACGACTACGACTTCGCGACCGGGACGTCCGGCCCGAAGTTCGACTGCGCCGACCTGGTCAACGACTCGCCGAACAACACCGGCCTCACCGACCTGCCGCCGGCCCAGCCGGCCACCGTCTGGTACGCGTACTCGGCCTCCCCTCAGTTCCCCGAGCTCGGCACCGGCGGCGGTGGCCCGATGAGCGGACCGGTCTACGACCACGACGAGGCCAACACCTACCAGGGCAAGTTCCCGGCGGCCTTCGACGGCAAGTGGTTCGCCTACGAACTGACCCGGAAATGGTTCAAGACCTTCTCCATCCAGCAGCAGGACCAGACCTTCACCGACCCGCGCTTCGCCCCGGTCAAGGCGGGGGACCTGCACTCGATCAACCCCGTCTTCGGCGACATGGCGTGGAACCAGCCCTTCGACGCCGACTTCGGCCCGGACGGCGCGCTGTACGTCATCGACTTCGGGCTCGGCAGCGGTACCGGACGCGGCGGCAGCAACGAGGGCTCCGGTATCTACCGCATCGACCACGTCGGCGACAACCGGCTGCCGGACGCCAGGGCCACAGCCACGCCGGACAGCGGTTCCGTGCCGCTGACGGTGGCGTTCTCCAGCGAGGGCTCCGGGCTGCCCGACGACGAACCGGTCAGCTACGCCTGGGACTTCGACGGGAACGGCACGACCGACTCGACAGAGGCGAACCCGACCCACGTCTACCAGGACAAGGGCCGCTTCACCGCCCGGCTCACCGTCACCGGCCCCGGAGGACTCACCGGGCTGGCCGTCCAGGACATCACCGTGGGCAACACCCGGCCACAGGTCACCATCCAGCAGCCGCCGGACGGCGGGATGTTCGGCTTCGGCGACACCATCCCCTTCACCGTGAAGGTCAAGGACAAGGAGGACGGACAGGGGATCGACTGCTCGCGGGTGGTCGTCCAGTCGCAGCTCGGCCACGACTCCCATCTCCACCCGCTGGACAACTACACGGGATGCGCCGGCGAGATCACGACCGACGCCGGTGACAGCCACGGTCCCGGCCAGAACCTCTACTACGGCATCACCGCGCAGTACGAGGACGAGGGAGCACCGGGCGTGCCCGCCCTCACCGGGTCCGCCTCGCTGACCCTGCGCACGGCGTTCCGCGAGGCCGAGCACATGACGTCGACCGGTGGGGCGAACCAAGGAGCCGTCGTGGGCAGCCGCGGCGACGCTTCCGGCGGGAAGCGGCTCACCGAGATCGAGCACGGCGACTGGATCAGCTTCGACCCCGTCAGCCTCAAGGGCATCGACTCGGTGACCGTGGGTGCGGCCTCCGGCGGCATCGGCGGAAGTATCGAGTTCCGGGCCGGATCTCCGACCGGTGAACTGCTCGGCAAGGTCACCGTCCCGGCCACGGGCGGCTGGGGCAACATCGTCTCCCCGACGACGCCGCTGACGGACCCCGGCGGCACGATGAAGCTGTACGCCGTCTTCACCAACCCCGACTGGAGTGCCGACAAGCCGGACCTCTTCGCCGTCGACTGGCTGCACTTCAACGGCCACGGCGTGGAGAAGCGCCAGGGTGCGGCCGTCACGGTCGCCGCCGCTCCGGCCACGGGCAGCGCGCCGCTCACCGTGCGGCTGACCGGCAGCGTGAAGCTGCCGGAGGGCCGCACCGCCGCCTCCTACCACTGGGACTTCGGCGACAACACCCGGCCCGCGGGTGAGGAGACCGCTACGGCGACACACTCCTACGCCCGCCCGGGCGCCTACACCGCGCATCTCACCGTCACCGACGACAAGGGCGACACGACCAGCGGCTTCGTCCGCATCGACGTCCGTTGAGAAGGGACATCCGAATGAACGGCACCAGACGCGCATTCCTCGGCAGGGCACTCGGCGTCGCCGCCGCTGCCGCGGCGGCGACCGCAGCAGGCCCGCTCTCGTACGCTGCCGCGGCGGACGGGACGGCTCCCGAGACGGCGCAGCGCTTTCGCCGCATCCCGCCCGCCGGGATCGGCATGCACCTCTACACCATGCGTACCCCTCTCGCGGCGGACTTCAAGGGGACCCTCGCCCGGCTCGCGCAGATCGGTTACGCGACGGTCGGCGTGAGCGGCCGGCACGGGAACAGCGCGGCCGCGATCCGCTCCATGCTCGACGAGACGGGTCTGCGGGCGGTCCTCGAACACGTGGGTTACGACATCGTGCGCGGCAGCGGACTGCCGCGGGCCATCGAGGACACCCACACCCTCGGCGCACGGTGGATCGTCGTGCCGAGCCTGCCCGGGGCGATGCACACCCCGGCCGGATTCCGTGAGGCGGCCCGGGAGTTCAACAAGGCGGGCCTCGCCGCCCGCAACGCGGGTCTCGGCCCGGTGCTGTTCCACAACCACGGCGCCGACCACCAGGTGGTGGACGGCGAGAACCTGTACGACATCCTGCTGCGGGAGACCGACCCCGAGCTCGTGGGCTTCGAGCTGGACGTCTACTGGGCGGCCAAGGGCGGCGGCAGCGATCCGCAGGACCTGTTCGTGGAGCACCGCCGGCGCTTCCCGGCGCTGCACGTCAAGGACATGGCGCCGAGCGGCGGGTTCGCCGACGTCGGCTCCGGGGTCCTGGACTTCGCGGCGATGTTCGACACCGCGCGCAGCGGCGGTGTGAAGCAGTGGCTGGTCGAGCACGACGCGCCGGCCGACCCGTTCGCCACCGCGCAGAACAGCTACACCCACCTGGCGAACCTCAGGTACTGAGCGCACACCGAGAAGGAGCCCCGCACCACCCCCGGGGGGTGGTGCGGGGCTCCTGCTTGCGTGGTCAGTCCTGCGCGGAGGCCGCGCCGAGCAGGCCGCGGATGTGGGTGGTGGCCTCGCGGAACTCGGGCCGCCCCATCGTCTCGGTGTAGTCCCGTTCCGGGGGCAGTCCCACGTCGATGATCTCGGTGATGGTGCCGGGCCTCGCGCTCATCACGACCACCCGGTCGGCGAGGTAGCAGGCTTCGGAGATCGAGTGGGTCACCAGCAGCACCGTGGTGCCGGTCTCCCGCCAGATCCGGTTGAGTTCGGTGTTCATCTGCTCGCGGGTCAGCGCGTCGAGCGCGCCGAACGGCTCGTCCATGAGCAGCACGGGCGGCTCGTGCAGCAGGGCGCGGCACAGCGCGACGCGCTGCTGCATGCCGCCGGAGAGTTCGTGCGGCAAGGCGTCCTCGAAGCCGCTCAGCCCCGTCATCGCGATGAGTTCGTCGGCGCGCCTGCGCCCGAGCTCGGCCGGCATCTTCCGCATCTCCGCCTGGAGCAGGATGTTGCGGCGCGCGGAGCGCCACTCCAGCAGGGCGGCGCGCTGGAACACGTACCCGATGTCGTGGCGCGGCCCCTGCACCCGCTCGCCGCCGAGCAGCACATCGCCCGTGGACGGCTTGAGCAGCCCCGCGACCAGTTTGAGCAGGGTCGACTTGCCACAGCCCGACGGCCCGACGATGGCGACGAACTCCCCTGCCCTGACGTCGAGATCGACGTCGGTCAGCGCGGTCACATCGCGGTTCTTGGTGCGGAAGCGGACGGCGACGTCCTTGATGCCGACCGCCGGGGTGGTGGCGGACGGGCCGCCCTGTCTGTCGTTCGTCACGTCCGGCTCCCGCACGGTGGTGTTCCTGGGCATCGTCATCCCTTCATCGCGGTCGCGCTGTCCCAGTACTCCTCGACGGCCTTGGGGCTGCCGACCAGTCCCGCCTCGGCGAAGACGTCGATGGTCTGCTGCCAGTCGGCCTCGGTGTTCACGCCGGGGGCCAGCCCCTTGGTCGCGTCGGTGTGCAGCAGCGTGAGCGTGGTGGCGAACTGCTCGGCCAGCACCTCCTTCGGCGGCAGCTGCTCGCTCGCGCCGTCCATCGAGGCGACGGCCGGCTCGGGCGCCTTCTCTGCGGCCGCGAAGGACTCGCTGACCGCCTTGGCCATGCGCTGCGCGAGGTCCTTCTTGCCGGTGAGGACCTTCTGGCCGGCGATGAGGCCGTTGGAGTAGAAATTCAGGCCGTTCTCGGAGAACCGGAGGTAGGAGACGGGCTTCTTGGCCTTGTTCTGCATGGTGGGGCCCTGGTCGCTGGCGTAACCCAGCAGGCCGTCGGTCTTGCCGGAGATCACCGCGGCGATCTTGCCCGCCGGGTCGGTGTTCTGGACCTTGACGTCGGACTCGCCGAGGCCGTTCTTCTTCAGGAAGATCGGGAACGTCTTGGACAGGGCGTCACCGGCGGTGCCCGCGATGGTCCTGCCCTTGAGGTCGGCGGGGCTCTTGATGTTCTGCGACTCGAAGAACTGCACCGAGGACGGGGTGGTCTGGAGAAAGACGCCGAGGCTCTTGACCTTGACACCGGCGTCGACACCGGACAGCACGGCCGGTGTGTCGGCCCAGCCGAAGTCGGTCTGGCCCGCGCCGGTCGCCTGCACCGTCTTCTGGGAACCCTGGCCGGCGCGTATGTCGAGGTCGATGCCGTGCTTCTCGAAGATCTTCTGCTGCTTGCCGTAGTAGAACGGCGCGTGCTCTCCGTACGGGTACCAGTTGAGGGTCAGCGTCACCTTCTCCAGCTTCTTGCCGGAGGAGCTGGTGGATGTGCCGGAGTCGTCCCCGCCGCAGGCGGTGGCGGCCAGGAGCAGCGGTACGAGGCCGGTCAGAAGCAGTCTGCGCGCAGTCATTGCTGGTCCTTCTCGTCGACTTGGAACGGTGCCCGGGGGTCGGTCAGTAGGTGGTGGTGACGCCGGTCTCCCGGCGGCTCGCGTGCCACGGGAGCAGCAGCTTCTCGGCGATCTCGACGAGGACGAAGAGGACGACGCCGATCAGGGACATCACGAGGAGGCCGGCGAACAGCATGGGGGTGTCGAGGTTTCCGTTGGCCTGGAGGATCACGTAGCCGAGCCCCTCGTTGGCGCCGACGAACTCACCGACGACCGCACCGGTCACGGCGAGGGTCACCGCGACCTTCAGGCCGGAGAACAGATGCGGCAGGGACGCGGGCATCCTGATCTTCACGAAGGTCTGCCAAGGGCTCGCCCCCATGGTCGAGGAGAGCTGGAGCATCTCCGGGTCGACGGCCTTGAGCCCGGTCACCATGGAGATGACGACGGGGAAGAAGGCGATCAGGACGGCGATGAGGATCTTGGGTGCGATGCCGAAGCCGAGCCACACCACGAACAGGGGCGCGATGGCGATCTTCGGAACGACCTGTGCGAACAGCAGGATCGGGTACAGGGTCTTCTCGACGGTGGCCGAGTACACCATGATCACGGCGGCGAACACCCCGACGACCACCGCGATCAGGAAGCCGAGGAGCGTCTCGTAGGTGGTCACCCAGCTGTGCTGCCAGATGTAGTCGGCCTTGCCCGTCAGCACGTCCAGCGTCGCGCCGGGCGACGGAACGAGGTAGGGCTCGACCAGTTCGGCGGCGGCGATCACCCACCAGACGGCGAAGCAGGCGAGGAGCAGGGCGACCGGGCGCCAGCTCTGTTCGAGCAGGCGGGACGCCCGCTCCCCCGGGCTCGGCCTCTCACGCCGGTCGACTCCCGCCACCTTCACGGGTGCTGCCTTGATGGCGCTCTGACTCACGGTCAACTCCTGGTGCGCTCCGGAGCGGCTGAATCGATGCGGGAGAAAACGCTTTCAGAAAGCGCTTTCTGATAAGGTGTCGCCACGCTAATGACTGCTCGTCCGCACGGTCAATAGGTCGTCCCGAAGTTTCGGGGGGTCAAGTGAGTGAACGGGAAACACAGGCTCATGTGACGCTGGACGCTGTCGCCCGCCGGGCGGGAGTGTCCCTCGCAACCGCGTCACGAGCCCTGAACGGCACCACCCGGGTACGGGAGGACCTGCGCAGCCGGGTGCGCGCCGCAGCGGATCAGCTGGGCTACATCCCCAACGCCCATGCCCAGGCGCTCGCCAGCGCGTCGAGCAACACGGTGGGCCTGATCTGCCACGACGTCGGCGATCCCTACTTCGCCGCCATCGCCGCCGGGGTGATGCGCGCCGCCGCGGCGAAGGACCTGCTGGTGATGCTCGCCAGCACCTTCCGCGAACCGGCCCGCGAGATCGCCTACGTGTCCACGCTGCGCGCCCAACGGGCGCGCGCCATCCTGCTGATCGGCTCCGGCTTCCAGGACCGGTCGTGGGAGCGCGCGCTCGCCGCGGAACTCGACCCGTACGTACGGGCCGGCGGTCGCGTCGCGGTCGTCAGCCGGCACCGCAGCCTGCGGGCCGACGCCGTACTGCCGGAGAACCACGGCGGGGCCGCGGCCCTGGCCCGGGCCCTGCTCGACCTCGGCCACAGGGAATTCGCGGTGCTCAGCGGCCCGCCGTCGCTGACCACCGTCGCCGACCGGCTCGCCGGCTTCCAGGAGGAGCTGGCCAGGGGCGGCGTCGAACTGCCGCCGGAACGCATCGTGCGGGGTCCGTTCACCCGCGAGGGCGGCTACGCGGCCGCTCGCACCCTGCTCGCCCGCGGCAACCGGCCCACCTGTGTGTTCGCGGTGACCGACGTGATGGCGGTCGGCGCGCTCGCCGCCTTCCGGGAGCAGGGGGTGCGCGTACCGGAGGACATCTCGCTCGCGGGATTCGACGACATCCCCCTCGTACGGGAACTCTCGCCACCGCTGACCACGGTCGCCCTTCCGCTCACCGCCATGGGAGAGGAGGTCATGGCACTCGCCCTGCGCGAGCCCCGGGGCCCACGGTCCCGGGTGCTGCGGGTGGGCGGAGAGGTCGTCCTGCGGGCCAGCGTCGCTCCCCCACCGACACCACCGGCCGCACCGGTCGCGGTTCCGGGCGGGGGCGCGCAGCAACTGACCGCGAGCCCCTCAAGCGCCGGAGGCACCGACCGGTACCTCGGCGCGCCGGAGCGCTGACCACCGCCGGAGCTGACCGGTGCGGCCAGTGCCGTCGTCATGTGGCAGGGCCGCGCACCCGTGGAATGCCGCACGGAAGGACCGGAGGGGCGCTTGCCGCGCCCCGTGGCGTCGCGTCAGATACGGCCGTCCTCCCGGCGGTGGATCTGCTCGACCAGGTCCGCCGCGAGCGACTTGATGGTCTCCAGACCTGCCCGGCCCCAGGCCCGCGGCTCGGTGTCGACCACGCAGATGGTGCCCAGTGCGATGCCCGTACGGTCGATCAGCGGCGCACCCAGGTACGAGCGGATGCCGGCCTCGTCGACGACCGGGTTCCCGGCGAAGCGCGGGTAGTCGCAGACGTCCTCCAGCACGAGCGCCTTGCGGCGCACGACCACATGCGGGCAGTACCCGTGGTCGCGTGCCATGAACCGGCTCACCTCCGTACCTCCCGCCGCGGGACCCGGCTCGCCGCCGCGGCGGGGGCCCGACGGGGTGTGCAGCCCGGCGAAGAACTGACGGTTCTCGTCGATGAAGTTGACCATGGAGTACGGCGCCCCGGTCATCTCGGCGAGCCTGCGGGCGAAGTCGTCGAACGCCGCGTCCGGGCGCTCCCCGAACCCGAGCTGGCGCAGCCGCAGCACCCGTGCGGGTGCCTCGCGGTCCACCGGGGTCAGCAGCAGACGGCCGGTGGGGTCGTACGTCATGTCGGTGCTCCATAGCTCGGTGCCGGGCCCGGCACGGCGGCGGTAGTGGTGAGCAGGTGCTGGACGAGAGTCACCAGGGTTCCGATGCCCGAACTGGCGATCCGCGCGTCGCACAGCACGACCGGTACCTCCGGCTTCAGGTCGATCGCCGCCCGCACCTCCTGCGGGTCGTAGCGGTAGGCACCGTCGAACTCGTTGACGGCCACGACGAATCCGATGCCGCGCCGCTCGAAGAAGTCGACGGCGGAGAAGGAGTCCTCGAGCCTGCGGGTGTCGGCGAGCACGACGGCGCCGAGGGCGCCCTCCGACAGTTCGTCCCACATGAACCAGAAGCGTTCCTGGCCCGGTGTCCCGAAGAGATAGAGCACATGGTGCTCGTCCAGGGTCATCCGGCCGAAGTCCATGGCGACCGTGGTGGTCGTCTTGGACTCGACACCCTCCAGACTGTCGGTCGCGGCGCTGACCTGGGTGAGCAGCTCCTCCGTGCTGAGCGGTTCGATCTCGCTGACCGCTCCGACGAAGGTCGTCTTGCCCACCCCGAACCCGCCCGCGACGAGGATCTTGAGCGCGGTGGGGAACTGGTCGCCACTCTCGGCGACGCGGGTGTCAGAGCCGTCGTCGTAGGCCATCGAGCACCGCCTCCAGCAGTGAACGGTCGGTGGGTGTGTCATGGGTGCGCGGCGCCCGGGCCGTGACGGCGCCGCAGTCGACCAGGTCGGACAGCAGCACCTTGGTGACGACGGCCGGCAGCCGTAAGTGCGCGGAGATCTCGGCGACCGACGTCGGACCGTGGCACAGGCCGAGCGCCGTGGTGTGCTCGGGACCGAGATGCGCCTGCGGCGCGGTGCCCGTGGCCATCACCATGGAGAGCAGGTCCAGCGCGGCCGTCGGACGGGTGCGCCCACCGCTCACCGTGTACGGACGGATCAGCCGGCCCGCCGCGTCGTCGAGGAGCGGCCCGTCCGTGGGCGAGGGCATGATCACCGCCTCGCGGCGCTCGGTGCTCCGGCGGGCTGTCTGACGGGCGTGACCAGATAGGGCCGCACGCTCTTGACCAGCATCGCCATCTCGTAGCCGAGTACGGCGGCGTCGGCCTCCCGTCCCGCGAGGACCGCGAGACAGGTGCCCGAGCCGGCGGTGGACACGAACAGCAGCGTGGAGTCGAGCTCGACCACGACCTGGCGTACCTCGCCGCCGTCGCCGAAGCGCGCTCCGGCGCTGCGGCCCAGCGAGTACAGGCCGGAGGCCAGGGCCGCCATGTGGTCGGCGCTGTCGTTGTCCAGACCGTGCACCGATTTCACGAGGCCGTCGGAGGAGAGCAGCACCGCGTTACGGGTGTACGGCACACGCTGGACCAGACCGCTCAACAACCAGTCGAGGTCCGAGACATGGCCGGTCGGCACATCGCTCGCCATGGTGCATCTACTCCTTGATGGTGGGTTCGTCACGCTGGGGGTCCGACTGTCCGGACAGCGGTGCCGCCCGTTCCGGCTCGTTCTCCGCGAGGCCGATACCCCGCTGGAAAGCTGCCATCAGACCCGGGTCGTGCAGGGCCTCTTCGTCGTCCCTGCGGGGCGCGGGGGCGTCCCGCAACTGCGGGACGAGGTGCTCCTGGATGCGGCGCTTGGGCAGCTGGGGGCGGCCCATCGTGCCGCGGACCACCGGCCGTTCGGGCGGTTCCGCCAGGCCGGGGCCCGGTCCGGCGTCGGACCCGGGCGAGGCCGTGTGGTGGCCGTCGCCGAAGCGACCGGCACCCGGCACGGGCCGTTCGCCGCGCTCCCCGCGCACGGGCAGGGGCGCGTCCGCCGTGCCGGCCCCGGCCGGCTGCCGTTGCGCCGGCACCGGCCCGGTCTGCGCGGACAGGGCCGACCGCGGCAGCGACGGCGGCGACATGGCGGCGACGCTGGGCCCGTTCATGTGCGTTGCGGGCGGGCGCGCGGCCGTCGTCCCGTGCTCGGCCGCGCCGTCGTGGTCGGCTCCCAGCAGGCTCTGCGGCAGCACGAGTACGGCCTGGACGCCGCCGTAGATGTTCGTCTGGAGCCGAACGGCGATGCCGTGGCGGCGGGCCAGCGCGGACACGACGAACAGACCGATCCTGCCGTCCTGGAGCAGACTGGCGACGTTGACCTGGTCGGGGTCGGCGAGCAGGGCGTTCATCTTGTCCTGCTCCTGGGGCGGCATGCCGAGCCCGCGGTCCTCGACCTCCACGGCGAGCCCGGCCGTGACGTGCTGGGCGCGCAGCAGGACCTGGGTGTGCGGCGCGGAGAACAGCGTGGCGTTCTCGACCAGTTCCGCCAGCAGATGGATCACGTCGGCGACCACGTGGCCGCGCAGTGTGCCGGCGATGGGCGGCACCAGCTTGACCCTCGGGTACTGCTCCACCTCGGCGATGGCGGACCTGAGCACCTCCGTCATGGTGACCGGGTGGGACCACTGCCGCCGGGAGACGGCGCCGCCGAGGACGGCGAGGTTCTCCGCGTGGCGGCGGATCCGGGTGGCCAGATGGTCGACGTGGAAGAGGCCCTTGAGCAGCTCCGGGTCCTCGACCTCGTTCTCCAGCTCGTCGAGCAGCTGGATCTCGCGGTGCACCAGGGACTGCAGCCTGCGGGCAAGATTGACGAAGACTTCGACCTTCTGTTCGTTGCCCACGCTGCTGGAGAGCCGGGACGCCTGCACCACGGCCGCGAGCGCGGCGTCGTGCGAGCGCGCCAGATCGAGGGCGAGAAGGTCGAACTCGTCCCCGCCCGAAGGCCCTTGTTCCGGCGTACGGCGGGGCGGCGGGCCCTCGCCGCGCCTGAGCCCGTCCACGGCGGTGCGCAACTCCTCCTGGGCCCGGGCGGTGGTGCGGCGAAGCTCGGAACACCGGTCGAGCACGGCCGTGGCCGCCCGGTCGGCGCCGCGCGCGGCGACCGCAACGGCGGCCAGGGCGAGCGCCGCCATGGCGCTCAGCGCGACCCCCAGGCCGGCGGACGGTTCGGGAGCGCCGGCGCGCAGCGTCATGACCACCGCGGTCGCACCGCTGAGGGCGGCGACCACGGTCGGCAGGACGGCCGTGCGCAGCAGTTGGGGTCGTATGCGGACTTCCGGCGGCGCGGCCGCGCTCCTGCCGGGTGTCCTTCTGGAAGGTGTCCTGCCGGAGGGTGTCCTGCCGGAAGACGTCCGGCCCGCGGACGACAGTGAGCGGGCACCTGGCCGGCCGTGACGCCCGCCCTCTCGGCGGTCGGACCGCGCGGCTGGTGCGCGTAGTTGAGACATCAGCGTCCTCGGTACGTGGGGCCCCAGGGATCGGCGTACTGCGATTGATCGGCATGACTCCACGGCGGAACCCGGGCACACGAACGAGAGCCCACCGTCGATCACCGGCAACACACGGTAGTCGCCGGGGGTGGGGGTGGGCCGAGCTGTTGCGAAAGTTACCCGCTATGGGTCGCGCTCTGGTATGAGGGCTCGCACGGCAGACCGAATGGGGGGTGGGTGTGGGGGGCGGGGCCCGCTGCGCGGGGCCGTTCCCCTACCCGCCCCTTCCCGAACCGGGGCACGCCCCGGACCCCCAGGCGGGCTGACTTGGTCAGCCTCGCCGGCGTTTGAGGTCCGCGTCACTCCTCCTGCGGGCGGGCGAGTTCGGCGTCGGCCCGCAGGATGCGCTGCTGGAGGCTGGAGAGTTCGGGACGCGGGTCGACGCCCAGTT
>NZ_JBFAQK010000037.1:0-66786 GCF_040677245.1 Streptomyces kurssanovii
AGGTGTCCGTGACACCTCGCGCGCCGGCCGCTACCACAACCGCCGTTTCCTGGCCATCGCCGAGGAGATGGGCCTCGACCATGTGGACGAGCCGCACCCCAGCAGCGGCTTCTCGCTGGTCGCGCTCAACCCGGAGGCCAAGCGGCGGTACCGCCCCACGATCGAACGGCTGCAGCGCGCCCTCAAGGCGCACACGGTTGCGACGGCCTCCGACACCAAGCGCACCTTCCGCGGACCTGCCGCACGGCACGGTTCCTCGGGAGGCGGCGTGCGGGTCAAGGCCGTCTGCGACTGCGGCCGCAACGTCAGAGTCGTCCCCTCCGTCCTCGCGCAGGCGCCGATCGTCTGCGGGGGGTGCGGGAAGCCCTTCCGTATCCCGGAGTCGGTGGGCGCGGCGAGCTGATTCGTCCGCGCCCGCGGGGGCGGGCTGCCGACGAGCTCGTCGGCCGGCGGGCCGTGCGCCGACGGGCCCGCCGGGATGCCCGGGCGGGTGAACAGCCCTCTCCGGCATGTGGCACAATGGCTAGCTGTACTCGACAGCCGCACAGGAACCCTCTCGCCTCCGGCTGACGCGTCCATCGGGCACCCGAGTACCGCAACCCCACGTGGCATCTCGTTGTGCCCAACCACGTCAAGACCAGGAGACACCACTCCCGTGGCAGTCAAGATCAAGCTGAAGCGTCTCGGCAAGATTCGCCAGCCCCACTACCGCATCGTCGTCGCCGACTCCCGTACCCGCCGTGACGGCCGGGCCATCGAGGAGATCGGGCTGTACCACCCGACGTACAACCCGTCGCGCATCGAGGTCGACTCCGAGCGTGCCCAGTACTGGCTGTCCGTCGGCGCCCAGCCGACCGAGCCGGTTCTGGCCATCCTGAAGCTCACCGGCGACTGGCAGAAGGTCAAGGGTCTGCCGGCCCCGGAGAAGCCGCTGCTGGCCCCGGCGACGAAGGAAGACAAGCGCGCCTCCTTCGACGCCTTCGCCAAGGCGATCGAGGGCGACGACGCCAAGGGTGAGGCCATCACCCCGAAGGCGAAGAAGGCCGACAAGAAGGCGGACGAGGCCGAGGCCGCGCCCGCCGAGTCCACCGAGGCCTGAGGATGCTCGAGGAGGCTCTCGAGCACCTCGTGAAGGGCATCGTCGACAACCCGGACGATGTGCAGGTGGCTTCCCGCAACCTGCGCCGCGGGCGTGTGCTCGAGGTTCGGGTCCACCCCGACGACCTCGGTAAGGTGATCGGCCGCAACGGCCGCACCGCGCGCGCCCTGCGCACCGTCGTGGGCGCCATCGGCGGCCGTGGCATCCGCGTCGACCTCGTCGACGTGGACCAGGTCCGCTGAACAGTTGAACACCGGCTCGGGCCGGGGAGGGCTCCGGCTCTTCCCGGCCCTTGTCGTGTCGCTGTCGAAGTCCGCAAACCGATAATTGAGTAACCGAGGAACCACGGCGGCAAGCGACCACCCCGCGAGAGCGGCGGCGGTCCGGCCGCAAAGAGGGGTGAGCGTGCAGCTGGTAGTCGGACGGATCGGCCGGGCCCACGGCATCAAGGGCGAGGTCACCGTCGAGGTGCGCACGGACGAGCCGGAACTGCGGCTCGGACCGGGCGCCGTGCTGGCCACGGACCCGGCGACCGCCGGACCGCTGACCATCGAGACCGGCAGGGTGCACAGCGGCCGGCTGCTGCTGCGCTTCGAGGGCGTGAAGGACCGCAACGCCGCGGAGGCGCTGCGCAACACGCTGCTGATCGCCGAGGTGGACCCGGAGGAGCTCCCCGAGGAGCCCGACGAGTACTACGACCACCAGCTGATGGATCTGGACGTGGTGCTCGAGGACGGCACGGAGATCGGCCGGATCACCGAGATCAGCCATCTGCCCTCCCAGGACCTGTTCATCGTCGAACGGCCCGACGGCAGCGAGGTGATGATCCCGTTCGTCCAGGAGATCGTCGCCGAGATCGACCTGGAGGAGCAGCGGGCGGTGATCACCCCGCCGCGCGGACTGATCGACGACAGCGAGGCCGAGGTCGCCTCCGCGCGTGACGCCTCGGAGGACGGGTCCTGATGCGGCTCGACGTCGTCACGATCTTTCCCGAGTACCTCGAACCGCTGAACGTCTCCCTGGTCGGCAAGGCCCGCGCCCGTGGGCAGCTCGGCGTCCACGTCCACGATCTGCGCGACTGGACGTACGACCGGCACAACACCGTCGACGACACCCCGTACGGCGGCGGCCCCGGCATGGTCATGAAGACCGAGCCCTGGGGCGACGCCCTCGACGACATCGTGGCGAGCGGCTACGAGGCGGGCGCCCACGGCCCCGTGCTCGTGGTGCCGACCCCGAGCGGCCGGCCGTTCACGCAGGAGGTCGCCGTCGAGCTCTCCGAGCGTCCGTGGCTGATCTTCACCCCCGCCCGCTACGAGGGCATCGACCGCCGGGTCATCGACGAGTACGCGACCCGGATGCCGGTCCACGAAGTGTCCATCGGCGACTACGTGCTGGCCGGCGGTGAGGCGGCCGTGCTCGTGATCACCGAGGCCGTCGCCCGGCTGCTTCCCGGTGTCCTCGGCAACGCCGAATCCCACCGGGACGACTCCTTCGCGCCCGGCGCGATGGCGAACCTGCTCGAGGGCCCCGTCTACACGAAGCCCCCCACCTGGCGCGGACGCGCGATTCCCGATGTGCTGGTCAGCGGCCACCACGGGAAGATCGCACGCTGGCGACGGGACGAGGCGCTCTGCCGCACGGCCCTCAACAGGCCCGACCTGATCGAGCGTTGCGACCCCGCGGCGTTCGACAAGAAGGACCGCGAGACCCTGTCCATCCTCGGCTGGGCACCCGAGCCCGGCGGCCGATTTTGGCGCAGGCCGAAGGCCGTGGAAGAATGAGCCGCTGCCGTACGTCCGGCCGGCGCCCCTGCCACAGGGGGAACGACGCCCGCCCGACCCGGCACCCCGGATCTCATACCCATATTCCGCTGATGACCTGTGGCATCGGCGAGGAAGCAGACCAACATGGCTCACCTGCTCGACAGCGTCAACTCGGCTTCGCTGCGCAGCGACGTCCCGGCCTTCCGTCCCGGTGACACCGTGAACGTCCACGTTCGCGTCATCGAGGGCAACCGCTCCCGTATCCAGCAGTTCAAGGGCGTCGTCATCCGCCGCCAGGGCGCGGGCGTCAGCGAGACCTTCACGGTCCGCAAGGTCTCCTTCTCCGTCGGCGTCGAGCGCACCTTCCCGGTGCACAGCCCGATCTTCGAGAAGATCGAGCTCGTCACCCGCGGTGACGTCCGTCGCGCCAAGCTGTACTACCTCCGTGAGCTGCGCGGCAAGGCCGCGAAGATCAAGGAGAAGCGCGACAACTGAGCCTGAGCTCACCGCCGCGACGACGCTTCGGTTCAACCGGTCACAGGGCGGCCGGATAGGCTCTGCCCTCGATGGACACCGAAGCACAGCACACGGAGCGCGACCGCTCTTCCACCCCCGCGGACGGGGTCGAGGAAGAGGGGTCGCGCTCCGCGCGTCGTTACGGCGGGCGCCGCCGCTCGCCGATGTCCCTGCGCACGGCGGGAGTGATCGGCGGGGCCTGCGCCGTCTTCGTGCTGCTGCTGAGCCACTTCGTGGTGCAGCCCTTCCAGATCCCCAGCAGCTCCATGGAGCCCACCCTTCAGGTCGGGGACCGGGTGCTGGTGAACAAGCTGGCGTACCGTTTCGGTGCGGAGCCCCGGCGTGGAGACGTGATCGTCTTCGACGGCACGGGCTCCTTCGTGCCGGAGGGAGTGACGGAAAACCCCGTCAGTTCCGTAGTACGAGAGGGGCTCGCCGCACTCGGACTCGCCGAGCCCGCCGAGACGGATTTCGTCAAGCGGGTGGTGGGCGTGGGCGGTGACCGGGTTGTCTGCTGCGACAAGGGGGGCAGGGTCGAGGTGAACGGCGTGCCGGTCGACGAGAGATATCTGCACCCCGACGGCGGGCCCTCCGAGGTGGCCTTCGACATCGTCGTTCCCGAGGCGACGCTCTGGGTCATGGGGGACCACCGCAGCAACTCACGCGACTCCCGGGACCACCTGGGGCAGCCCGGCGGCGGCATGGTGCCCGTCGACATGGTCGTCGGCAGGGCGGACTGGATCGGCTGGCCGGTCGGCCGCTGGTCGGGCATCGAACCGACGGGCGCCTTCTCCGGCGTGCCCGACGCGCCTCCCGGCGGCGCCCATGGGTAACCGCGGGCGCAGTCCCAGCCACCGGGCGGACACCCGGCTGCCGACCGGTACCCGGCCGACGAACGGCGCGAGGCCGCTGCCCGGCCGTGCGGAACGGCGCCGGCTGGCCCAGAAGGTCAAACGCAAGCGCCGCCGCTCCGCGGTGAAGGAGATACCCCTCCTGATCATGGTGGCGCTGCTCATAGCCCTGGTACTGAAGACGTTCCTGGTGCAGGCGTTCGTCATCCCGTCCGGCTCCATGGAACAGACGATCAGGATCCAGGACCGCGTCCTGGTGGACAAGCTCACCCCGTGGTTCGGCGCGAAGCCGCAGCGGGGTGACGTCGTCGTCTTCAAGGACCCCGGTGGCTGGCTGCCGCCGGAGGAGAAGCCGAAGCAGGACGACCCGATCGTGGTCAAGCAGGTCAAGCAGGCCCTGACGTTCATCGGGCTGCTGCCGTCGGACGACGAGCGGGACCTCATCAAGAGGGTCGTCGCCGTCGGCGGCGACAATGTGAAGTGCTGCGACAAGGACGGCCGGGTCACCGTCAACGGCGTGCCGCTGAACGAACCGTATCTGAACCCCGGGGACGCGCCCTCGACGATGACGTTCGACGTCCAGGTGCCGGAGGGACGGTTCTTCGTGATGGGGGACCATCGGTCGGATTCGGCCGACTCCCGTTTCCATCTCGATGAGCAGGGCAGTGGCACGGTGGCTCAGGACCAGGTCGTCGGGCAGGCCGTCGTGATCGCCTGGCCGCTGGACCACTGGCGGCGGCTGGAGGAGCCGGAGACCTACGCGTCCGTGCCCGACAGGCGCGCCGGGGCGACGGCCGCACAGCCACCGTCGAATAGTGTGTCCTCCCAGGACCAGAACCAGATGGTCCTGCTCCCGACCCCTGCGGAACTCCCGCTCGTTATGGGAGTGGTGGGCCTGTACCTGCTGTGGCACAGGCGGTTCGCACGGCGTGAGGAGTGGATGTGGGGGACGTGGCGGTCGGCGCACGGTCCGGGCACGACGATCCCGAGGAGCGGAACGGGTCTCCTGAGACGCCCTCGGACATGACGGACGACTCGGCGTCGGCGACCGGCGACGGCGGCGATTCCTCGGAGGGCAGCGGTACGGATCGGAAGAAGCAGAAGTCCTTCTGGAAGGAACTGCCGCTCCTGGTCGGTATCGCGCTCCTGCTGGCGCTGCTGATCAAGACGTTTCTGGTGCAGGCGTTCTCCATCCCGTCGGACTCGATGATGAACACCCTCCAGCGCGGCGACCGTGTCCTGGTGGACAAGCTCACCCCGTGGTTCGGGTCGGAACCCGAGCGCGGCGAGGTCGTGGTCTTCCACGATCCGGGCGGCTGGCTCGAGGGCGAGCCCACGCCGGAGCCGAACGCCGTGCAGAAGTTCCTCAGCTTCATCGGGCTGATGCCGTCCGCCGAGGAGAAGGACCTCATCAAGCGGACGATCGCGGTCGGCGGCGACACGGTGGAGTGCAAGAAGGGCGGCCCGGTCAAGGTCAACGGCAAGGCCCTCGACGAGCGCGAGTACATCTACCCGGGCAGCAGCGCCTGCGACGACATGCCGTTCGGGCCGTTCAAGGTGCCGGACGACAGGATCTGGGTGATGGGCGACAACCGCCAGAACTCCCAGGACTCCCGCTACCACATGGAAGACGTGAACCGCGGGTTCGTCCCGGTCGAGAAGGTCGTGGGACGCGCTGTGGTGGTCGCCTGGCCGCTGGACCGCTGGTCCACCCTCCCCGTACCCGCCACCTTCGACCAGCCCGGGATCGACGCGGCCGCCGCCGCACTGCCCGCCGCCGCTCCCGCGGCGCTGGGGCTGGCCGGTGCGCTGCCGTTCGTACTGTGGCGCAGGAGGCTGACCGGCAGGCGTACCGCCGGGTAGGGTGCCGCCCAGATCGCCGATCTCCGGGGAACGTCCCGGGGGTCGTATCTCCGAGGTGGGGAGCGCCGGGATGGGCGGAACGGGACAGGACGAAGACGGCCGCGGCCGGCTCGGCAACGCGCTGTCGGGGCTGGCCGTGGCCGTCGGCTGTGTGCTCTTCCTCGGAGGTTTCGTCTGGGGTGCCCTCGTCTACCAGCCCTACACGGTGCCGACCGCTTCGATGGCGCCGACCGTGGAGGCCGGCGACCGGGTGCTCGCGGAGCGCATAGACGGCGCGGACGTGCGCCGTGGTGATGTGGTGGTCTTCCGCGACAAGCTGTGGGGCGACATGCCCATGATCAAGCGGGTGGTGGGCGTCGGCGGCGACGAGATCGCCTGCTGCGCCGACAACGGCCGGCTGACCGTGAACGGCAAGGCCATCGAGGAACCGTATCTGCTCCAGGGAGACGGGCCCGCGTCGCAGAAGTTCACCGCGAGCGTGCCCGAGGGGCAGCTGTTCCTGCTCGGCGACGAGCGGATGGGTTCGCTCGACTCCCGGTCCCATCTCCAGGACCCCGGCCACGGCTCGGTCCCGCGTTCCGCCGTCTCCGCCCGGGTGGACGCCGTGGCGTGGCCGCTCGACGGCGGCCTGATCGAACGGCCCGCGGGGTTCGCGGCGCTGCCGGGGGGTGTGTCGCAGCCCGGACCGGTGAAACTCATGCTCGGCGCGGTGGTCACGGGCGCTGTGCTGATCTTCGGCGGGGCCGCCTACGGGCCGGTGGCAGGGCGTCTCGGCCGCACTCGGCGGGCCGGCAGGGAGGTCTCCGGTGTCGTATGACGGGCCGGGCGCGGTGCCCCCGCTCCGCAAGGTGTCCAGGGTCGTGCTGCTCGATCCCGAGGACCGGATCCTGCTCATGCACGGATACGAGCCGGGGGACCCGGCCGACGACTGGTGGTTCACCCCGGGCGGCGGCCTGGAGGGCGACGAGACGCGGGAAGAGGCGGCGCTGCGGGAACTGGCCGAGGAGACCGGCATCACCGACGTGGAACTGGGGCCGGTGCTGTGGCAGCGCCAGTGCTCGTTCCCGTTCGACGGCCGCCGCTGGGACCAGGACGAATGGTATTTCCTGGCGCGTACGACACAGACGGACACTGCCCCGCGCGGGCTGACGGAGCTCGAGCAGCGGAGCGTCGCGGGCCTCAGATGGTGGACCTCCGCCGAACTGTCGGCGGCGCGTGAGACGGTGTACCCGACCAGGCTCGCCGAACTGCTGCGCACGCTGCTCGACGAGGGACCCCCGGGTGCGCCGGTGGTTCTGGACACCGAAACGGTCCAGGACCCCAGTGCGGCTGGCGCACAATAGGGGGACGCAAGGCTGAAGGGGAACATGCCATGAGCGCCGAGGACCTCGAGAAGTACGAGACCGAGATGGAGCTGAAGCTCTACCGGGAGTACCGAGACGTCGTCGGGCTGTTCAAATACGTGATCGAGACCGAGCGTCGCTTCTACCTCACCAACGACTACGAGATGCAGGTGCACTCGGTCCAGGGCGAGGTCTTCTTCGAGGTCTCGATGGCGGACGCCTGGGTGTGGGACATGTACCGGCCGGCCAGGTTCGTCAAGCAGGTCCGGGTGCTCACCTTCAAGGACGTGAACATCGAGGAGCTGAACAAGAGCGACCTCGAGCTTCCCGGCAGCTGAAACCACTCCCGCGGGTGACGCGGTTGTCCACACCCCGAGGGCTGTCCACAGCTTTCGATCAAGATCCACATTGAGGGGTCCCACGCGTCAGAGTCGGTGCCGGAGGTGGTGCCGACATGAACGCGACGGGGGCACTGGGACGGTACGGAGAGGACCTGGCGGCGAGGCTGCTGACCAGGTCCGGGATGCGGCTGCTGGCAAGGAACTGGCGCTGCGGTCGGTCCGGGGAGATCGACATCGTCGCCCGCGACGGCGACACGGTCGTCGTCTGCGAGGTCAAGACCCGCAGGGTCGGCGGATACGAGCATCCGATGGCCGCGATCACACCGGTCAAGGCGGTACGGCTGCGGCGGCTCGCCGAGTGCTGGCTGGAGCGGCACGGCGGCGCACCGCCGGGCGGCGTGCGCATCGACCTCGTCGGCGTGCTGCTGCCCAGGCGCGGTGCCGCGGTCGTCGAGCACGCCCGTGGGGTGGCCTGATGGGATTCGCACGCGCGTGTTCCGTGGCCCTGGTCGGAGTCGAGGGCGTGGTGGTCGAGGTCCAGGCGGATCTGGAGCCGGGGGTCGCCGCGTTCACCCTCGTCGGGCTCCCGGACAAGAGCCTGGTGGAGAGCCGGGACCGGGTGCGAGCCGCCGTGGTGAACTCGGGCGCCGAGTGGCCGCAGAAGAAGCTCACCGTGGGGCTCAGCCCGGCGTCGGTGCCCAAGGGCGGCAGCGGCTTCGATCTCGCCGTGGCCGTCGCCGTGCTCGGCGCCTCCGAGCGGATCGACCCACGGCAGATCGCCGACCTCGTGCTCATCGGGGAGCTGGGGCTCGACGGCCGGGTCAGACCGGTGCGAGGAGTGCTCCCCGCAGTGCTCGCCGCGGCCGAGGCCGGGTACGAACAGGTCGTCGTGCCCGAGCAGACAGCCGGTGAGGCGTCACTCGTACCGGGGATCTCGGTCCTCGGCGTGCGGAGCCTGCGGCAGCTGATCGCGGTGCTCGCGGACGAGCCGGTGCCCGACGAGGAGCCCGTCGAGGAGGGCAGCCCGACCCCATGCTGGCCGGGCTGCTGGTGCCGGGCGCGGGCGTCGGCACGGGCCTGGCCGCGGACCCGGTCGGCGGACCTGACCTGGCCGACGTAGCCGGCCAGCACACGGCACGCACGGGCCTCGAGGTCGCGGCGGCCGGCGGACACCATCTGCTGCTCTCGGGCCCGCCGGGTGCGGGGAAGACCATGCTCGCCGAGCGGCTGCCCGGTGTGTTGCCGCCGCTGACCCGCCGGGAGTCGCTCGAGGTCACGGCGGTTCACTCGGTGGCGGGTCTGCTGCCGCCGGGCCAGCCGCTGGTGCGGACACCGCCGTACTGCGCACCGCACCATTCGGCGACCATGCAGTCGCTGGTCGGCGGCGGGAACGGCCTGCCGAAGCCCGGTGCGGTCTCCCTCGCACACCGGGGTCTGCTCTTCCTCGACGAGGCGCCGGAGTTCTCCGGCAAGGCGCTGGACGCCCTGCGGCAGCCCCTGGAGTCGGGCCATGTCGTCGTGGCCAGGAGCGGGGGAGTGGTGCGACTGCCGGCCAGATTCCTGATGATGCTGGCCGCCAACCCGTGCCCCTGCGGGCGGCACACCCTGCACGGCGCCGGATGCGACTGCCCGGCCTCGGCGATCCGGCGGTACCAGGCCCGGCTGTCGGGTCCGCTGCTGGACCGTGTCGACCTGCGCATCGAGGTCGAGCCGGTGAGCCGGTCCGACCTGCTCGGCCAGGGCGGCCGAGGAGACTCCACAGCGGTGGTGGCCGACCGGGTGCGCGAGGCGCGGGCCCGTGCGGCTGCCCGTCTCGACGGCACACCGTGGTCCGTCAACAGCGAGGTCCCTGGCCACGAACTGCGGACCCGATGGACGGTCTCGGCCGGGGCGCTGGCGGCAGCGGAGCGGGACGTGGACCGTGGTCTGCTCACGGCACGCGGTCTGTACCGGGTGCTGCGAGTCGCCTGGACCATCGCGGATCTCGCCGGCCGGGACCGGCCGGAGGCGTCCGACGTCGCACTGGCCCTTGAGCTGCGGACCGGGATCGCGAGGGGCGTCCCGGCGGGGGCCATCGCGGGGGTCGGGGGCAGGGCATGACGCCGCGGATGCCGGGTCGCGTGGCCGACGACCGGGAGCGGATGGCCCGCGCCGCGTTGACGCGCATCCTCGAACCGGGTGACGAGCACGGCGGGCGGTGGCTCCGCGAGTTCGGCGCCGAAGGGCTGCTGGCCCTGCTGACATCGGAGGACTGTGCCGCCGGGGCCCTCACGGGCGTTTCCGAGGACCGGGTGCGGGGGCTGCGGGACCGGGCCGTAGGGGTGCGGCCGGAGCGCGACCTGGACGCCGTGCACGCGGTCGGCGGCCGGTTCGTGATCCCGGGCGACGCCGAGTGGCCGACCCAGCTCGACGACCTCCGGGACGCCTCACCCGTCGGGCTGTGGGTGCGGGGCAGGCCCGACCTGCGGAAATGGGCGCTGCGTTCGGTGGCGGTGGTCGGGGCGCGGGCCTGCACACCGTACGGGGCGCACATGGCCACCGCTCTCGGGGCCGGACTCGCGGAGCGCGGCTGGGTCGTGGTGTCAGGGGCGGCGTTCGGCGTGGACGGCTCGGCACACCGTGGAGCGCTGGCCGCCGGCGGTGCCACGGTGGCCGTCCTCGCCTGCGGTGTCGATGTCGCCTACCCCCGCGGTCACGGCGAATTGATCGGACGCATCGTCGAACAGGGGCTCGTCATCGGCGAGTTGCCGCCGGGCGGTCACCCGACTCCGAGCAGGTTCGTCCAGCGCAACCGCGTCATCGCCGCGCTGACGAGAGGCACTGTCGTGGTCGAGGCCGAGTACCGCAGCGGCTCGCTGGTCACCGCGCGCGCCGCCCAGCGGCTCGGCCGTCACACGATAGGAGTGCCTGGACCGGTCACCAGCGGGCTGTCGGCAGGCGTCCACGAGCTGCTGCGCGGCGAGAGCGTACTGGTCACCGACGCGGCGGAAGTCGTCGAACTGGTCGGCCGGATAGGGGAACTGGCGCCTGCGCACAGCGGTCCCGTGGTGCCCAGGGACCTGCTGGACCCGATCGGCAGACGGGTGCTCGAGGCGCTGCCCGCGCGGGGTGCGTGCGCCGTGCATCAAGTCGCCCGTGAAGGCGGTACGACGGTGGACGAGGCCCGCGGCAAGCTGTACGAACTTCATTCACTCGGATTCGTGGAACGGGACGGAGAGGGATGGAAGTTGACGCGCAGGCGCCGTCATGGTTCGAACGCGCGGCGAGGCGTTACTTGACCTCGGGCATTCGGGTGAAAAGGTGAAGCCGATGACCTCTGCAGTCCAGTCGGCGGGACCGGAGGGGCCGGTGCGTGGGGCATCGGCCCCGGTTCGAAGGTGTGGACGAAAGCGAATGCCCGCGCCGGTTCGAAGGTGTGGACGAGGGCGAATAACCGCCCCGGTTGGTAAGCCGGACCTTCGCCCACCGCAACCGTGCAGTCACGCTACGCTCACCGGGTTCCCGGCCCAGGCGGCCTCCCGCTCCCTTCACAGCAGAACGGCTCAAGGCAACGCATGCCCCAGCACACCTCCGGGTCTGACCGCGCGGCAGCGCCACCCGCTGCCCGTGGCACCGTGCGGCCCGCCGCACCCTCGTCTCTCGAGGAGTTGTGGCGGTCGTACAAGGCCACGGGTGACGGCCGGCTGCGGGAACAGCTGATCCTCCACTACTCGCCCCTGGTCAAGTACGTCGCAGGCCGGGTGAGCGTCGGCCTGCCGTCCAACGTCGAGCAGGCGGATTTCGTCTCCTCCGGGGTCTTCGGGCTGATCGACGCCATCGAGAAGTTCGACATCGAGCGGTCGATCAAGTTCGAGACGTACGCCATCACCCGGATCCGCGGCGCGATGATCGACGAACTGCGCGCCCTGGACTGGATCCCCCGGTCCGTACGGCAGAAGGCCCGGGCCGTGGAGCGCGCCTACGCGACGCTCGAGGCCCAGCTGCGGCGCACGCCGTCGGAGTCCGAGGTCGCGGCGGAGATGGACATCACGGTCGACGAACTGCACTCGGTTTTCAGCCAGTTGTCGCTCGCGAACGTGGTGGCGCTGGAGGAGCTGCTGCACGTCGGAGGGGAGGGCGGCGAGCGACTCAGCCTCATGGACACGCTCGAGGACACCGCCGCCGACAACCCGGTCGAGGTGGCCGAGGACCGGGAGCTGCGCAGACTCCTCGCGCGGGCCATCAACACCCTGCCGGACCGTGAGAAGACCGTCGTCACGCTCTATTACTACGAGGGACTCACGCTGGCCGAGATCGGGCATGTCCTCGGCGTCACGGAGAGCAGGGTCAGCCAGATCCACACCAAGTCGGTGCTGCAGCTGCGGGCGAAGCTGGCCGACGTGGGACGGTGACCCTGGGATCGCCCGGGCGGGATCCGTAAAGTGGAGGCGTGCCCAGGATTCGAGCGGCCTCCGTGGCCGAGCACCGGACGATGCAGCGAGGCGCCCTGCTGGACGCCGCGCGTTCCCTCCTGTCCGAAGGCGGTACGGAGGCGCTGACCTTCCCCGCCCTCGCCGAGCGCACCGGCTTGGCGAGGTCCTCCGTCTACGAGTACTTCCGGTCGCGTGCCGCGGTCGTCGAGGAGCTCTGCGCGGTGGACTTCCCCGTCTGGGCTGCCGAGGTGGAGACCGCGATGGGCAGGGCGGACACCCCGGAGGGCAAGGTCGAGGCGTATGTGCGCAGGCAGCTCGAACTGGTCGGTGACCGACGGCACCGGGCCGTGGTCGCCATCTCGGCGAGCGAGCTCGAGGCCGGGGCCAGGGAGAAGATCCGCGCCGCGCACGGTGCTCTGATCGCGATGATCGTCGAGGCTCTCGGCGAGCTGGGCCAGGACCGGCCCCGGCTGACCGCGATGCTGCTTCAAGGCGTGGTCGACGCGGCGGTCCGCCGGATCGAGCTCGGAGCGGCCGAGGAGCCCGACGCCATCGCGGAAGCGGCCGTCGCCATGGTGCTGCGAGGCGTCCGGGGCTGAGCGTGGCCACCGCGACGGGGCTGTCCGTCGGGTGCCGCGCCCCGGTGTGCCGGGCGGCCCGCCCGGCTACGTATCGCCTACCGGGCCCGCCGTCCCGCGGTGCGGGACGGGCGCCGCCGGAACCGACACGCGGGCCCGGTACCGCGTGGCCGCTCGCGCAGGGCGCGGCGCGCCCAGAGGCCACCGGGCACCAGCACCACGCTCGCTCTGAACAGCCGGACCGGCACCGCGTGGCAGCCTGCGCAGGGCGCGGTGCGCCACAGCGCCAACGGCCAGCAGGAGAGCCGCGTGGAGCAGGTCCGCCGCCCCCGCGCTCGCCGTCGGCGAGAGCGCCGCGACCGCGGCCCGGGGAGCGGGAATCCCGAACACCGGCAGCAGGCGCGACGGGCCACGGCGCAGTATCCAGGGCGGCAGCAGCGTCAGCGGGTCCAGGTACTCCGTGCCGCGGCGCAGCCCCCAGTGCAGACAGCCCTGGCAATGTGAGGCCCCTGGCTCGACGGTCGCCACGACCTGCCCGGCCGTCACGGCCGTGCCGTGGTCGACCAGCGGGCGGACCGGTTCGTAGGTGGTACGCAACGACGGGTCACCCGTACCGGTGAGAGTGATGGTGAGAACGCCCCGGCCCGCGACGGATCCGGCGAAGGAGACCGTGCCGGACGCCGCCGCTCGCACGGGCGTGCCGGCGGCCGCGGCCAGGTCCACGCCGCGGTGCCCCGGGCCGTAGGGCGACGAGGGCGGCTCCCACCCCCGGACGACGAGCGGCCGGGGCGCACCGACCGGCCAGCTCCGCGGCGCGTCCGGGTCGGGGCCTGGTGCTTTCGTGGTCGCGTCGTCATCGATGTCCGCAGACGGTGGCGCGTCCAGGTCCAGATCCGGGACCGGGTCCGGTGCTTTCGTGGTCGCGCCGTCATCGATGTCCGCAGACCGTGGCGCGTCCGCGTCCGGGTCGGGCGCCGCGGGCCTGTGCCCGGCGGTCGTGCCCGTAGGTCCTGCCGGGGCACCGGGCGGCGAGGATCCTCGCGCGAGCGGCATGAGACCACCGATGCCCGGCCCACCGACCGTGACGATGCGCCCCGGCCCACCGACCGTGACGAGGCGCGGGTGGCGCTCGCGCCACGAAGGGCCGGTGCCGCTACGAAGATCCGGGGCGCCGACCGCGATCGCCGGCCCCGCACGGGCCGGCCCCGCGGCGGCCGGTGTCAGGCAGCCCGTCACGGCCAGCGCGGCGAGAGCCGGCACGGCAAAGATCCGGCAGATCACGGACGCGGGAAACGCACAGTTCATGGGCGGAACCGTGCCTCGGACGCCCGCACCCCCGCTGATCATGGTCCGGATCTGTGGACAACCGGTCCGTTGTGGACAGCGCCGTCACCCGGTGCGTCCGCGGTCCCGTACACTTCTTCTGGCGATCCGGGTCACCGGGTCGACTTCGCACGCCCCGCCATCAGACCCTCATCGGTCGGTGGCCGCGCTCCTCGGTCCCTTGTGGCACGGCGCGTCGGGGCGTCAGGACATAACCGAGAACCCAAGGAGATACGGCCATGGCCGTCGTCACGATGCGGGAGCTGCTGGAGAGCGGCGTCCACTTCGGTCACCAGACCCGTCGTTGGAACCCGAAGATGAAGCGATTCATCTTCACGGAGCGCAACGGCATCTACATCATCGACCTGCTCCAGTCGCTGTCGTACATCGACCGCGCCTACGAGTTCGTCAAGGAGACCGTCGCGCACGGCGGCTCCATCATGTTCGTGGGCACCAAGAAGCAGGCCCAGGAGGCCATCGCCGAGCAGGCGACGCGCGTCGGCATGCCCTACGTCAACCAGCGCTGGCTGGGTGGCATGCTCACCAACTTCTCCACCGTCTACAAGCGTCTGCAGCGCCTCAAGGAGCTCGAGCAGATCGACTTCGAGGACGTGGCCGCCTCCGGCCTCACCAAGAAGGAGCTCCTGGTCCTCTCGCGTGAGAAGGCCAAGCTGGAGAAGACCCTTGGTGGTATCCGCGAGATGCAGAAGGTGCCCAGCGCCGTCTGGATCGTCGACACCAAGAAGGAGCACATCGCCGTCGGTGAGGCGCGCAAGCTCCACATCCCGGTCGTCGCGATCCTCGACACCAACTGCGACCCCGACGAGGTCGACTACAAGATCCCGGGCAACGACGACGCGATCCGCTCCGTCACCCTGCTCACCCGCGTGATCGCCGACGCCGTCGCCGAGGGCCTCATCGCCCGTTCCGGCGTCGCCACCGGCGACTCCAAGCCGGGCGAGAAGGCCGCCGGCGAGCCGCTCGCCGAGTGGGAGCGTGACCTCCTCGAGGGCGAGAAGAAGGCTGACTCCGAGGACGCCGCCGAGGCCAAGCCGGCCGACGCCGCTGCCGAGGCCCCGGCCGCCGAGGCTCCGGCCGCCGACGCCGCGGAGGCCCCGGCCGCCGAGGCGGAGAAGCCGGCGGACGCCGAGCAGGCCTGACCTCACAGGTTCGGTTGTTGACGGCGGGGACGGTGCCAGTGGGCACCGCCCCCGCCGATCACCCGTAGATCTTCGACTTTCGACTTTCGAGAGAGATTCAAGGACATGGCGAACTACACCGCCGCTGACGTCAAGAAGCTCCGCGAGCTCACCGGCGCCGGCATGATGGACTGCAAGAAGGCGCTGGACGAGGCCGACGGCAACGTCGACAAGGCCGTCGAGGCCCTGCGCATCAAGGGCCAGAAGGGCGTCGCCAAGCGCGAGGGCCGCTCCGCCGAGAACGGCGCCGTCGTCTCCCTCATCGCCGACGACAACACCTCCGGTGTCCTCGTCGAGCTGAAGTGCGAGACGGACTTCGTCGCCAAGGGTGACAAGTTCCAGGCCGTCGCCGGCGCGCTCGCCGCGCACGTCGCCAAGACCTCCCCGGCCGACCTCGAGGCGCTGCTCGCCTCCGAGATCGAGCCCGGCAAGACCGTGCAGGCGTACGTCGACGAGGCCAACGCCAACCTCGGCGAGAAGATCGTCCTGGACCGCTTCGCGCAGTTCTCCGGCGCGTACGTCGCCGCCTACATGCACCGCACCATGCCCGACCTGCCCCCGCAGATCGGTGTCCTGGTCGAGCTGGACAAGCCGAACGCCGAGCTCGCCAAGGGCGTCGCGCAGCACATCGCCGCCTTCGCGCCGAAGTACCTGTCCCGCGAGGACGTCCCGGCCGAGGTCGTCGAGGCCGAGCGCCGCGTCGCCGAGGAGACCACGCGCGCCGAGGGCAAGCCCGAGGCCGCGCTCCCGAAGATCGTCGAGGGTCGCGTCAACGGCTTCTTCAAGGAGGCCACCCTCCTCGGCCAGCCGTACGCGCTCGACAACAAGAAGTCCGTCCAGCAGATTCTGGACGAGGCCGGCGTCGCCCTGAAGCGCTTCACGCGCATCAAGGTCGGCATCTGAGTCCGTACGCTACGGACACCGGACCCCGGTAGGGTCTGAAGCAGTCGTCATCGGTGTTCGCGCCGGACGATCGCAGATCTGACGAGGAGGCCATTGCCGTACGGGAAACCGCAAGGACCCACTGGCAATGGCCTTCTTCGCATGTGCACGAGGAGATCTCCATGAATCAGGGCGCCGCACAAAGCGACGACAACCACGGCAAGAAGTCCGGACGCTTCATGCTGAAGCTGTCCGGCGAGGCCTTCGCCGGAGGAGGGGGTCTGGGCGTCGACCCCGACGTCGTACACGCAATCGCCCGCGAGATCGCCGCGGTCGTACGCGACGGGGCAGAGATCGCGGTCGTCATCGGCGGAGGCAACTTCTTCCGCGGGGCCGAGCTCCAGCAGCGCGGCATGGACCGGGCCCGCTCCGACTACATGGGCATGCTCGGCACGGTCATGAACTGCCTCGCCCTCCAGGACTTCCTGGAGAAGGAAGGCATCGACTCGCGTGTCCAGACCGCCATCACGATGGGCCAGGTCGCGGAGCCGTACATCCCGCTACGCGCCGTGCGCCACCTGGAGAAGGGCCGCGTGGTCATCTTCGGCGCCGGTATGGGCATGCCCTACTTCTCCACCGACACCACCGCTGCCCAGCGGGCCCTCGAGATCGACGCGGAAGCGCTCCTCATGGGCAAGAACGGTGTCGACGGGGTCTACGACTCCGACCCCAAGACCAATACGGACGCGGTCAAGTTCGACGCGCTGGAGTACGGCGAGGTGCTGTCGCGCAACCTCAAGGTCGCCGACGCCACGGCGATCACGCTCTGCCGTGACAACGCCCTGCCGATCCTCGTCTTCGAGCTCCTCGCCGAGGGCAATATCGCCCGGGCCGTCAAGGGTGAGAAGATCGGCACGCTCGTGAGCGACCGGGGCACCCGGGCCTGATCCGGGGGCCCTCCCTCGAGGGATGGACAAAGTCCTGCCGGTCGGACACCGTGCAGGCAATACGCGACGCAGGTCCCGCCGGCCCAGTGGTACGAGCCGGGCCCACCTCAAGACACGCAGGAGCAAGTGGTGATCGAAGAGACCCTCCTCGAGGCCGAGGAGAAGATGGAGAAGGCCGTCCTGGTCGCCAAGGATGACTTCGCCGCGATCCGCACCGGACGTGCGCACCCGGCGATGTTCAACAAGATCGTGGCGGACTACTACGGTGCCCTGACCCCGATCAACCAGCTGGCCTCGTTCTCGGTTCCCGAGCCGCGGATGGCCGTCGTCACGCCGTTCGACAAGACCGCTCTGCGCAACATCGAGCAGGCGATCCGCGACTCCGACCTGGGCGTCAACCCGAGCAACGACGGCAACATCATCCGTGTGGTGTTCCCGGAGCTCACCCAGGACCGCCGCAAGGAATACATCAAGGTCGCCAAGACCAAGGCGGAGGACGCCAAGATCTCGATCCGCTCCGTGCGCCGCAAGGCCAAGGAGACGATCGACAAGCTGATCAAGGACGGCGAGGTCGGCGAGGACGAGGGCCGCCGTGCGGAGAAGGAGCTCGACGACACCACCGCGAAGTACGTCGCGCAGGTGGACGAGCTGCTCAAGCACAAGGAAGCCGAGCTGCTCGAGGTCTGATGAACGACTCTTCCTGGGGGGCCCCGCACGGCGCCGGATACGCCGGAGCATGGCCGCCGCCCGACCAGGGGCCCCTCCCGGCGGGTCCCGCATACGATGGGCGCGACGCGCAGCAGACTCGCCCCATGCCCATCGTGCCGGACCTTCCCGACGCAGGTAGAGACGCCGAGGACCACAGCGGCGGCGAACACCGCGAGGACCGTGAGCAGGGGGCCGCTCGGCCGGGCGGCCCCCTGTTCCGCGACGAGATGCCGCAGGAGCCCATGCCCACCCCGCCGCCGTCGGGCGATCCCACTCCGCAGCCCTCCGCCCGGCCCGGGCCGCCGCAGAAGAAGCGGGCGGGCCGGGACCTGCGCGCGGCGATAGGGGTCGGTGTCGGGCTCGGCGCGGTGATCGTCGTCTCCCTCTTCCTCGTCAAGGCCGTCTTCGTCGGCGTGATCGCCGTCGCCGTCGTCGTCGGTCTGTGGGAGCTGACCTCCCGGCTCGAGGAGCGCAAGCAGATCAAGGCCCCGCTCGTCCCTCTCGCGGTGGGCGGCGCGGCGATGGTCGTCGCCGGCTATGTCCGCGGGGCGGAGGGCGCTTGGGTGGCGATGGCGCTCACGGCGCTCGCGGTGCTCGTCTGGCGCATGACGGAGCGCCCTGAGGGCTATCTGAAGGACGTCACGGCCGGCGTGTTCGCCGCCTTCTACGTCCCCTTCCTGGCGACCTTCGTCGCGCTGATGCTGACGGCGGACGACGGTCCGGAGCGTGTGCTCACCTTCCTGCTGCTCACGGTGGTCAGCGACACCGGCGCGTACGCGGTCGGCTGGCGCTTCGGCAAGCACAAGCTCGCGCCGCGCATCAGCCCCGGCAAGACCCGCGAGGGGCTCCTCGGCGCGGTGTCGTTCGCGATGGCCGCGGGGGCGCTGTGCATGCAGTTCCTCATCGACGACGGGACCTGGTGGCAGGGCCTCCTCCTCGGGCTCGCGGTCGCCGTCAGCGCCACGCTGGGCGACCTCGGCGAGTCGATGATCAAGCGGGACCTCGGCATCAAGGACATGGGCACGCTGCTTCCCGGACACGGCGGCATCATGGACCGCCTCGACTCGCTCCTGCCGACGGCGCCGGTCGTGTGGCTGCTGCTGGTGGTCTTCGTAGGGTCGGGCTGACCCGGCGGATCCGCGTGTGAGGGCCCGTCGTCCACCAGGACGGCGGGCCCTCTTCGTCACGTCAGCGAGAGGATCCCGGCCCCGCCACGAAGCGGGCCAGCTCCTCGGCGGCGCCGCGAGGCAGGTCGGAGACCGCCGCCTCGGGCAGTGCCGTGATCACGGTGCGCAGCCGGTCGCCGAGGTCCGGCAGCAGGTCCCAGGCACAGGCCGGGGCCCCGACGGCGGCCAGCAGCAGGTCTCCCTCGTAGAAGTACGCGTCCAGCAGCGGTTCTTCGAGCAGCCGGCGCACCACGAGCGGAAGAACGTACGGCAGGGCCACCTGCTGCGAGACGAGCGTGTGCAGATCCGCCGGCCCGAGCCGGCCCAGCGGAACGCGCCGCAGCCCGTGCACCTTGCGGACCAGCCGGGTCGCGTCCGGGGCGGGGGGCGTCCAGCGGGGCGGATCCAGCTCGTCGAGCGTGCGGTCGAGATGCAGCAGATGGTCCATGGGGTCCATTCTCGACACTTGCCGGCGTCCCTTGCGATCACGCGTGTGACCAACGCCCTCCTTCGTCGTCCCCCGCTGGAATCATCGGCCGCAGGGTCACCGGTCGGGGTCTGCGACACTGGATGAACCATGCCCAAGCCAGGAGAACTCACCTTCGTCGCGCCCCGCGGAGCCAAGAAGCCCCCGCGGCACCTTGCCGACCTCACGCCCGCCGAGCGCAAGGACGCCGTCGCCGCGATCGGCGAGAAGCCGTTCCGCGCCAAGCAGCTGTCCCAGCACTACTTCGCGCGGTACGCGCACGACCCCGCCCAGTGGACCGACATCCCGGCGGCCGCACGGGAGAAGCTCGCCACCGAGCTGCTGCCGGACCTGATGTCCGTCGTGCGGCACATCTCGTGCGACGACGACACCACCCGCAAGACGCTGTGGCGTCTGCACGACGGCACGCTGGTCGAGTCGGTGCTGATGCGTTACCCGGACCGGGTCACCATGTGCATCTCGTCGCAGGCCGGGTGCGGGATGAACTGTCCCTTCTGCGCCACCGGGCAGGCCGGTCTCGACCGGAACCTGTCGACCGCCGAGATCGTGCACCAGATCGTGGACGGCATGCGCGCCCTGCGCGACGGCGAGGTGCCCGGCGGGCCGGCCAGGCTGTCCAACATCGTCTTCATGGGCATGGGCGAGCCGCTCGCCAACTACAAGAGGGTCGTCGGCGCCGTCCGCCGTCTCACCGACCCCGAGCCGGACGGTCTGGGGCTCTCGCAGCGCGGGATCACGGTCTCGACCGTCGGCCTGGTGCCGGCGATGCTCCGGTTCGCGGACGAGGGCTTCAAGTGCCGTCTCGCGGTGTCGCTGCACGCTCCGGACGACGAGCTGCGCGACACCCTGGTCCCGGTCAACACGCGCTGGAAGGTCCGCGAGGTCCTCGACGCCGCCTGGGAGTACGCGGAGAAGTCGGGCCGCCGGATCTCGATCGAGTACGCGCTGATCCGCGACATCAACGACCAGGCCTGGCGCGGTGACCTCCTCGGCCGGCTGCTGAAGGGCAAGAGGGTTCATGTGAACCTGATCCCGCTCAACCCGACGCCCGGTTCGAAGTGGACGGCCTCACGCCCCGAGGACGAGAAGGCGTTCGTGGAGGCCATCGCCGCCCATGGTGTGCCCGTCACCGTCCGGGACACCCGCGGTCAGGAGATCGACGGAGCCTGCGGGCAGCTGGCGGCGCAGGAGCGGTGACCCGCAGGGCCGTCGGCCGTGGCTGATACTGTGCCCTGTGCATTCGCACAAATGAACAACGAAACATTCCGACAGGGGAGCGCACCACAGCGCTGAGAGTGCGGCGAGGCCTTCACGGCCACGGGCCGCAGACCCTCGGACCTGATCCGGGTCATACCGGCGTAGGGAGTCAGCAGCATCATGAACAGCCAGCTTCGGCGTGCCGTCCGCACGGCACTCGTCGGCGCCGTCGGCGTCTGCGTACTCGCGGCGTGCGGCGGGGAGTCCAAGGACAAGGACCCGTCCGGCGGGGCGAGCGGCCCGAAGACCGTGACGCTCGTCAGCCATGATTCCTTCGCGGCGTCCGACGCCGTGCTGAAGGAGTTCACCGCGCGGACCGGGTACACGGTCAAGGTGCTCAAGAGCGGTGACGCGGGTACCGCGCTCAACAAGGAGATCCTCACCAAGGGCTCCCCCCAGGGCGACGTCTTCTTCGGTGTGGACAACACCCTGCTGTCCCGCGCGCTCGACAACGACCTCTTCACGCCCTACGAGGCCAAGGGCCTCGACCAGGTCGCGCAGGATGTCCGGCTCGACGCGGGCAAGCACCGCGTGACGCCCGTCGACACCGGCGACATCTGCGTCAACTACGACAAGAAGTTCTTCGCCGACAAGAAGCTCGCGCCGCCGCGGACCTTCGCCGACCTCGCGAAGCCCGAGTACAAGAACATGCTGGTCGTCGAGAACGCCGCCACCTCCTCGCCCGGCCTCGGTTTCCTCCTCGGCAGCATCGGCGAGTACGGCGAGTCGGGCTGGCAGGGCTACTGGAAGAAGCTCAAGGACAACGGGGTCAAGGTCGTTGACGGCTGGGAGCAGGCGTACAACGAGGAGTTCTCCGGCTCCGCCGGCGGCAAGAAGGCCAAGGCCGACCGCCCGCTCGTCGTCTCGTACGCCTCCAGCCCGCCGGTCGAGGTCCTGTACTCCGACCCGCAGCCGGCGGAGGCGCCCACCGGCGTCGCCACCGGCACCTGCTTCCGGCAGATCGAGTTCGCGGGCCTGCTGACGGGCGCGAAGAACGAGGCGGGCGGCAAGGCGCTCCTGGACTTCATGATCAGCAAGAAGTTCCAGGAGGACATGCCGCTCAACATGTTCGTCAACCCGGTGGTCAAGGACGCGAAGCTGCCCGAGCTGTTCACCGAGCACGGCGCGGTGGTCGAGAAGCCTGAGACCGTCGCCGCGGACACCATCGCGAAGAACCGTGAGCAGTGGGTCCGGTCGTGGTCCTCGCTCGTCGTGAAGTAGGCAGGTCCCTGCGCGGGAACGCGGCCCGGCTCGGCCTGATGGCCGGTCCGGTCGCGTTCTTCGCGCTCTTCTTCGCCTACCCCGTCGCGGCGATCGTCGGACGTGGCCTCCACGCCGAGGGCGCCTGGCAGTTCGGCCGGTTCGGCGAGGTGCTCGGCCGGCCGGACATCCGTGAGGTGCTGTGGTTCACCACTTGGCAGGCGCTCGCGTCCACGGCACTGACCCTGCTGATCGCGCTGCCCGGCGCGTACGTGTTCGCCCGGCTCGACTTTCCCGGGAAGCGGCTGCTGCGCGCGGTGGTCACCGTGCCGTTCGTGCTGCCGACCGTCGTCGTCGGTACGGCGTTCCTCGCGCTGCTGGGGCGCGGCGGACTCCTCGACGAGCTGTGGGGGATCCGGCTGGACACCACGGTCTGGGCGATCCTCCTCGCGCACGTCTTCTTCAACTACGCCGTCGTCGTACGCACCGTCGGCGGCCTGTGGTCGCAGCTCGACCCCCGCCAGGAGGAGGCCGCCAGGGTGCTGGGCGCGGGGCGCCTCGCCGCCTGGCGGCGGGTGACGCTGCCCGCGCTGGTGCCCTCGCTCGCCGCGGCCGCCCTCATGGTCTTCCTGTTCACCTTCACCTCCTTCGGTGTCGTGCAGATCCTCGGCGGCCCCTCCTTCTCCACCCTCGAGGTGGAGATCTACCGGCAGACCGCCGAGTTCCTGGACCTGCCCACGGCGGCCGTGCTGACACTGGTGCAGTTCCTGGCGGTCGGCGCGGTCCTGGCCGTGCACGCCCGGACGGTGCGGCGGCGGGAGAGCGCGCTGCGGCTCGTCGACCCGGCACGCACCGCGCGACGGCCGCGCGGCGCTGCTCAGCGGCTGCTGCTCGGCGGCGTCCTGACCACGGTGGTGGTGCTGATCCTGGCGCCGCTCGCGGTGCTGGTCGAGCGCTCCTTCGACACCCCGGCCGGCTACGGGTTCGGCTACTACCGGGAACTCGGCACCGTGGACCCGTCCGGCGGCGCGTTCCTCGTGCCGCCGATCGACGCCGTGTGGAACTCCCTCCGCTACGCCCTGGCCGCGACCGTCATCTCGGTCGCCGTCGGCGGTCTCGCCGCGGCCGCCCTCACCCGTCGGGCGGGCAGGCTCGTCCGGGGCTTCGACGCACTGCTCATGCTGCCGCTCGGCGTCTCCGCCGTGACCGTCGGATTCGGCTTCCTCATCACGCTCGACGAACCGCCGCTGGACCTTCGGGCCTCGTGGATCCTGGTGCCCCTCGCCCAGGCGCTGGTCGGCGTGCCCTTCGTCGTCCGTACGATGCTGCCCGTGCTGCGCGCCGTGGACGAACGCCTGCGGGAGGCGGCCGCCGTCCTCGGCGCGTCCCCGCTGCGGGCGTGGCGGGAGGTCGACCTGCCGCTGGTCCGCAGGGCGCTGGCGGTGGCCGCCGGTTTCGCGTTCGCCGTCTCCCTCGGCGAGTTCGGCGCGACCGTCTTCATCGCCCGGCCCGACAACCCGACGCTTCCCGTGGCCGTCGCACGGCTGCTGGGGCGGCCCGGCGAGCTCAACTACGGGCAGGCGATGGCACTGAGCACCATCTTGATGGTGGTCTGCGCGGTGGCGCTGCTGCTGCTCGAACGCATCCGTACCGAGTCCACCACCGAGGAGTTCTGATGGCGCTGCTGGAACTGGCGGGCGTGACCGTACGGTTCGGGCCGCGCACCGCACTGGACTCGGTGGACCTCGAGGTCGCCGAGCACGAGATCGTGTGCCTGCTCGGACCGAGCGGCAGCGGCAAGTCGACGCTGCTGCGCGTGGTCGCGGGGCTCCAGGAGGCCCACGCGGGGCGGGTGTTGCTCGAGGGCGCCGACCAGGCGCGCGTCCCGGTGCACCGGCGCGGGGTGGGGCTCATGTTCCAGGACCACCAGCTGTTCCCGCAGCGGGACGTGGGCGGCAATGTCGCCTTCGGATTGCGGATGCACGGCGCCGACCGCGGGGAACAGGCGCGCCGGACCGAGGAGTTGCTGCGGCTGGTGGGGCTGCCGGGTGCGCGGCAGAGGTCCGTCGCGGCCCTGTCCGGCGGCGAACAGCAGCGTGTCGCCCTCGCCAGGGCACTGGCGCCGGAGCCGAGACTGCTGATGCTCGACGAGCCGCTCGGCCAGCTGGACCGTGGTCTGCGGGAGCGGCTCGTCGTCGAACTGCGCGACCTGTTCGGACGGCTGGGCACGACGGTGCTCGCCGTCACCCACGACCAGGGCGAGGCCTTCGCGCTGGCCGACCGCGTCGTCGTCATGCGGGACGGCCGGATCGCGCAGGCCGGGACCCCGCTGGAGGTGTGGCAGCGGCCCGCGTCCGCGTTCGTGGCCCGCTTCCTCGGTTTCGACAACGTCGTGGCGGCGACCGTCGAGGGCACGGCCGCGAACACCGGGTGGGGCAAGGTGCCGGTGCCGGACGGGTCACCCCAGGGAGCGCGGACGGTGCTCGTGCGGCCCGACGGGGTGCGGCTCACCGACCCGTCGGAGGGCCTGCGGTGCACGGTCGAGTCGCGCACGTTCCGCGGGAGTCACGTCGCCGTGCGGCTGCGCCCCGCCGACGGGCCCCCGCTGGAGGCGGAGTGCTCCCTCGGACAGGCTCCGTCGCCGGGCACGGCGGTGGGCGTGGTGTTCGCCGCCGACGAGGTGGTGGTGCTCGGACCGGACGCCCCTCAGTGAGCGTCCGCCGGCAGCCGCAGCAGGGCCGCCGGAGCCTCCTCGACCGAGTCGACGAGAGCGATCCGCGCCTCCATCGACCGGCCGCGCGCGAGTGATCGCAGCAGCGGCCACGCCGGCAGGTGCTCCGTCCAGTGGTGCCGGTTGACGAGCACCATGGGGGTCGGTTCGCCGCGCGACTCGTAGTAGTTCGGCGTGGCGTTGTCGAAGATCTCCTGGAGCGTACCGGCGGCGCCCGGCAGGAAGATGACACCCGCGTTCGACCGGGCCAGGAGGCCGTCCTCACGGGTGGCGTTGGCGAAGTACTTGGCGATGTGCCCGGCGAAGGCGTTCGGCGGCTCGTGGCCGTAGAACCAGGTCGGGATGCCGACGGAGTCGCCGCCCCGCGGCCAGCGGTGACGGACCTCGAAGGCGGCCTGAGCCCAGTCGGAGACGGACGGCACGAACGTCGGGGTCTTGGCGAGCAGCAAGAGCGCGTCGTCCAGCATCTCGTCGGGGTGGGGCGCCGCGTACGCACCCAGGTTGGCGGCCTCCATCGCGCCGGGCCCGCCGCCCGTGGCGACCGTGAAGCCGGCACGGGCCAGCTCCCGGCCCAGCCGTGCGGCGCCGGCGTACGCGTCGGTGCCGCGGCCCATCGCGTGGCCGCCCATCACGCCCACGACCCGCTCGCCCGCGAGGTGTTCGTCCAGGGCGTCGGAGATCGAGTCGTCGTGGACGGCGCGGAGCATCGAGGCGAAGATGTCGCTGTCGGCCTTCGTCCGCTGGAACCACCCGTAGGCCAGGGCGTCGGGCGTCGACTCGTAACCGCCGTCCGCGAGGCCCCCGAACAGGTCGTCGGGGGAGTAGAGCAGACCGCGGTACGGGTCGAAGGGCAGGTCGGGCACGGGCGGGAAGACGAGGGCGCCGTCCGCGCGGACCTTGGCGGCGGCGTCCGGCTCCATGGGGCAGCCGAGGAACACGGCGGAGGCCGTGTCGGCGCGGAGGAGGTCGGCGGTGCGCCCGGTGAGATCCACGGACTGGACCCGGTGCCCGGCGAGCGAGCCGCGGGCGACGACGTCGTCGAACTCTTCGAGGGACTCGATCTCGCGGTCGTGCGGGGTGGCCGTCATGCGCCCACGATAGGCGGGCCGGGCCGCGCTCCCCCAACCCGCCCGCCACCGCCGGCCGCATCCCGGCCGGGACGGCGGCTCGCCGCCGGCTCGACGGCGGCGAGAGGGCGTCCCTCGAGCGCCTCGACGCCCTGGGGTAACGGTTCAGCGGGTCAGCGGGGCGGCCGCCAGAGCGCCTACCGTCAGGGTCAGGGGGACGAAGACCATGAACAGGACCCCGGCACGCAGGGCCGCCGCCTGCCGCAGGACCGTCACCGGGGCGCCCAGCCGGACCAGGTCCCCGGTCGCCTCTGTGCGGGACTGCCTGGACTCCAGCGCCGCGGTCAGCAGCGCCGCCGTCGTGCACACGACCACCAGGGTCGTGCCCAGGGCCGTCATCGGGCCCCACGGGCGCGGGGCGGAGCCGTACGCGGCGACGGCCGCCACCGCTCCGGAGGCCACCGCGCAGACCACGCCGAGCGGCCGGCCGATGCGCCGGGACTCCGCCATGAGGATGCGGCCGGACAGCAGCCGGACCGCGCTCGGCCCGGCCGACTGGAGCAGACGGCCGCACAGGTAGGTGAGGGCGGGTCCCGCGAGCCACAGGCCGGCCGCCGTGAGCGCCCAGCCCGCCAGCACGCCGGGCGGCCGGCTGTCGGCCTCCGTTCCGCTCACGTAGGTCTCGACGGCCAGGCCCACCGCGACCAGTGCGACGCCCCAGGGCAGCCCGGGCGGGGCGCCGGCCGGTTCCTCGGCGTCGGGCGCCGCGGGGCGCGGCCGCAGGACGACGGCGGCCGCCGCGGTGGCGATGAGCGGCACCAGCGACAGCAGGGTGAGCGCGGCGGGCAGCGGGAGCGGCGTCCCGGCGGAGAGCAGGTCGGCCGCGGCCCCGTCGAAGGGCAGGCCCGTCAGGTCGCCCCGCAGGTGCAGGAAGAACAGCAGCGCGAGCATGCTGCCGAGCGTGCACGAGAGCGCGGTGGAGGCCGCCGCGAGGACGGCGAGGCGTACGGGCCCGAGGCCTACCGCCGAGAGGCCGGAGCGCGGCCGGGTGCCGGGGTCCGTGCGGGCCACGGCCACCGCGAGGTACACCGCGGCGGCGAGCGGCAGCGCGCACCACAGCAGGCGCCCCACCGCGGACCGGTCGTCGGGATGCGACAGCGCGTGCATCAGTGTGCACAGCAGCAGGAAGCCGACACCCGCCGATGCCGCCGCCACCGTGAGCCGGCGCAGCAGTACCAGTGGATGCGACCCGCGCGTCAGACGGAGAGCGAGCACGCGGCCCGCCCTTCCGCGTCGGCAATCGCCTGGGATCCCACCCGCCGCCCGTCGGCGAGCGTGATCGTACGGTCGGCGACCGCCGCGACGTCCGCGTCGTGCGTGGCGAGCACCATGGTGATCCGGTGCGAGCGGACGGCGGCCGTCAGCGTGCGCAGCACCTGGGCGCGGTCCTGGCTGTGCAGCGAGGCGGTCGGCTCGTCGGCGAAGAGCACGGACGGCGTGGTGACCAGGGACCGTGCGACGGCGACGCGCTGCTGCTCGGCCCGGAGCAGTGCGTAGGGGCGCTTGCGCGCGCACGCGCCGATGTCCAGGCGTTCCATCCACTCCATCGCCGTGGTGCGCGCCGCCCGGCGGGAGACACCGGCGAGCAGCAGCGGCAGGGCGGTGTTCTCCCAGGCGTTGAGCTCCGGCACGAGCGTCGGCGCGGGGTCGATCCAGCCGAAGCGGTCCCGCCGGAGCCGCTCGCGCACCAGGGCGGGCATGGTGTGCACGGGGGAGCTGTTGAACCACACCTCGCCCTGCTGCGCGACGAGCTGTCCGGACAGGCACTGCAGCAGTGTGGTCTTGCCGCTGCCGCGCGTGCCGAGCACGGCGAGGATCTCGCCCTCCCGCACGCCGAGCGACACGCCCACGAGGGCCGGGGAGCCGCGGTGGGCGTGGTGCAGGGAGCGAGCCCAGATCACATCGTTGTCGGGCGGGGCCACCATGACGTACACCTCGGTTCTGATCAGATTTCCGGCCCCCCGTACGGGGGAACGAAGGCAGGGCCGATCGGTCACTGGGCACGCTAGGGAGTCACTGCCGGGGTACCGGGAAGCACGCGGCCCGGGCACCGTCCATCTCACTCGGATGGAGGTACCCGGGCCGCGTGCGGGGAGGGTGGGGTGGGATCAGAGCTTGGTCCACGCCTCGGCGAGGACGCCGCGCAGGATCTGCTCGATCTCGTCGAACGTCGACTGGTCGGAGATCAGCGGCGGCGCCAGCTGGACGACCGGGTCGCCCCGGTCGTCGGCCCGGCAGTACAGACCGTTGTCGTACAGCGCCTTGGAGAGGAAGCCGTACAGGACGCGCTCGGTCTCCTCGTCGTTGAAGGACTCCTTGGTGACCTTGTCCTTCACCAGCTCGATGCCGTAGAAGAAGCCGTTGCCGCGGACGTCGCCGACGATCGGCAGGTCGTGCAGCTTCTGCAGCGTGGAGAGGAAGTTGCCCTCGTTGTCGAGGACGTGCTGGTTGAGGCCCTCGCGCTCGAAGATGTCGAGGTTGGCGAGGCCCACGGCCGCGGAGACCGGGTGGCCGCCGAAGGTGTAGCCGTGCAGGAAGGTGTTGTCGCCCTTGTAGAACGGCTCCGCGAGGCGGTCGGAGACGATGCAGGCGCCGATCGGGGAGTAGCCCGAGGTCATGCCCTTGGCGCAGGTGATCATGTCCGGCGCGTAGTCGAACTTGTCGCAGGCGAACATCGTGCCGAGCCGGCCGAAGGCGCAGATGACCTCGTCGGAGACGAGCAGCACGTCGTACTGGTCGCAGATCTCGCGGACCCGCTGGAAGTACCCGGGCGGCGGCGGGAAGCAGCCGCCCGCGTTCTGCACCGGCTCGAGGAAGACCGCGGCGACGGTCTCCGGGCCCTCGAAGAGAATCTGCTGCTCGATCTGGTCGGCGGCCCAGCGGCCGAAGGCCTCGGGGTCGTCGCCGTGGATCGGGGCGCGGTAGATGTTGGTGTTCGGCACCTTGTGCGCGCCGGGGACCAGCGGCTCGAAGGGGGCCTTGAGGGCCGGCAGGCCGGTGATGGACAGGGCGCCCTGCGGGGTCCCGTGGTAGGCGACCGCGCGCGAGATGACCTTGTACTTGGTCGGCTTGCCCTGGAGCTTGAAGTACTGCTTGGCGAGCTTCCAGGCGGTCTCGACGGCCTCGCCGCCGCCGGTGGTGAAGAAGACCTTGTTGAGGTCGCCCGGCGCGTGGTGGGCGAGACGCTCCGCGAGCTCGACCGCCTTGGGGTGCGCGTAGGACCAGACGGGGAAGAACGCGAGCTCCTGGGCCTGCTTGTAGGCGGTCTCAGCGAGCTCGTGCCGGCCGTGGCCCGCGTTGACCACGAAGAGGCCGGAGAGGCCGTCGAGGTAGCGCTTGCCCTTGTCGTCGTAGATGTAGGTGCCCTCGCCACGCACGATGGTGGGCACGGGTGCGTGCTCGTACGACGACATGCGGGTGAAGTGCATCCACAGGTGGTCGTAGGCGGTCTTGGAGAGGTCCTTGCTCACGGCTATCGGGTTCCCCACATATAGGTCTGCTTCTTGAGCTTGAGGTAGACGAAGCTCTCGGTGGAGCGCACGCCGGGGAGCGCACGGATCCGCTTGTTGATCACTTCGAGCAGGTGGTCGTCGTCCTCGCAGACGATCTCCACCATGAGGTCGAAGGAGCCCGCGGTCATCACCACGTACTCGCATTCGGCCATGGCCGTCACCGCGTCCGCGACGGGGTCGAGGTCGCCCTCGACCCTGATGCCGACCATCGCCTGGCGCCGCAGGCCCACGGTGAGCGGGTCGGTGACGGCGACGATCTGCATCACGCCCTGGTCGAGCAGCTTCTGGACGCGTTGCCGCACGGCCGCTTCGGAAAGGCCGACGGCCTTGCCGATCGCGGCGTAGGGACGGCGACCGTCCTCCTGGAGCTGTTCGATGATCGCGAGGGAGACCGCGTCGATCGTCGGGGTCGACGAACCACCTGCGGTCCCGTTCCTGGAGTCTGCGCTACGACTGGCCACGACCTCACTCTGCACCGCGACTCGTCTGTCTGGCAAGCCCTGAGCGATGAAATTCGTTGTCGAGGGGGTCAAACTTCACTGAATCCGAAGTTGGAGGGTGGCGGGCCTGTTGAAACCGTCCGCGAAGAGATTAGGGTGGGGTGTCTCACCCATCGGACACGACAGGAGGGGTGGCAACAGTGACCACCGAGCTGCGTCGACTGCGCAACTACATCAACGGGGAGTTCAAGGACGCCGCCGACGGCCGGACGATCGACATCGTCAACCCCGCCACGGGCGAGGTGTACGCCACGTCGCCTCTCTCCGGCCAGGCCGACGTCGACGCCGCCATGGACGCAGCCGCGGCCGCCTTCCCCGCCTGGCGCGACACCACGCCCGCGGAGCGCCAGAAGGTACTGCTGAAGATCGCCGACGCGTTCGAGGAGCGGGCCGAGGACCTGATCGCGGCCGAGTCGGAGAACACCGGCAAGCCCCTCGGGCTGACCCGGACCGAAGAGATCCCGCCGATGGTGGACCAGATCCGCTTCTTCGCCGGCGCCGCCCGCATGCTCGAGGGCCGCTCCGCCGGTGAGTACATGGAGGGCATGACCTCCATCGTCCGGCGCGAGCCGGTGGGCGTCTGCGCGCAGGTCGCCCCGTGGAACTACCCGATGATGATGGCCGTCTGGAAGTTCGCGCCGGCTCTCGCGGCGGGCAACACCGTCGTGCTGAAGCCGTCCGACACCACGCCGGCCTCGACCGTGCTGATGGCCGAGATCATCGGTGCGATCGCGCCCAAGGGCGTCTTCAACGTGGTGTGCGGCGACCGCGACACCGGCCGTGCGATGGTCGAGCACCCGGTCCCCGCGATGGCGTCCATCACCGGTTCCGTGCGGGCGGGCATCCAGGTCGCGGCCTCCGCGGCCAAGGACGTCAAGCGCGTCCACCTCGAGCTCGGCGGCAAGGCGCCGGTCGTGGTCTTCGAGGACACCGACATCGCCAAGGCCGTCGAGGACATCTCGGTGGCGGGCTTCTTCAACGCCGGCCAGGACTGCACCGCGGCCACCCGTGTGCTCGTGCAGGAGTCGATCCACGACGAGTTCGTGGCCGCGCTCGCCAAGGCGGCCGCGGAGACGAAGACCGGCGCCCCGGACGACGAGGACGTGCTCTACGGTCCGCTCAACAACGCGAACCAGCTGGACCAGGTCACCGGCTTCATCGACCGCCTCCCGGCGCACGCCAAGGTCGAGTCGGGCGGTCAGCGGGTCGGTGACAAGGGTTACTTCTACGCCCCCACCGTCGTCTCCGGCCTCAAGCAGGACGACGAGATCATCCAGAACGAGGTCTTCGGACCGGTCATCACCGTGCAGTCCTTCTCGGACGAGTCGCAGGCCCTCGAGTGGGCGAACGGCGTGGAGTACGCGCTGGCGTCCTCGGTGTGGACGAAGGACCACGCGCGCGCGATGCGGATGTCCAAGGCGCTGGACTTCGGATGTGTGTGGATCAACACCCACATCCCGCTGGTCGCCGAGATGCCCCACGGCGGCTTCAAGAAGTCCGGCTACGGCAAGGACCTGTCGGCGTACGGCTTCGACGACTACACGCGCATCAAGCACGTCATGACGTCGCTCGACGGCTGACCTCGCGTCCCCGCTCATAGTTCGAAACGCCGCGCGCCCGGTGCACTTGTGCACCGGGCGCGCTGTCGTGCGCGAAGCGCGGCCGGAGGGTTTTGAACACGTTCACTTCTGCCGTAGGGTGCCCGTATGAGCGAGCGAGCAGCCCTCTTGCGGGCGATACGCGTGTGGTTGGCCTTCTTCGTCGTGTGTCTGGTGCTCAGCGGGGTGACCGCGTTTCCCCTGGTGACCGAACTGCGCCTGCTCGAGGACCTGCTGGGCTCCGCCGCCTCGCCCGTCCCCGAACACCTGCCCGCGCTCATGGAGTGGATCGGGCGGGTACGGGAAGGACTCGACGCGACCGAGGCGGCGTACCCCTTCGTGCTCTACGGCACGGACTGGCTCGCCTTCGCCCACCTCGTGATCGCCGTCGCCTTCTACGGGCCCTACCGCGACCCCGTACGCAACGTCTGGGTCGTCGAGTTCGGCATGATCGCCTGCGCCGGGATCATTCCGCTCGCCCTGATCTGCGGCCCGGTCCGGGGCATCCCCTTCTGGTGGTCGGTCATCGACATGTCCTTCGGCGTCTTCGGTGTGATCCCGCTGTACCTCGTCCGCCGCAGGATCAAGCGACTCGAGGCGCTGACGGCGCCGGCGTCCACGGCCGGACCGGTGCCGTCAGCGGCCTGAGGCCACTCCTTCGAGGACGGCCCTGAGGGCGTCGACCCGGTTCGTGGTGATCGAGTCGACGCCGCAGCCGATCAGCCGCCGCATCGTGCGGCGGGTGTCGGCCGTCCACGCGGAGACGAGGAGGCCGTCCCGGTGCACACGGTCCGTCAATTCCCGCCCGACCAGGCCGAAACGGTAGTTGAGCCAGCGCGGCTTCACGGCGTCCAGCAGCGCGGGCCGCGGCGGGGCGAGTGTCGTCCAGGTCATCGCGATCTCCGCGGTGGCGTCGGCCGCGCGGACCGCGAGCATCGTCGCAGGGCCGGCGCAGTAGTAGACGTGCTCCGCCGCACCGCAGTCGTGGACGGTGTCCACCACGCGCCGCACCGACTCCGGTGTCGCGCCGGGCAGATCGATCATCAGCCGGTGCGGGCCGAGCCCGGTCAGCGCCTCGCGGAGCGTCGGCACACCGCCATGGGTGAGGCCGTCGACCTCCGCCTTCGTGAGCCTCGCCAGCGGCCGGTCATGACCCCACAACCGCTTCAGCGTCGCGTCGTGCAACAGCACCGGGACGCCGTCCCTGGTGAGCCGTACGTCGATCTCGACCGCGTCCGCGCCGCGTTCCAGGGCGGAGCGCAGCGAGGGCAGGGTGTTCTCACGGAACCGGTACGGGTCGCCGCGGTGGGCGACCACCGTCACCGCGCGCATGTCAGCGGGAGAGCCACTCGGCGGTGTACGTGTCGATCTCCGAGACGATCCGGGCCTTGCCGGCCGGGTCGAGGAACGACGCCTGCACCGCGTTCTTGGCGAGACCGGCGATACCGCGTTCGTCCAGGTCGAGCAGCCGGGCGGTGACCGCGTACTCGTTGTTGAGGTCGGTGCCGAACATCGGCGGGTCGTCGCTGTTGACCGTGACCAGGACACCGGCGGAGACCATCTCCTTGACCGGGTGCTGCTCGAGGTCGGTGACCGCCCGGGTGGCGATGTTGGACGTGGGGCACACCTCCAGCGGGATCCGGTGCTCGGCGAGGTGCGCCAGCAGCTTCGGGTCCCGCACCGAGCTGGTGCCGTGTCCGATGCGATCGGCGCGCAGGTCGTTCAGCGCGTCCCAGATCGTCTGCGGTCCGGTCGTCTCGCCGGCGTGCGGCACCGAGCGCAGACCGGCGGCGATCGCGCGGTCGAAGTACGGCTTGAACTGCGGGCGCGGGACGCCGATCTCGGGTCCGCCGAGACCGAAGGAGACAAGGCCCTCCGGCCGCAGGTCGACGGCGAGCCGGGCGGTCTCCTCTGCCGCCTCGAGTCCTGCCTCGCCGGGGATGTCGAAGCACCAGCGCAGCACCACGCCGAGCTCCCGCTCCGCCGCGACGCGGGCGTCCTCGATGGCGGCCATGAAGGCTTTCTCGTCGATGCCGCGGCGGGTGGAGCTGAACGGCGTGACGGTCAGCTCCGCGTAGCGGATGTTCTGCCGCGCCATGTCGCGGGCGACCTCGAAGGTGAGCAGCCGCACGTCCTCCGGGGTGCGGATCAGGTCCACGACCGAGAGGTAGACCTCGACGAAGTGCGCGAAGTCGGTGAAGGTGAAGTAGTCGGCGAGTGCCTCGGGATCGGTGGGCACCTTCGAGTCCGGGTGGTTCGCGGCCAGTTCGGCGACGATCCGCGGAGAGGCGGAACCGACATGGTGCACATGCAACTCTGCCTTGGGCAGCCCTGCGATGAAGGGGCGCAGATCGGTCATCGGTTTCCTCCAGGTGGGACGGGCCGCTCCTGCGGGCTCGGGACAGGCCCTGTTCGCCGGGCGGTGGTTCAGCTCCGGGATCATGGTAGGCGGCCCCCGGCGCCGGGAACCGAGGCCGTAACATGGCCGGACCACCGATGGGGGAGAACGATGTCCGACAATCAGGCTCAGCCGCCCGGCGGGCCTCAGCCGCACGACCCGTGGGCTCCGCCGGAGAGCAGCAGCGCTGCCGGCAAGGTGCCTCTGGACAAGCCGGCAGCGGCCCCGCCCGGCGTGCACGACCAGCCCACGGTCATCTCGATGCCCGGCGCGGGCCCCGAGGACACCGGGTCCGTCCCGCCGCCGCCCGTCGCGCCCGGCGGGCCCGCACCCGCCCAGCCGGCCGCGGGAGCCTACGGCTACCCGGCCGCCCCGAGTCTGCCGCAGCCCCCGGCCGCCGGCTTCGGCGCTCCGGACCCGTACGGCGCGGGCTACCCGGGCTATCCCGGGTACGGCCAGGCCGCGGGCTGGCAGCAGCAGCCGGCCAACGGCATGGGCATCACCGCGATGGTGCTCGGCATCCTCTCCGTCTGCCTCTTCTGTCTGTACGGCGTCGTCGCCATCGTCCTCGGAATCCTCGCGCTGATCTTCGGCATCCTGGGCCGCAAGCGCGCCCAGCGGGGCGAGGCCACCAACGGCGGCATGGCGCTGGCGGGCATCATCCTCGGCGTGTGCGGCATCGTCATCGGAGCCGTCGTCATCGCGCTGATCGCCTGGGGCATCACCACGGCGATCAACGAGGAGAACAAGCAGGACGACTACGACTACGACAGCTACTCGAACCACCTGGTCGTCGACGTCACCCGCTAGCGTCTCGCGTCCCGGACCAGGTGAGAGGCCCGATCCGGCCGCGCTCAGCCGGTGACCGCGTTCAGCCGGTGCCGCTCCGCAGTTCCTCGCGTGCCTCCATCAGCGCGAACCCCAGCAGGTTGAGCCCGCGCCAGCGCGCGGGGTCCTGCGCCCGCTCGTCGTCAGCGGCCAGTCCGATGCCCCAGACGCGGTCCATCGGGCTGGCCTCGACGAGCACCCGGTCCCCCGTGGCTAGCAGGAAGTCGCGCAGCGCCGCGTCCTGCCCGAACTTGTGCACGCTGCCCGAGCGCACGATCCCGAACCGCTCGCGCTCCCATATGGCGTCGTCGAAGCCGCGCACCAGCCGCCCCGCCTTCTTGGCCTCCGCCGGTGACTTCGCGGCCAGCGCCTTCCGCTCCGCCTCCGCGTCGCCGAACAGCCGGGCCTTGGACGCCATCATCCAGTGCTCCGCCGTCGCGTACCGCACGCCGCCGACCTCGAACGGTGACGGCCACCACTGACTCAGGCAACCGGCCCCGACGGTGCCGTCCCTGCGCGGTGTGTGACCCCAGAAGTGCAGATACTTCACCCGCTGACCGGCCGTCGTGCTCCTGATCAGGTCATCGATCGTCCCCATGCACAGGAGTCTGGCAGCCGCCACTGACATCCCGTCCTGCGCCGGAGGCGGTGACGCGACACATGGTCGACCGATTCCGTCGCGTAATCAAATGGCAACAACGGAATCCCTTGTTGCGTGGGTCACCCTCTGTCAGGATCGGCACTCAAATCGAGCTGGGACTACGGAGAGCGCTATGGGCAACCGCTTCCAGACGCAGGACCGCTTCGCCGCCGGCGCGCAGTTCATCGGCGGAAAGCTGCGACCCGGAACCTCGGGGCGTACGCAGGACATCGTCGACCCGGCCACGGGCCGGACGATCCACACGTACGAACTGGCCGGCCCCGCGGACGTGGACGCGGCCGTCGCCGCCGCCCGCGACGCCCGGCCCGGCTGGGCCGGCGCCACCCCCGGCGAGCGCTCGGAGGCGCTGCACCGCTTCGCGGCGGTGCTCGCCGACCAGGCGGAGGACCTGGCGGGTGCCGAGTCGCTGCAGTGCGGCAAGCCCATCAGACTGAGTACGGGGTTCGACGTCCCCGGCACCATCGACAACACCGCGTTCTTCGCCGGCGCCGCCCGTCACCTCGAGGGGCAGTCCGCGGGCGAGTACAGCGGCGACCACACCTCGTACGTACGGCGTGAACCGATCGGCACGGTCGGTTCGATCGCCCCCTGGAACTATCCGCTGCAGATGGCGGCCTGGAAGGTTCTGCCGGCCATCGCCGCGGGCAACACGATCGTCCTGAAGCCCGCCGAGATCACCCCGCTCACCTCGCTGATGTTCGCCCAGGCGGCCACCGAGGCAGGCGTCCCCGACGGCGTCGTCAACATCGTGAGCGGCGCGGGCAGGGACGCAGGCGAGCATCTCGTCGGCCATCCGGACATCGACATGACCTCCTTCACCGGCTCGACGGCCGTCGGCAAACGCGTCGCCCGCATCGCCACCGACACCGTCAAGCGCCTCCACCTCGAACTCGGCGGGAAGGCCCCGTTCGTGGTCTTCGACGACGCCGACCTCGAGGCCGCCGCGCACGGGGCGGTCGCCGGATCGCTGATCAACACCGGCCAGGACTGCACCGCCGCCACCCGCGCCTATGTCCAGCGGCCCCTGTACGACGCGTTCGTCGCCGCGGTCGCCGATCTGATGGCGACGGTCCGGCTCGGCGACCCGTTCGACCCGGCCACGGACCTCGGGCCGCTCGTCTCCCATGTGCAGCGCGACCGCGTCGCCGCCGTCGTCGACCGGGCCCGCGGTTACGCCACGGTGGTGACCGGCGGCGCAGCGCCGCAGGGGGAGCTGCGCGACGGCGCCTACTATCTGCCCACCCTGGTCACCGGAGCCGCCCAGGACAGCGAGATCGTCCGACACGAGATCTTCGGACCCGTCCTGGTCGTGCTGCCGTTCGACACCGATGACGAGGGCCTCGCCCTCGCGAACGACACGCCCTACGGGCTGGCGGCCTCCGCCTGGACCCGGGACGTGTACCGCGCCGGCCGTGCCACCCGGGAGATCAGGGCCGGCTGCGTGTGGGTCAACGACCACATCCCGATCACCAGCGAGATGCCGCACGGCGGATACCGCGCCAGCGGCTTCGGAAAGGACATGTCGGTGTACTCCTTCGAGGAGTACACGCAGGTCAAGCATGTGATGTACGACAACACCGCCGTGGTCCGCAAGGACTGGCACCGCACGATCTTCACAGGCCGATAGCCGCCGGGCCGCGCTCGTCGCGGCCATATCCACCCGAAAGGGCAGAGCGTCATGGAGCAGTACGAGACCGAGCGCCTCTCCGCGGCCCAGCTGGCGGCCATGCGGCGCAGCCTGACGAACGGGCGAGGGGCCCTCTCCCGCCGTTCGCTGCTGCGGGTGTCGGGCGCCGGTGCGCTCGCCGTCGGCGGCGCGGGCATCCTCAGCGGCTGCGGCATCCCGCCCGCCAAGCGGGAGAGCGGAGCAGCCGACTCCGACGACCACTCGGACAAGGAGAAGCAGCTCACCTTCTCCAACTGGACCGAGTACATGGACACCAGCGAGGACGGGAAGAGCCGCCCGACCCTCGAAGCGTTCACCAAGCGCACCGGGATCAAGGTCAAGTACACCGAGGACATCAACGACAACGTCGAGTTCTTCGGGAAGATCCAGCCGCAGCTCGCGGCCGGCCAGGACACCGGCCGCGACCTGATCAACGTCACCGACTGGCTGGCGGCCCGGATCATCCGCCTCGGCTGGGCCCAGAAGCTCGACCCGTCGCTGCTGCCCCACGCCTACGCCAACCTCTCCTCCCAGTTCCGCACCGTCGACTGGGACCCGGGCCGGGCCTACTCCTACCCGTGGACCGGCATCCCGTGCGTCATCGCCTACAACGCGAAGGCGACCCGCGGCCGGAAGGTCGACTCCGTGACCCAGCTGCTCGACGACCCGTCGCTCAAGGGCCGCGTCGGCTTCCTCACCGAGATGCGCGACACCGTCGGGATGACCCTGCTCGACCTGGGCAAGGACCCCGGCAAGTTCACCGACGCCGACTACGACGCCGCCGTCGGGCGCCTTCAGAAGGGCGTCGACAAGAAGCAGATCCGCCGCTTCACCGGCAACGACTACACGTCCGACCTGGCCAAGGGCGACATCGCCGCCTGTCTCGCCTGGGCGGGCGACGTGATCCAGCTCCAGGCCGACAACCCCGACATCAAGTACGCGATCCCGGCCGCCGGTTATGTCACGGCGACCGACAACCTGCTCGTCCCGGCCGAGGCACGGCACCGCAAGAACGCCACCCGGCTCATCGACTACTACTACGAGCTGCCCGTCGCCGCGCAGCTCGCCGCGTACATCAACTACGTGTGCCCGGTCGCCGGCGTCGGCGCCGAACTCGCGAAGATCGACCCGGAGCTGGCGAAGAACCCGCTGATCATCCCGGACGAGGCCATGGCCGCCAAGTCCCATTCGTTCCGCTCGCTCTCCTCCGAGGAAGAGACGGCGTACGAAGAGAAGTTCGCCAAGCTCATCGGCGCCTGACCCGCCCCCCCTTCCCCCGACACCTGGGATCGCGACCCATGACTGACAAGCAAGCGGGCGGCGATGTCCGCCTCTCCGGGATCAGCAAGACCTACGGATCCTTCACGGCCGTCCACCCGCTGGACCTGACCGTCCCCGAGGGCTCGTTCTTCGCCCTGCTCGGCGCCTCCGGCTGCGGAAAGACCACCACGCTGCGGATGATCGCCGGACTCGAGGACCCGACGACGGGCACCGTCCGTCTCGGCGACAAGGACGTCACCGCCCTGCCGCCGCACAAGCGCCCCGTGAACACGGTCTTCCAGAGCTACGCGCTCTTCCCGCACCTGAACATCTACGAGAATGTCGCCTTCGGCCTGCGCCGCCGCGGCGTCAAGTCCGTGAAGAAGCAGGTCGACGACATGCTGGAGCTCGTCCAGCTCGGCGACTTCGCCCAGCGCAAGCCGCACCAGCTCTCCGGTGGTCAGCAGCAGCGGGTCGCCGTCGCCCGCGCGCTCATCAACCACCCGCAGGTCCTGCTGCTCGACGAGCCGCTCGGCGCCCTCGACCTCAAGCTGCGGCGCCAGATGCAGCTGGAACTCAAGCGCATCCAGACGGAGGTCGGCATCACCTTCGTCCACGTCACCCACGACCAGGAGGAGGCCATGACCATGGCCGACACGGTCGCGGTGATGAACGGGGGCAGGGTCGAGCAGCTCGGGGCGCCCGCCGAGCTGTACGAGAACCCGCGGACGACCTTCGTCGCCAACTTCCTCGGCACCTCCAACCTCATCGAGGCCGAGGTGGTCCAGAGCTCGGGCGGCGAGGTCGTCGTCACCGCCGGCGGCGGCAAGCTCCGGCTGCCCGCCGGGCGCTGTCCGGACGCCACGACCGCCGGCGGCCGGCTCCTCGTTGGGGTCCGGCCGGAGAAGATCTCCCTCACCCCCGTCGCCGACGCGGACGCCGTGCCCGCCGGCCGCAACTCCGTCACGGGCCGGATCCTCGACTCCTCCTTCATCGGCGTCTCCACGCAGTACGTCGTCGAGAGCCCGGCCGGCAAGGGCCTCGAGGTCTACGCCCAGAACGTCGAACACCGGGCCGGTCTGGAGCCGGGCGCCGAGGTCGTCCTGCACTGGAACCCGGAGCACACCTTCGGCCTCGACGCCGCCCAGGCCATCGACGCGGGCGTGGAGACGGTGGGGGAGCGGCCATGACCGTCACCCAGGCACCGCCGCTGTCGCCCGTCCCCGGCGGGCCGCCCACCCACAAGACCCCGGTGCGCCGCAAGCTGGTCCCCTACTGGCTGCTGCTCCCCGGCATCCTGTGGCTGGTCGTCTTCTTCGTGCTGCCCCTCGTCTACCAGGCCTCGACCTCCGTGCAGACGGGGTCCCTGGAGGAGGGATTCGAGGTCACCTGGCACTTCGCGACCTACTGGGACGCGCTGAGCGAGTACTACCCGCAGTTCCTGCGCTCGCTGCTGTACGCGGGCACCGCCACCGCCCTGTGCCTGCTGCTCGGCTATCCGCTCGCGTATCTCATCGCGTTCAAGGCCGGCCGCTGGCGCAATCTGCTGCTGGTGCTGGTCATCGCCCCGTTCTTCACCAGCTTCCTGATCCGCACCCTCGCCTGGAAGACGATCCTCGCGGACGGCGGACCGGTGGTGGAGGTGCTCGGCGCCGTCGGCTTCCTCGACGTCACCAGCTGGCTCGGGCTCACCGAAGGCAGCCGCGTGCTCGCCACACCGCTGGCGGTCGTCACCGGTCTGACGTACAACTTCCTGCCGTTCATGATCCTTCCGCTCTACACCTCGCTGGAGCGGATCGACCCGCGGCTCCACGAGGCGGCCGGGGACCTGTACGCCAGGCCCGCCACGACCTTCCGCAAGGTGACCCTCCCGCTGTCCATGCCGGGCGTGGTCTCCGGGACGCTGCTGACCTTCATCCCGGCGAGCGGTGACTACGTCAACGCCCAGCTGCTGGGCTCGACCGACACCCGCATGATCGGAAACGTCATCCAGTCGCAGTTCCTGCGGGTGCTCGACTACCCGACGGCGGCCGCGCTGTCGTTCATCCTGATGGCGATCGTGCTGGTCACGGTCACCGTCTACATCCGCCGGGCCGGAACGGAGGACCTGGTCTGATGAGCTGGGCAAGGCGCAACATCGTCGTCATCGCGGGACTGCTCACGCTCGCGTACCTGATCCTGCCGAACATCGTCGTGATGGTGTTCTCGTTCAACAAACCCGCCGGGCGCTTCAACTACGCCTGGCGGGAGTTCTCCACCGACGCGTGGCGTGACCCGTGCGGCGTCGCCGACCTGTGCGGCTCGCTCGCGCTCTCGCTGCAGATCGCGCTGTGGGCGACGGTCGGTGCGACCGTGCTCGGCGCCATGATCGCCTTCGCGCTCGTCCGCTACCGGTTCCGGGCCCGCGGCACGATCAACTCGCTGATCTTCCTGCCGATGGCGATGCCCGAAGTGGTCATGGCCGCCTCGCTGCTGACGCTCTTCCTCAACCTCGGGGCCGAGCTGGGCTTCTGGACCATCCTCATCGCGCACACCATGTTCTGTCTGAGCTTCGTCGTGGTGGCGGTGAAGGCGCGGGTCATGTCGATGGACCCGAGGCTCGAGGAAGCGGCGAGAGACCTCTACGCCGGTCCCGTGCAGACGTTCCTGCGGGTCACGCTCCCGATCGCCGCACCCGGCATCGCCGCGGGCGCGATGCTGGCCTTCGCCCTGTCCTTCGACGACTTCATCATCACCAACTTCAACTCCGGCAACACCGTCACCTTCCCCATGTTCGTGTGGGGTTCGGCCCAGCGCGGTACGCCCGTCCAGATCAACGTCATCGGTACGGCCATGTTCGCCGTCGCCGTACTGATCGTGGCCGGCGGTCAGATCATCAGCAGCCGCCGGAAGAAGCGCGCCCTGACCCGGTAGACCGGACCGGCGCACCAGCACCGGCCCCGGTAGCACCCCAGAAGGAGTGGGAACCATGGCCCCAGCCGCCATGACCTCTGCACGATCACTCTCCGACGCGCGGCCCGCGCCGTTCTGGCTGGAAGACCCCGGCAAGCCGGACCCGCTGCCCGCCCTCGCCGGCGACGAGAGGTGCGACCTCCTTGTCGTCGGCGGCGGATACAGCGGACTGTGGACGGCGCTCCTCGCCAAGGAGCGTGATCCCGCACGGGACGTCGTCCTGATCGAAGGCCGGGAGGCGGGCTGGGCCGCCTCCGGCCGCAACGGCGGCTTCTGCGCCGCCTCGCTCACCCACGGCCTGGGCAACGGACTGGCCCGCTGGCCGGACGAGCTGACCAAGCTGGAGGAGCTCGGCGGGCGCAACCTCGACGCCATCGAGGAGGCCGTCGGCCGGTACCGCCTCGACTGCGACTTCGAACGCACCGGTGAGATCGACGTCGCCACCGAGCCCTACCAGCTCGCCGAGCTCCACGAGATGCACCAGGAGGCCACCCGGCTCGGCTTCACCGGCCTCGAACTCCTCGACGCGGACGCGATGCGCGCGGAGGTCGACTCGCCGACCTTCCTCGGCGGGCTGTGGGACCGCCGGGGGGTGGCGATGCTGCACCCGGCGAAGCTGGCCTGGGGACTTCGGCGGGCGTGTCTGGAACAGGGGGTGCGTATCTACGAGAACACCCCCGGTCTGCGGCTCGCGTCCTCCGGCCCGGGGATCGTCGTCCGCACCCCCTACGGCCGGGTCCTCGCCCACCGGGTGGCGCTCGGCACGAACGTCTTCCCCTCGCTGATCCGGCGGGTACGCGCCTACACCGTTCCCGTCTACGACTACGCCCTGATGACCGAGCCGCTCAGCGCCGCCCAGCTCGCCTCCGTCGGCTGGCAGAGGCGGCAGGGACTCGGCGACAGCGCCAACCAGTTCCACTACTTCCGCATCACCGCCGACCACCGCATCCTGTGGGGCGGCTACGACGCCGTCTACCCCTTCGGCGGCAAGGTGCGTGCCGAGATGGACCACCGCCCGGAGACCTACCTGAAGCTCGCCTCGCACTTCTTCCGCTGCTTCCCGCAGCTCGAAGGGCTCCGGTTCAGCCACGCCTGGGGCGGCGCCATCGACACCTGCACCCGCTTCTCCGCCTTCTTCGGCACCGCGCACGGCGGCAAGGTCGCCTACGCGGCCGGCTTCACGGGCCTTGGGGTCGGCGCGACCCGGTTCGGGGCCGACGTGATGCTCGACCTGCTGTCGGGGGAGCGCACCGAACGGACCGAACTGAAGATGGTGCGCAGCAAGCCGCTCCCGTTCCCGCCGGAACCGGTGGCGTGGGCCGGTATCGGCCTGACCAAGTGGGCCATGGCCAGGGCCGACGCCAACGACGGCAGGCGCAATCTGTGGCTGCGGACGATGGACCGGTTCGGCCTCGGCTTCGACAGCTGACCCGCCGCCCCGGCCGCCGCTGCCCGCCGCGTCCCGGACACGCGGTGCGGCTCACCGGCGGCTGATCCCCCAAGTCGCGTAATGAATGGGCCTCGCCCCGCTCTCTGTGTGTGCAAGCACTCCCGTGCACACGAACGGAGACCGGACCATGAGCGAAGCGAGCGCCAGGATCGCGATGGAGTGGCTGGCGGCGGTGGCGCCGGATCCGGCGGCCTGCCGGTGGGAGTGGGAGCGGAACCGGCACGGGATCGCCCTCCTGCCGGCCGGCCGGCGCTGGGACGTACTGATCTTGCCGGGGGAGCTGGGGTACCCCACGCTCGATGTGCTGACCCGGCTGGTCGACCGGCCGGGTCCGGTGCTCTCCGGATTCGGTGAGTCCCGCATGGGCTTCTTCGTACCGCCCGGCACCGCGGGGCGGTGGCTGGGTACGGGCATCCGGACGGCGGGGCAGGGCACGTGGATCGTCGTGCCGTATCCGGGCAGGACGGCGGACCGGGTGCGCTGGCTGATCCCTCCGGACGGCTCCGGGACACTCACCGATCCCTCCCTGCTCGAACTCGCGATGCACGAGGCCGCCGCCGGGCTCGCGCGCGGCGACAGGGACTGAGCGCGCGTGGGCGGCCCGGGAAGTGCCAGAGGTCTTGACAACCCGATTGGTCTGGACCATGTTGTGGCCGCCGCACTCGAATCCCCCCATGCCCGGAGGCTGTTGTGGACCGCACAAGACTTACGGCTGCCGTTGCGGCAGCCGTCCTCGCCGTCACAGGACTCGTCGCCACCACCGGGTCGGCGGCCGCGGCCGACACCGAACTCGCCCGCAACGGAGGCTTCGAAGCCGGGCTCACCGGCTGGACCTGCAGCGCGGGCAGCGGCGTCGCCGTCTCCTCGCCCACCCACGGCGGCACCTCCGCCCTCAAGGCCACCCCGGCCGGCAGCGACAACGCGAAGTGCGCACAGACCGCCACCGTGAAGCCCAACTCCGACTACACGCTCAGCGGCTGGGTCCAGGGGAGTTACGTCTACCTCGGCGCGTCGGGCACGGGGACCACCGACGTCTCCACCTGGACGGCGTCGGCGCCCGGTTGGCAGAAGCTGACGACCTCGTTCCGCACCGGGCCTTCGACCACCTCCGTGACGCTGTACACCCACGGCTGGTACGGCACACCCGCCTACCACGCCGACGACATCTCCCTCTTCGGCCCCGGCGGCGACCCCGCCACCGTCCCGGCCGCGCCCGCCGGCCTGCGCGCCGGCAGCCCCGGCTCCACCTCCGTACCGCTGACCTGGAACTCCTCGGCCGGCGCGACTAGTTACCACGTCTACCGGGACGGGGCGCGGGTGGCGACCGTCGGCGGCACGTCCGCCACCGTCACCGGGCTGACCGCCGCCACGACCTACAGCTTCCAGGTCTCCGCCGCCAACGAGGCGGGTGAGTCGGCCAAGTCCCCCGCCGTCAGCGCCACGACGACCTCCGGCGGCGGTGACACCGGCGGCGATCTGCCCGCCCACGCCCTCGTCGGCTATCTGCACGCCAGCTTCGCCAACGGCTCCGGCTACACCCGCATGGCCGACGTCCCCGACTCGTGGGACGTCATCAACCTCGCCTTCGGCGAACCGACCTCGGTCACCTCCGGCGACATCCGCTTCAAGCTCTGCCCCGTCGCCGAATGCCCGAACGTGGAGTCGGAGGCCGACTTCAAAGCGGCGATCAAGGCCAAGCAGGCCGCCGGGAAGAAGGTGCTGATCTCCATCGGCGGCGCCAACGGGCAGGTGCAGCTCGCGACGACGGGCGCTCGCGACGCCTTCGTCACGTCGGTCTCGAAGATCATCGACGACTACGGCCTCGACGGCCTCGACATCGACTTCGAGGGCCACTCCCTGTCACTCAACACCGGCGACACCGACTTCCGCAGCCCCACCTCACCCGTGATCGTCAACCTGATCTCGGCGCTCAAGACCCTCAAGGCCAAGTACGGCCCGGACTTCGTGCTCACCATGGCCCCGGAGACCTTCTTCGTCCAGCTCGGGTACCAGTACTACGGCTCCGGCCCCTGGGGCGGCCAGGACCCGCGCGCCGGCGCGTACCTCCCGGTCATCCACGCCCTGCGTGACGACCTCACCCTGCTGCACGTCCAGGACTACAACTCCGGCTCGATCATGGGCCTGGACAACCAGTACCACTCCATGGGCGGCGCGGACTTCCACATCGCCATGACCGACATGCTCCTCACCGGCTTCCCGGTCGCCGGCGACCAGGCGAAGTTCTTCCCCGCCCTGCGGCCCGAGCAGGTGGCGATCGGACTCCCGGCCTCCACGCAGGCGGGCAACGGCCACACCTCGCCCGCCGAGGTGAACAAGGCGCTCGACTGCCTGACGAAGAACGTGGCCACGGCCTGCGGCTCGTATCGAACTCACGGCACCTGGCCGGCCCTGCGCGGCCTGATGACCTGGTCCATCAACTGGGACCGCTTCAACCAGTTCGAGTTCTCGCGGAACTTCGACGCCTACAGATGGAGTTGAGGAACGGCAGCAGCGCCCCGAAGAGGCACAGGCTGCCGAGCACGTCCAGCGGCCAGTGGTAGCCGCGCAGCACCAGACCGATGCCCGTCGCAAGGGTGAGCACCCCCGCGGCGGGCATCGCCCATCTCCGGCGCAGGTACGGCGTGACGAGCAGCGCGGCCCCGCAGTAGGCGACCATCGCGGTCGCCGTGTGGCCCGACGGGTACCAGCCGGTGCCCGCCTCCAGGGGGGCGGGACGGGCGATCCACAGCTTCAGCGGGACGACCAGCGCGGGCACCGCCGCCATCGCGGCCAGGGCCGCCAGCGGCGGGAGCCGGCGCCGTCTCTCACGCAGCAGGCTGTGTCCGGCCGCCGCCGCGAGCACCGGCAGCGCGACGGCCGTGCTGCCGAGATCGGCGAGGAGTTCGGTGAGGGTGGCGGGCCCGGCGCCGAACAGCGCACGGCCCAGTCGCACGTCCGCGGAGAACAGAGGTCCCTCGACGGCCACCTGCCAGGTGATCAGCGCGAAGAGCGTGACGCAGAGGAGGACGGCGGCCCGGGAACGCCGAGAGGCCGGCCACATCGGAACAGGGGGGGTGGTTCCGAGGTGGCCGGCCGGACCGGTTTGCCGCGCGCCCCGGGGGGTTTGGGGCGGGCGGCCATCCGATCGGTGAGGAGTTCCGGAGCCTGCAGCTCCAGTGGTGTGCGCGAGGGCACGACCAGGTCGGGGCTGGGGAGGCTCCGGCCTGGGATCGCCCGCAGTCTCCTGCGAGCGGGGTGTTTCTCTCATCTGCAGAAACCGTACGTCAGGCGGAAGGGGACCAACAGCCGGATCTCCATCCCGCCATCGGCCCCCCACAGCTTCTTCACAGAGTGACTCCGTCGCCGCCGGTCAGAGGCGGGCGAACGCCTGCTCGAGGATGTCGAGACCCTCGTTCAGCAGGTCCTCGCCGATCACCAGCGGGGGCAGGAAGCGCAGCACGTTGCCGTAGGTGCCGCAGGTGAGGACGAGCAGGCCCTCCGCGTGGCACGCCTTGGCGAGCGCGCCGGCGGCCTCGGCGTTGGGCTCCTTCGTCGCGGGGTCCTTCACCAGCTCGATCGCGATCATCGCGCCGCGGCCGCGGATGTCGCCGACGATGTCGTACTTCTCCTGCATCGCGGTCAGGCGGCCCTTCATGACCTCCTCGATCCGCCGCGCCTTGCCGTTGAGGTCCAGCTCCTTCATCGTCTCGATGGAGCCCAGCGCACCGGCGCAGGCCACCGGGTTGCCGCCGTAGGTGCCGCCGAGGCCGCCGGCGTGCGCGGCGTCCATGATCTCGGCGCGGCCGGTGACGGCGGCCAGCGGCAGACCGCCGGCGATGCCCTTGGCCGTGGTGATCAGGTCGGGGACGACGCCCTCGTCCTCACAGGCGAACCACTGGCCGGTCCGGCAGAAGCCGGACTGGATCTCGTCGGCGACGAAGACGATGCCGTTGTCGTTCGCGAACTGCACGATCGCGGGCAGGAAGCCCTTGGCTGGCTCGATGAAGCCGCCCTCGCCGAGCACCGGCTCGATGATGATCGCGGCGACGTTCTCCGCGCCGATCTGCTTGGTGATCTGGTCGATGGCCTGTGCCGCGGCCTCGGGGCCGCAGTTCTCCGGGCCGGTCGGCCAGCGGTAGCCGTACGCCACCGGCACGCGGTACACCTCGGGCGCGAACGGGCCGAAGCCGTGCTTGTACGGCATGTTCTTGGCGGTCAGCGCCATCGTGAGGTTGGTGCGGCCGTGGTAGCCGTGGTCGAAGACGACGACCGCCTGGCGCTTGGTGTGGGCACGCGCGATCTTGACGGCGTTCTCGACCGCCTCCGCGCCCGAGTTGAACAGCGCCGACTTCTTGGCGTGGTCGCCCGGGGTCAGCTCGGCGAGCGCCTCGCAGACCTCCACGTAGCCCTCGTACGGCGTCACCATGAAGCAGGTGTGCGTGAAGTTCTGGAGCTGGGCGCTCGCCCGGCGTACGACGGCCTCCGCGGAGGCGCCGACCGAGGTCACGGCGATGCCGGAGCCGAAGTCGATCAGGCGGTTGCCGTCGACGTCCTCGATGATCCCGCCGCCCGCGCGAGCCGTGAACACGGGCAGCACGGACCCCACCCCGCCGGCGACCGTCGCGGTACGGCGGGCCTGCAGCTCGATCGACTTCGGGCCGGGGATGGCGGTGACGACGCGGCGCTCCTGCGGGATTGCGGTCATGAGGGGCTCCTGGGGGTGTATCCGGACGCTTGTTGTCTTTCTCCGCAGGCTAGGGGCGTCGCGCCGGTGCGGGCATGCGCCGATCGGGAGTATTGGGGGTGTGTCGTTGTCCGCCACGGCCATAGGCGCACGGGCGTGCCCGGTCCCGGAGGCGCGGGACGGGCAGGAGAGGGCGAAATCCGGCCGGTTCCGCACGGCGCGCAGCCCATGGGCCCCGCGGGAAACGGGATCATGGCCCGGTGTGCCGTCCGCCCACGGGCGCACGCACTAGATTGACCGTGCAGAGAGCGGGCCTGGCTGGTCAGGGGGCAGCGGTTCATGGAATCCGAAGGCACATACGACGCACGCGGCACACGTGCCAATCCCGTGCCACGTCCCGCCGGTCCACCGGCGGAGGTACCGTCCGTGCCGCCCGGCACCCCCGCCCGGCCCGGCCATGCCCCGGCCACCCGGCCCAAGGTCGCGGAGTGGCTACGCGTGCCCCGGCCCGCGGCGGCCCCCGGGATCTGGCGGCTGGGCCACCGCGACCGCCCCGAAGAGGAACCCGACCTCGTGCCCGCCCGGCAGCTCTTCGGCGGAGCCTTCGTCGCCTACCTGTGCGGCTGGCTGCTCTGGTCGCTGCTGTGGAACCGCTACCTCGAGGGATGGTGGTTCTTCGTCGACAACTGGTGGCTGCTGCCCATGCTTTGGCTGGTCCCCGACAACTCGTGGCTGCCTGAACATCCGGACTTCGAGCTGTACGTCCTGGTCAGCTATGTCTATTACGGCCTTGTGCTCGGGTTGCTCGCCATCGGCTTCGGCCGGGTCGGTAACTGGCAGGAGGTCTGGCAGCGATACGGAGTGCCGCTGTGGCCGTTGTTCGTGTTCCTGCCGGGCGTCTGGCGTGAAATGCCGCGGACCGTCACGTATCTCACCTGGTTCTCGAACCTTTATTACGTACTCCTCGCGGCGACGGTCGTCGCCGTGGTCGGCCGGGCCGGCACCTGGCCGGCCGTGCGGCGCAGGCGCGCGAGGGCGGCGGGACAGGTGGCCGACGCCCCGCCACCGCCGCAGGACCCCGCCGAGTGGCCGGAGCTGCGCAGCGCCGGGCTGGCCGAGGCCGCCGACCGGCTCGCCGAGGCGGCCCGGGCCGGCACCCTCGGCGACGTGGACTACGCGCGGATCCGGCGCGCCTGGCAGGGCGTCCACGCCCGGCCGGAGCGGCTCGCCGCCTTCGCCGAGACCGTACGCAGGCACGGCCCCGCCGCCTGCGCCCACCCGTCGGGCCTGCGGGACCTGCCGGTGCGCACCGCGACGCACGACCTGGCGACCGGCCAGGTCAAGATCGGCACCGTCGTCGACGACGCACGCAACCCGTACGCCCGCCGCACCACCGGCGTGGCCCTGGAACCCGCGCTGCTCGGCACCTCCTTGCTCGCCGTCGGGCCGTCCGGGTCCGGCAAGAGCGTGCGGCTCGTACGGCCCGTCGTCGAGTCCCTGTGTCTGCTGGCGCTCGCCAACCGCGCCGCCGTCGTGGCCGTCGCCGCCCACGGAGCCGCCGTCGCCACGGACGGCGACTTCGACCTCGTGGTCTCCGTCGGCCGCCCGGAATCGACCCATGACCTCGACCTCTACGGCGGCGCGGAGGATCCGGACGAGGCCGCCCGGATCCTCGCGGAGGCGCTCGTCGGGGACCTCGCCGCCGGTCTGCCCGGCGGCGACAGCCGGCGCGCCGCGACCGCGCTGGCCCAGCTCATCGGCCCCTACCGGAGTGTGCACGGACACTTCCCCGCCGTCGCCGAACTGCGGGAACTGCTCGGCGGCGCGCCGGCCGCCCTCGCCGCGCTGCGCACGGCACTCGAACAGGCGGGGGAGGCGTCGCAGCTGCGTGAACTGGACGCCCGGGAACGGCAGTCGGCCCGCGGGGACGACATCGGGGTGCTCCTCGCGGAACGGATCGCCTTCCTCGACCGGCCGGCGTTCGCCTCGTTCTTCCGCAGCGACGGCGAGGGGCGGACGTTCTCGCTGCGCGCCATCGAGCACCCGCTGCGGGTGCGCGTCGACCTGCCGGAGCGCGGCCACGCCGAGGCCTCACGGATCATCGCCCGGCTGGTGCTCGCCCAGTTCACCGAGGCGGCGCTCACCCGCTCCGACCGCTCGCTCTTCGCCTGTCTCGTACTGGACGACGCCACCAGCACCGTCACCGCCGACTCGGTGCGCGCGCTGCAACGGCTGCGCTCCGCCAACGCCGGCGTCGTCCTCTCGCTGCGCACCCTCGAGGACGTACCCGAGCCGCTGCGCGGCCCCCTGCTCGGCGCCGTCGGCTGCCGGATGGCCTTCTCCGGCCTCGCTCCCTGGGACGGCGGCCGGTTCGCCGAGACCTGGGGCACCGAGTGGGTCCAGACCCGCGACGTCACCAACCGGCAGATCATCTCCGACGAGCCCCTCACGAAGGCGCTGCACATGATGCGCCGCCTGGTCACCGGAAAGGCGGCCACCGCGGAGGCGGTCACCGTGCGTGAGGTCGAACGGGCCCGCTGGTCGGCGTCCGACCTCGCGCACTCGGTGCCCGCGGGCCACGCGGTGCTGTCGCTGACGTCCGTACGGGGCGAGCACGCGCCGCCGCTGCTGGTGGACCTGCGGACCTGAGCGGGGACACCGGCGGCGCGGCCCCGAGTGGGGGCGGCCGGTATCCCGGGCGGGGGACGGCCGACGGCCGGGGACTGCTACGCCCTGGCAGAATCGACGTACGCCGTTCATACGGGACGGCGAAATCCGAACCGCCGTCCCCTTTCGAAGGGCCCCAGGTCCCATGCCGCCCACCCTCGCCTCGCTCGTCCAGCACTCGGCGCTCAAACTCACCGTGCGTGCCGGAGAGGACCGGCTCGAGACACCGGTGCGGTGGGCACACGTCAGCGAGCTGGCCGACCCCGTGCCGTACATGGAGGGCGGCGAGCTGCTGCTCGTGACCGCCATGACCCTCGACGCGGAGGACCGCGAGGCCATGCGCCGCTATGTGCGCAGGCTGGTCGGCGCGGGAGTCGTCGGTCTGGGCTTCGCGGTCGGCGTCTACTACGAGGACATTCCCGAGGCCCTCGTCGAGGCCGCCAGGGAGGAGGGGCTGCCGCTGCTCGAAGTGCCGCGCCGCACCCCGTTCCTCGCGATCAGCAAGGCCGTCTCCGCGGCCATCGCCGCCGACCAGTACCGGGCCGTGACCGCCGGGTTCGAGGCACAGCGCGAGCTGACCCGGGCCGCGCTCACCGAGGGGCCCGGTGCCGTCGTCGCGCGGCTCGCCGCGCACATCGACGGTTGGGCGGCGCTGTACGACACCTCCGGCGCCGTCGTCGCCGCCGCGCCCGACTGGGCGGCCCGGCGGGCGGCCCGTCTCACCACCGACGTCGAGCGGCTGCGCGAGCGGGCCGCGCCCGCGAGCGCCGTGGTCGGCGGCACGGAGGACGACGACCGCGTCGAGCTCCAGTCGCTCGGCACCGGGCGCCGGGTCCGCGGCGCCCTCGCCGTCGGCACCGGGGCCCCGCTCGGGACCGCGGAGCGCTACGCCGTGCATTCGGCGGTCGCCCTGCTGACCCTGGCGACGGAGCAGTCCCGGTCGCTGCAGGCCGCCGAACAGCGGCTCGGCGCGGCGGTGTTGCGGATGCTGCTGTCCGGCCAGCCGGACCATGCCAGAGCCGTCGCCGGTGACCTGTACGGCGGGCTCCTCGACGCCCCGTTCCGGCTGCTCATCGCCGAGACCGCCGGCGACCCGGACACCGGCGCGGGTGACCGGCCGGCGGCGCTGAGCGCGTTCGCCGAGTCGGTCGAGTCGGCAGCCGGCCGGGCGGGGGAGACCTTCCTCGCCGTCCCCGACGGGACGGAGGGCCGCACGGTGCTGCTCGCCGTGGACGGCGGAGCGGTGGCCGCCGCCTGCCTGGCGGCCTTCGGGGACAAGGACGCCGACGAGGCCGAGATCTACGTCGGACTCTCCGCGCCCACCGGTCCGACAGCGGCCGCCGGCGCGTACAAGCAGGCCGAGCAGGCGCTCTCGGTCGCCCGGCGGCGCGGACGCGCCCTCGTCGAGCACGAGGAGCTGGCGGCGGGATCCATCGTGCCCCTGCTCGGTGACGACGCGGTGCGCGCGTTCGCGGACGGCATGCTCCGCGCGCTGCACGAGCACGACGCGACCGGCCGCGGCGACCTCGTCGCCTCGCTGCGGGCCTGGCTGTCGCGCCACGGCCAGTGGGACGCCGCCGCGGCCGACCTCGGCGTGCACCGTCACACGCTGCGGTACCGGATGCGCCGGGTGGAGGAGATCCTCGGCCGCTCACTGGACGACCCGGACGCGCGCATGGAGCTGTGGCTGGCGCTCAAGGCGACGGGCGAGCCGCACCGGCCCGGGTAGGCGGCGGTTCCGGTCCGCGGCGGTTCCGGTCCGCGGCAGTCCCTGATCCGCGGCGGTCGGGATCGAAGTCGGATCGACGTCGGGATCGACGTCGGATCGGAACGGAACGCCGAACGCGCCGGATCCTGCCCGCTTCCGGGCAGGATTGTTGGTTCCGGGCCTCCCGTCTCTCTAGTCTCCTGCTCATGACAAACCCCGCCACCGAGCCGGCGTCCGTCGCGCGCGATCTCACCGCGCGCCGGCCCGCCCCCGCCCGCCGCCGGCTCTCCGGAGCCGTCTCGGCCGCCCTCGTCATCGTGTACGTCGTCTGGGGCTCCACCTACCTCGGCATCCGCATCGTCGTCGAGACGATGCCGCCGTTCGTCTCCGCGGCGATCCGGTTCGTCGTCGCCGGCCTGGTCCTCGCCGCGCTCGTCGCCTGGCGGCGCGGCCCGTCCGCGCTCAAGGTCACCAGGCGTCAGCTCGCCTCCGCGGCCGTCGTCGGCCTGCTGCTGCTCCTGGGCGGCAACGGCCTGGTCGTCCTCGCGGAGACGTCCATCCCCTCCGGGCTCGCCGCGCTGCTGATCGCCGTGGTCCCCGCGTGGGTCGTCGTCCTGCGCAGGGCGTCCGGCGAGCGTCCCGGCCCCGGCGCCTACGGCGGCGTGGCGCTCGGACTCGCGGGGCTCGCGGTGCTGACCCTGCCCGGCCTCAGCGGTGACGTGCGCATCACCGGCGTGCTCACCGTGATCGCGGCGACCCTGATGTGGTCGATCGGCTCCTTCTCGTCCTCCCGCATCCCGATGCCGGCCGACCCGTTCGCCGCCAGTGCCTACGAGATGGTCGCGGGCGGCGTCGGCTGCGCCCTCGTCGCCCTCGGCAGGGGCGAACACCACGGTTTCGCGCTCGGCGACGTCTCCACCCGCTCCTGGGTCGCGCTCGCCTACCTGGTCGTCTTCGGCTCGCTCCTCGCGTTCACCGCGTACGCGTGGCTGCTGCACAACGCCCCGCTTTCGCTCGTCGCCACCTACGCCTACGTCAACCCGGTGGTCGCCGTGCTGCTCGGAGCACTGGTCCTCGACGAGCGGCTGTCCTGGCCGATCGCGGTGGGCGGCGTCGTGGTCGTGGCGGGGGTCTGTCTGATCGTGTCCACGGAAAGGCGCCGCTGACTCGCCAAAGCGGCCAGCCGGGACGGACGACCACTCCATGCCGGACAAACGACCCGGCGGACGCGCGGCCCTACCGTGTGGAGAGAGCAACCGAGCAGACCCCACTACTTCGGAAGGGCCGGGACTCCGCATGACTTCCACCCACGCCTTCTGGCTCGCCGGCCGCCAGGCCACCGGCGAGACCTCCCTCGACGTCACGTCCCCGTGGGACGGCCGCCTCGTCGGCAAGGTCTCCGTACCGACCGCCGACCAGGTCGAGGAGGCCGTCGCCGCCGCGTACGCCGTGCGCGACGAGTTCGCCGCCACGCCGGCCCACGTCCGCGCCGCCGCCCTCGACCACGTGTCCAGGCGCCTGGTCGAGCGCACGGAGGAGATCGCGCAGCTGATCTCCGCCGAGAACGGCAAGCCGATCAAGTGGGCCCGCGGCGAGGTCGGCCGGGCCGTCTCGGTGTTCCGGTTCGCCGCGGAGGAGGCCCGCCGCTTCAACGGCGGCGAGGCCCAGCGCCTCGACACCGACGCCGGCGGCCAGGGCCGTCTCGCGCTGACCCGCCGCTTCCCCAAGGGTGTCGTGCTCGGCATCGCGCCGTTCAACTTCCCGCTCAACCTCTGCGCCCACAAGATCGCTCCGGCGATCGCGGTCGGCGCGCCGATCATTCTGAAGCCCGCGCCGGCGACCCCGCTGTCCGGGCTGATCCTCGGCGAGCTGCTCGCGGAGACCGACCTGCCCGCCGGTTCCTGGTCCGTGCTGACCGTGCCGAACGAGCAGATGCCCGCCCTGGTGCAGGACGAGCGCCTGCCGGTGATCTCCTTCACCGGTTCCGACAAGGTCGGCTACGCGATCATGGACTCGGTCCCGCGCAAGCACTGCACCCTGGAACTCGGCGGCAACGGCGCGGCCGTCGTCCTCGCCGACTTCGCGAGCGAGAAGGACCTGGACTGGGCGGCGACGCGCATCGCCACCTTCTCCAACTACCAGGGCGGCCAGTCCTGCATCTCCGTGCAGCGCGTGATCGCCGACTCGACCGTCCACGACCGCCTGCTGCCGAAGATCGTCGCGGCTGTCGAGGCCCAGGTCACCGGCGACCCGTCCGACGCCGCCACCGACGTCGGCCCCCTCGTCAGCGAGGACGCCGCCAAGCGCGTGGAGGCGTGGGTGGACGAGGCGGTGCAGGGCGGCGCCAAGCTGCTCACCGGCGGCAAGCGCGACGGCGCCACGTACGCGCCGACCGTGCTGACCGACGTCCCGGCCGACGCCACCCTCGCCTGCGAGGAGGTCTTCGGCCCGGTCCTGACCGTGACCAAGGTCGACGGCGAGACCGAGGCGTTCACGGCGGTCAACGACTCCAAGTACGGCCTCCAGGCAGGTGTGTTCACGCACGACGTGCAGACCGCCTTCCGCGCCCACCGTGCCCTCGAGGTCGGTGGCGTGATCGTCGGCGACGTCCCGTCCTACCGCGCCGACCAGATGCCGTACGGCGGCGCCAAGCAGTCCGGCGTCGGCCGCGAGGGCGTGGCCTTCGCGATGGACGACTACACGTACGAGCGGGTGCTGGTCCTCACCGGACTGGCGCTGTAACGCGCGTACGTCCGCGACCGACGGCCGGAGCCCACTGTGCGGGGGCTCCGGCCGTCTTCGTTCACACGGGCGCTGACCGGTGGGTATGCCACGTGTGTCGGCGGCTACTCCGTACCGGCAGGGCGGAGCGAGAGCAAGCGTGTGGTGCCTGCCAGGGCCGGGAGCGCTGCGATGCTCGTCGACCATGGATGTCAGCACCTTCTACGCCCTGTTCTCCGCCACCTGCTTCACCCTGGTCGGCCTGTGGTGGAACGTCGTCCAGGGCCATGCCGAGTGGATGCGCGACCCGGCCCTGCGCCGCGTCGTCGGCGGGATCTACTTGTCCTTCCTGCTCCCTGCCCTGATGGGCCTCTTCGCCCAGGTCGGCGGCACCGAGCAGCCTGAGGTCTGGCGGGCGGCCTTCATTGCGCTCGCCGTGGTCGGCTGCGTGTGCACCCTGCGGCTGCTGGCCCGCGCCCGTGGCGACCATTTCGTCACCTGGCAGCAGGCCGGTGCCGCGCTGCTCTACGTCCTGATCGCTGTTGTGGGCGCCTTCCCCGCACTCGCCCACCACATCGGGCTCCGCCCCATTCAGGCCGCGGCCCTCGCACTGATCGCCCTGATCGTCCTGGGGCACGCCCTGGTCTGGCGGTTCATGGCGGGAGAGGGCCGCGCCGCCGAGGAGGTGGCCCCTGGTTACTGAGCTACCGCCGAGCGCACCGGTTCATCGACGAGTACGACGCTCCGGGTCGGAAAGAGGCCCGTGCGGAACCACCCAGCGCCCTCCAGCGGAGCGTGCGCACGGCCCCAGCGGCGCCGGATGCCGGCCCGAGCGGGCAGCGGCTGCGGGGCCGGGCCCGGAGTGGTACGAAGAAACGGTCACGTGGTGCCCTGCGGTCGCAGGTCGGAGGTGCCGTCCGTGGAATCCGTCGACTGGCTGCTGACGGCCGGTGAGCGAGGCAATCCCGCAACCCGTTTGGACCGTCGGCGTCCTGACGGGGCCGCATGGTCGGCCGGCAACGACGTACGCCCTCTCGTCCACGGCGCGGCCTACTTCGCGGAGCTGCTTGCCGCCGTTCGCGCTCTGCGTGCCGGAGACCTGCTGCTGTTCACCGACTGGCGCGGCGATCCCGACGAGCGTCTCTCTGGCCCCGGGACCGAGATCGGCACCGTGCTGCGCGAGGCGGCCGAGCGCGGCGTGGTCGTCAAAGGTCTGGTGTGGCGGTCCCACCTGGACAGTCTTCAGTTCAGCGAGGAGGAGAACCGTCACCTCGGCGAGGAGGTCCGGGCAGGGGGCGGCGAGTACCTGCTGGACATGCGGGTCCGTCCCGGCGGGACGCATCACCAGAAGTGCGTCGTCCTGCGCCACCCCGGGCGCCCGGGGCTCGACGTCGCGTACATCGGTGGCATCGACCTGTCGCACAGCCGCAACGACGACATCGACCATGGCGGCGACGACCGCTCCCAGCCCATGGCCAAGGCCTATGGACCGCATCCCCCCTGGCACGACGTCCAGCTCGCGATCCGCGGCCCCGCGGTCGGCGACATCGAGACCGTCTTCCGGGAACGCTGGACCGATCCCGCGCCCCTCAGCCGCAGCCCGCTGTCCCGGCTGCGCGAACTGCTGCACCGGGAGGACGTCCACGCCAACCCACTGCCCCCTCAGCTGCCCGATCCCTCGCCGTGCGGCACGCACACGGTGCAGGTGCTGCGCACCTATCCCAACCGGCTGCTGCGGGGCTACGACTTCGCCCCCGACGGGGAACGCAGCATCGCCCGCGCCTACCTGAAGGCACTGCGGCGGGCCCGGGCACTGATCTACCTGGAGGACCAGTACCTGTGGTCCCCGCAGGTGGTGGGGTACTTCGCCCGGGCGCTGCGCATGAACCCAGGGCTGCGCCTCATCGCCGTCATCCCCTCCCTCCCCGAGCAGGACGGCGCCCTCACGCTGCCGATGAACCTGATCGGCCGCATCACCGCGCTGGAGACACTGCGGCGGGCGGGCAGCGGGCGCGTCGCCGTGTACGGGCTCGAGAACCACGCCGGGACACCGGTGTACGTGCACGCCAAGGTGTGCGTGGTCGACGACGTGTGGGCCGCGGTGGGCTCCGACAACATCAACCTGCGCTCGTGGACGCACGATTCCGAACTCAGCTGCGCCGTTCTGGACGAGACGGCGGACCACCGGGAACCGCGGGACCCCGCCGGCCTCGGCGACGGCGCACGTCCCTTCGCCAGGAACCTCCGACTGCGGCTCATGCGCGAGCACCTGGACCGGGAGGAACCCGGGGACCCGCGGGCCCGCGACGTCCTGTGCGATCCGGTGGGCGCCTTCGACGCCTTCGCGACGGCGGCGGCCGCTCTGGACTCCTGGCACAAAAGGGGCCGGTCCGGTCCCAGGCCGCCCGGACGTCTGCGTACCTACCGGCCGCCGGAGCTCTCGCGGGCGCAGCGGCTTCTCGCGACGCCGCTGTACCGCGTGGTCATCGATCCGGACGGCCGCCCGATGAGGCTGCGGCTGCGCAACACGTTCTGAGGAGCGGGGGACTTCGGTCCTCCGCCGGCCGGGCCTGCACGGCCCGGCTCTTCCGGCGGGCGATCACCCGGTGCCGGGCGTCCGGTGCCGGGGCGGTCTTCGTGCAGTGCGCGCCGTGCCGGATCTCAGGACGGCGTCTCCCGGGCGTGTTCCCGTAGGGCACCGAACGGCTTCACGGGCAGCAAGACGGGGACGGCTGCGTGCAGAACCGGGCGAGTTGTCGATGACGACAGCGTTGCCGCAGGTCAGGTGCGTGCGGGGAGCGCGCAGGGCGGGACTCCGGCGGTCCGGGACTGCTCCCGGGTGCCGTACGCGGGCTGGTGGAGGTGCCGGGAATCGGGTACTACGAACGAGTAGCCACCGGCCGGTCATCGACCCGGCGGTCCCCGATTCGCGGCGAGGTGAGCCTCAATGTCCGCTCCTACGGACAAGCCCCTGCATCAGCCCCACACCCCGAAGATCAGCGAGCGCGAGGCGCGACAGGTCGCGGAGGCGGCGCGTGAACAGGACTGGCGGAAGCCCAGTTTCGCCAAGGAGCTGTTCCTCGGCCGCTTCCGGCTCGACCTGATCCATCCCCATCCGATGCCGACCGGCGAGGCCACCCGGCGGGGCGAGGAGTTCCTCTCCAAACTCCGCCGGTTCTGCGAAGCGGAGATCGACGGCGCCCGCATCGAGCGCGAGGCACAGATTCCCGACGAGGTGATCAACGGGCTGCGGGAGCTCGGCGCGCTCGGCATGAAGATCGACCCCAAGTACGGCGGCCTCGGCCTCACCCAGGTGTACTACAACAAGGCGCTGGCCCTCGTCGGCTCCGCGAACCCGGCGATCGGCGCGCTGCTGTCCGCGCACCAGTCGATCGGTGTGCCCCAGCCGCTGAAGCAGTTCGGGACCGAGGAGCAGAAGCAGAAGTTCCTGCCGCGGCTGGCCCGCACCGACATCTCCGCCTTCCTGCTCACCGAGCCCGATGTCGGCTCCGACCCGGCCCGCCTCGCCACGACGGCCGTCCCGGACGGCGACCACTACGTCCTGGACGGCGTCAAGCTGTGGACCACCAACGGTGTCGTCGCCGACCTGCTCGTCGTGATGGCACGGGTGCCGAAGTCGGAGGGCCACAAGGGCGGCATCACCGCCTTCGTCGTCGAGGCCGACAGCGAGGGCATCACCGTCGAGAACCGCAACGCCTTCATGGGGCTGCGCGGACTCGAGAACGGCGTCACCCGCTTCCACCAGGTGCGCGTCCCCGCGGAGAACCGCATCGGCCCCGAGGGTGCGGGCCTGAAGATCGCGCTCACCACGCTCAACACCGGCCGGCTCTCCCTGCCCGCGATGTGCGTCGGAGCCGGCAAGTGGTGCCTGAAGATCGCCCGCGAGTGGTCGGCGGTGCGCGAGCAGTGGGGCAAGCCGGTCGCCAGGCACGAGGCCGTCGGCGCGAAGATCTCCTTCATCGCCGCGACCACCTTCGCCCTGGAGGCCGTCGTCGACCTGGCCTCCCAGATGGCCGACGAGGACCGCAACGACATCCGCATCGAGGCCGCGCTCGCCAAGCTCTACGGGTCCGAGATGGGCTGCCTGATGGCGGACGAGCTGGTCCAGATCCGCGGCGGCCGCGGTTTCGAGACGGCCGAGTCGCTGGCCGCCCGCGGCGAACGCGCAGTCCCTGCCGAGCAGTTGCTGCGTGATCTGCGCATCAACCGCATCTTCGAGGGCTCGACCGAGATCATGCACCTGCTCATCGCCCGTGAGGCGGTGGACGCGCACCTGGCCGTCGCCGGCGACATCATCGACCCCGACAAGCCGATGTCCGCCAAGGCCCGGGCCGGGGCGAACGCGGCCGCCTTCTACGCCCGCTGGCTTCCCAAACTCGTCACCGGACCGGGCCAGCTGCCCCGTACGTACGCCGAGTTCCACCCCGCCGGGCACCAGGACCTGTCCACGCATCTGCGGTACGTCGAGCGAAGCTCGCGCAAGCTGGCCCGTTCGACCTTCTACGCCATGTCCCGCTGGCAGGGGCGTATGGAGACCAAGCAGGGCTTCCTCGGCAGGATCGTCGACATCGGGGCCGAACTGTTCGCGATGAGCGCGGCCTGCGTCCGCGCGGACATGCTCCGTGCGTCCGACGACCACGGCCGCGAGGCCTACCAGCTCGCCGACGCCTTCTGCCGCCAGGCGAGGATCCGCGTCGAGGAGTTGTTCACCCGCCTCTGGTCGAACACCGACGACCTCGACCGCAAGGTCGTGGGCGGTGTGCTCTCCGGGACGTACACCTGGCTGGAGGAGGGCGTCGTCGACGCGAGCGGCGAAGGCCCGTGGATCGCGGACGCCACGCCCGGCCCTACGGCGAAGGAGAACGTTCACCGCCCGATCCGCTGACGGGCCACGGCCGCGGCGGCCCGATCATGGCGGCCCGCCGGGTACTCCCTGTCAACGCGGACAGGGAGTACGGCCACAATGGGGGGATGAGCGACAGCCCATCTCCCCTCGCGGACCCGCACATCGTCTTCGATCCCTCCGAAGGCCGCCGGGACATCGTCGTCCTCGGCTCCACCGGGTCCATCGGTACGCAGGCCATCGACCTCGTGCTGCGTCACCCCGACCGTTTCCGGGTGACCGCCCTGTCCGCCGCCGGCGGCCGGGTCGGTCTGCTTGCCGAGCAGGCGCGCAAGCTGCGTGCCGGGACGGTCGCGGTGGCCCGTGAGGACGCCGTGCCCGCGCTGCGCGAGGCGCTCGCCGCGCTGTACGGGGCGGAGCCGCTGCCGGAGATCCTGGCCGGCCCGGACGCCGCCGCGGAGCTCGCCGCCTCCCCGTGCCACACCGTCCTGAACGGCATCACGGGCTCCATCGGTCTCGCCCCCACCCTGGCCGCCCTCGAGGCCGGCCGGACCCTCGCGCTGGCCAACAAGGAGTCGCTCATCGTCGGCGGCCCGCTGGTGAAGGCGCTCGCCAAGCCCGGGCAGATCATCCCTGTCGACTCCGAGCACGCCGCTCTCTTCCAGGCGCTCGCGGCCGGCACCCGCGGCGATGTGCGCAAGCTGGTCGTGACCGCGTCGGGCGGCCCCTTCCGCGGCCGGACCAGGGCGGAGCTGGCGGGTGTGACCCGCGAGGACGCCCTCGCCCACCCCACCTGGGCGATGGGCCCGGTGATCACGGTGAACAGCGCGACGCTGGTCAACAAGGGCCTCGAGGTCATCGAGGCGCATCTGCTCTACGACATCCCCTTCGACCGGATCGAGGTCGTCGTCCACCCCCAGTCGTATGTTCACTCGATGGTGGAGTTCACGGACGGTTCGACGCTCGCCCAGGCCACGCCGCCCGACATGCGGGGGCCGATCGCGATCGGTGTGGGCTGGCCGGAGCGGGTGCCGGACGCGGCCCCCGCGTTCGACTGGTCCACCGCCTCGACGTGGGAGTTCTTCCCGCTGGACAACGAGGCGTTCCCGTCGGTGGGTCTCGCCCGTCATGTCGGGGAGCTGGGGGGCACGGCGCCGGCGGTGTTCAATGCCGCGAACGAGGAGTGTGTGGAGGCATTCCTCGACGGACGGCTGCCGTTCAACGCCATCATGGATACGGTCACCGAGGTGGTCGCCGCACACGGCACCCCCGCGTCGGGAACTTCCCTGACGGTGGCGGACGTACTCGAAGCGGAGACCTGGGCCAGGGCCAGGGCCCGTGAGACGGCAGCGAAGGCAACGGCGGAGGCTCGCGCATGACCATTCTGTTGACCATTCTGGGCATCGCGCTCTTCGCCGTCGGGCTGCTGTTCTCCATCGCCTGGCACGAGCTCGGCCACCTTTCCACGGCCAAGCTCTTCGGCATCCGCGTGCCCCAGTACATGGTCGGCTTCGGCCCGACCATCTGGTCACGGCACAAGGGCGAGACCGAGTACGGCATCAAGGCCATCCCCATGGGCGGCTACATCCGCATGATCGGGATGTTCCCGCCCGGTGAGGACGGCCGCATCGAGGCCCGCTCCACCTCGCCGTGGCGCGGAATGATCGAGGACGCGCGCTCCGCCGCGTACGAGGAACTGAAGCCCGGCGACGAGACCCGGCTCTTCTACACGCGCAAGCCGTGGAAGCGCGTCATCGTCATGTTCGCCGGCCCGTTCATGAACCTCGTCCTCGCCGTGGCGATCTTCCTCGGCGTGATGATGACCTTCGGCTCGCCGACGCAGACCACCGAGGTCGCCGGCGTGCAGAAGTGCGTCATCGCGCAGAGCGAGAAGCGCGACACCTGCGCGAAGAGCGACCCCGAGTCGCCGGCGTTCGCCGCCGGGCTGCGGGAGGGCGACAAGATCGTCGCGTTCAACGGCAAGCCCGTCGACGACTGGGCCACGCTGTCGACCCGTATCCGGGAGACGATCGGCCCCGCTACCATCACCGTCGAGCGCGGCGGCACGGAGCAGGTCCTGAAGGCCACGCTCATCGAGAACACGGTGGCGAAGAAGGACGAGGACGGGGAGGTGATCCCCGAGGAGTTCGTCCCGGCCGGATACCTCGGCTTCGCCGCCAGGACGGAGATTCTGCCGCTGTCGTTCGGCGACTCCGTCGACCGCATGGGCGGCATGATCGAGAACGGCGCGGAGGCCATCGTCGCCCTGCCGTCCAAGGTCCCCGACCTGTGGGACGCGGCCTTCGGCGACGGTGAGCGCAAGGACGACTCCCCGGTCGGGGTCGTCGGTGCCGCCCGCATCAGCGGTGAGGTGCTCAACCTCGACGTGCCGACGACCAACATCGTCGCGACCTTCCTGATGCTGCTCGCCGGCTTCAACCTCTCGCTGTTCCTCTTCAACATGCTGCCCCTGCTGCCGCTCGACGGCGGTCACATCGCCGGAGCGCTGTGGGAGTCGGTACGGCGGAACATCGCCAAGGTCTTCCGGCGCCCCGACCCGGGCCCGTTCGACGTGGCGAAGCTGATGCCGGTCGCCTATGTGGTGGCGGGAATCTTCATCTGCTTCACGCTGCTCGTGCTGGTGGCGGACATCGTCAACCCCGTGAAGATCAGCTGAGCGGTTCCCCCGCGGGACTCCTGTGACGGCCGGGCGCGCTTCGTGCCCGGCCGTCACCTTTGGGTGGACTTCGGTGTCCGATGTGCCCCGCCGAACGCCAGTGCCGTAATCTCAAGGGCTGGAGCCCGCCGATCCGGGACCACGATCCACACCTTGGGGTTGCACAGCAGATGACTGCAATTTCTCTCGGAATTCCGTCCGTTCCGACGAAGCTCGCCGACCGCAGGGTCAGCAGGAAGATCCAGGTCGGCTCCGTCGCCGTCGGCGGTGACGCGCCCGTTTCCGTGCAGTCGATGACGACGACCAGGACGTCCGACATCGGCGCCACCCTCCAGCAGATCGCCGAGCTCACGGCCTCCGGCTGCCAGATCGTCCGGGTCGCCTGCCCGACCCAGGACGACGCGGACGCGCTGGCCACCATCGCCAGGAAGTCCCAGATCCCGGTGATCGCGGACATCCATTTCCAGCCGAAGTACGTCTTCGCGGCCATCGACGCCGGCTGCGCCGCGGTGCGGGTGAACCCGGGCAACATCAAGCAGTTCGACGACAAGGTCAAGGAGATCGCCAAGGCCGCCGGCGAGACCGGCACCCCGATCCGGATCGGCGTCAACGCGGGCTCCCTGGACCGTCGCCTGCTGGAGAAGTACGGCAAGGCCACCCCCGAGGCGCTCGTCGAGTCCGCCCTGTGGGAGGCGTCCCTCTTCGAGGAGCACGGCTTCCGCGACATCAAGATCTCGGTCAAGCACAACGACCCCGTCGTGATGGTCAACGCCTACCGCCTCCTCGCCGCGCAGAGCGACTACCCGCTGCACCTCGGTGTCACAGAGGCCGGTCCCGCCTTCCAGGGCACCATCAAGTCCGCCGTCGCCTTCGGGGCGCTGCTCAGCGAGGGCATCGGCGACACGATCCGCGTCTCCCTGTCGGCGCCGCCGGCCGAGGAGGTCAAGGTCGGCATCCAGATCCTGGAGTCGCTGAACCTCCGCCAGCGCCGGCTGGAGATCGTCTCCTGCCCCTCCTGCGGCCGCGCCCAGGTCGATGTCTACAAGCTCGCCGACGAGGTCAGCGCCGGACTCGAGGGCATGGAGGTCCCGCTGCGCGTCGCCGTCATGGGCTGCGTGGTCAACGGACCCGGCGAGGCCCGTGAGGCCGACCTCGGTGTCGCCTCCGGCAACGGCAAGGGACAGATCTTCGTCAAGGGCGAGGTCATCAAGACCGTGCCGGAGTCGAAGATCGTCGAGACCCTCATCGAAGAGGCCCTGAAGATCGCGGAGCAGATGGAGAAGGACGGCGTCGCCTCCGGCACCCCCGACGTGGTCGCCGTCGGCGAGCCCGGCGCCTGACCCGCACCACCAGGACCCCGCCGGAGGGCTCGCGCCAGAGCCCCCCGGCACCCGGATCCACAAGGCCCCGTCGCCCTTCCGGTCGGCGGGGTCTTCTCGTGCACGCGCCACGCCGTGGACGTGCCGGGTACAGTGCCAGAACCAGCAAACCGTGTGATGAGGCGCCCTCGTGTTGACGCAGACCACCACCCGGGTCCTCGGCCCGGGGGACCTCGGCGCAGCGCTCGCCATCCTCGAGAGCGAGCCCGTGACGAATGCTTTCGTCACCGCCCGTGTGCAGGTCGCCGGACTCGACCCGTGGCGACTCGGGGGCGAGATGTGGGGCTATTACGCGGACGGACAGCTGCGCTCCCTGTGCTACTCCGGCGCCAACCTCGTGCCCATCTGCGCCACCCCGGAAGCCGTACGCGCCTTCGCCGACCGCGCGCGCCGCGCGGGCCGCCGCTGCTCGTCCATCGTGGGCCCCGCGGAGCCCACCGCCCTGCTGTGGCGGCTCCTCGAACCGAACTGGGGCCCGGCCAGGGACGTACGCGCCAACCAGCCGCTCATGATCACCGAGCGGATGCCGGACGACATCGAGCCCGACCCGGACGTCCGCCGTATCCGCAAGGACGAGATGGACGTGATCATGCCGGCGTGCGTGGCCATGTTCACCGAGGAGGTCGGCGTCTCGCCGATGGCCGGCGACGGCGGACTCCTCTACCAGGCCCGCGTCGCCGAACTCGTCGGCACCGGGCGGTCCTTCGCCCGCATCGACGACGGCAAGGTCGTCTTCAAGGCCGAGATCGGCGCGGCCACCCCCCAGGCCTGCCAGATCCAGGGCGTCTGGGTCGACCCCGAATACCGGGGCAGGGGGCTGTCGGAGACCGGCATGGCGGCCGTCCTGCGCTACGCCCTGGCGGACGTCTCCCCGATCGTCAGCCTGTACGTCAACGACTACAACACCGCAGCCAGGGCGTCCTACCGCAGGGTCGGCTTCCGCGAGGTCGGCGCCTTCATGAGCGTGCTGTTCTGATTCCCGGCGCCCTGTGCTGAGCGGCCACGACGGCAAGTAGGGTTCGGCCCATGGCAGCACTCAGCCAGGACGGCTCGCACGCCCCCGACGTCGTCGTCGAACCGCTCGATCTGACCGCGCGGGTCGACGAAGCGCTCGCCGTGCAGGCGCTCGCCTTCGGGCTCACCGACGACGAGATCGACATCCGCCGCTACATCGTGCTGCGCCACCTGCAGAACCCGGGAGCCCGGGCGCTCGGAGCGACCACAGAGGAGGGCAAGCTCGTCGGATTCGTCTACGGCATGCCCAACGACCGCAGCCACTGGTGGTCCACCGTGGTCGAGCCGTATCTGCGCCGCAACGGCACCGACGGCTGGCTCGACGACTCCTTCGTCATCACCGAACTCCACGTCCACCCCCGCTTCCAGGGGCGCGGCGTCGGACGCGAACTGATCACCACCATCACCGACGGATGCGGCCTGCCCCGATCGATCCTGTCCGCGATCGACACCGAGAGCCCGGCCCGCGCCCTGTACCGCAGGCTCGGCTACCAGGACCTCGCCGGCCAAGTGCTCTTCCCCAGCGCCCCCAGTCCCTACGTGGTGATGGGCGCCCCGCTGCCCCTGCGCCGCGCGAACTGATTTCCGCCTGCGGCCGCGCCCCGGCTAACCTCCTGCACATCACACGTTCCGAGCAGGAGTTCACCATGGCCCAGGTCCAGCGCATGTCCCGTCTGATGGTCAAGACACTGCGCGACGACCCGGCGGACGCAGAGACGCTCAGCCACAAGCTCCTCGTGCGCGCCGGTTACGTCCGCCGCAACGCCGCGGGCATCTGGTCCTGGCTGCCGCTCGGCAAGCGCGTCCTGGAGAACGTCACCCGCGTCGTGCGCGAGGAGATGGACGCCATCGGCGCGCAGGAGGTCCTGCTGCCGGCGCTGCTGCCCAAGGAGCCGTACGAGGCGACGGGCCGCTGGGAGGAGTACGGCGCGGAGCTGTTCCGCCTCAAGGACCGCAAGGGCGCCGACTACCTCCTCGGCCCGACCCACGAGGAGATCTTCACCCAGCTCGTCAAGGACCAGTGCACGTCCTACAAGGACCTGCCGGTGATCCTCTACCAGATTCAGACGAAGTACCGCGACGAGGCGCGTCCCCGCTCGGGCATCCTGCGCGGCCGCGAGTTCCAGATGAAGGACTCGTACTCCTTCGACACGTCCGACGAGGGCCTCGCCCGCTCCTACGCCCTGCACCGCGAGGCGTACGTCCGGATCTTCGAGCGCCTCGGCCTCAAGCACAAGATCGTCTCCGCGGTGTCGGGCGCGATGGGCGGCTCCGCCTCCGAGGAATTCCTGGCGCCGGCCCCCGCCGGCGAGGACACCTTCGTGTACTGCCCGTCCTGCGACTACGCGGCCAACACCGAGGCCGTCACCTTCGCGCTCGCCCCGGTCGAGGGCGCCGCGCACGGCCCGGTCGAGGAGCTGGACACCCCCGACACCCCGACCATCGAGACCCTCGCCGACCACTTGGGCGTCCCGGCGTCCGCGACCTTGAAGAACCTGCTGGTCAAGGTCGACGGCGAGATCGTCGCGGTCGGCGTCCCCGGCAACCGCGAGGTCGACCTCGGCAAGCTGGGCGACCACCTGGCCCCCGCGGAGGTCGAGCTGGTCACCGCGGAGGACTTCGTGGACCGCCCGGACCTGATCCGCGGCTACGTCGGCCCGCAGGGCCTCGAGAAGGTCCGCTACATCGCCGACCCGCGCGTCGCCCCCGGCACCGCGTGGATCACCGGCGCCAACCGGGCGGGCTTCCACGCGAAGAACGTCGTCGCCGGACGGGACTTCGAGGTCGACGACTACCTCGACGTCGTGGTCGTCGAGGACGGCGACCCGTGCCCCTCGTGCGGCACCGGCCTCAAGCTTGACCGCGCGATCGAGATCGGCCACATCTTCCAGCTCGGCCGCAAGTACGCGGACGCCTTCCAGCTCGACGTGCTCGGCCAGAACGGCAAGCCCGTCCGCGTGACGATGGGTTCGTACGGCGTCGGCGTCTCGCGCGCGGTGGCCGCGCTCGCTGAGCAGACCGCCGACGAGCAGGGACTGTGCTGGCCCCGCGAGATCGCCCCGGCCGACGTCCATGTGGTCGCCGCGGGCAAGGCCCTGCAGACCGAGCTCGCCCTCGACGTCGCCGAGCAGCTCGGCGCGGCGGGCCTGCGGGTCCTGGTCGACGACCGTGCGGGCGTCTCGCCGGGCGTGAAGTTCACGGACGCGGAGCTGATCGGCGTCCCCAAGATCCTGGTGGCCGGCCGCCGCTCGGCCGAGGGCGTCCTGGAGCTGAAGGACCGCCGGACGGGGGAGCGGGAGGAGCTCACGGTGGCGGACGCGGTGGCGCGGCTGCGGGGGTAGCGCGGGCGTGGCGCCTTCGGCGGGCTTGTTCCCCTACCCGCCCCTTCCCGAAACCGGGGGCTCCGCCCCCGGACCCCCGCGCCTCAAACGCCGGCGAGGCTGAAGTTGC
>NZ_JBFAQK010000038.1:0-66490 GCF_040677245.1 Streptomyces kurssanovii
GCTTATCGGCCGGTGGTGGCCTTGGGGCGGCGCCGACGCGAACGGGGGCGGGCCGGACTCCCAGGGAGTCCGGCCCGCCCGCGCGTCGTGCCGTGCGGTCACCGCACCGGAGTGAAGTCCCGCGCCCCGATGAAGTCGGGCCGCGGCACCGGCGCCGCGAACGGCTCGACCGCCGTGTTCTCCACGCTGTTGAACACGATGAAGACGTTGCTGCGCGGGTACGGCGTGATGTTGTCGCCGGAGCCGTGCATGCAGTTGCAGTCGAACCAGGTCGCCGACCCGGCCCGGCCGGTGAACAGCCGGATGCCGTGGTCGTCCGCGAAGCGCGTCAGCGCCTCGTCGGACGGTGTGCCGGCGTCCTGCATCTGCAGCGACTTCTTGTAGTTGTCCTTCGGCGTCTCACCCGCGCAGCCGAGGAACGTCCTGTGCGACCCCGGCATGATCATCAGGCCGCCGTTGGTGTCGAAGTTCTCGGTCAGCGCGATGGAGACGGAGACGGTGCGCATGTTCGGCAGGCCGTCCTCCGCGTGCCACGTCTCGAAGTCCGAGTGCCAGTAGAAGCCGGAGGCGCCGAAGCCGGGCTTCACGTTGATACGGGACTGGTGGACGTACACGTCGGAGCCGAGGATCTGGCGGGCTCTGCCCACCACCCGCTCGTCGCGCACCAGCGCGGCGAACAGCTCGCTGAGCTTGTGGACCTCGAAGACCGACCGCACGTCCTGCGACTTCGGCTCGATGATCGAGCGCTCGTCGGCACGCACCGCCGGGTCGCTGATCAGCCGCTCCAGCTCGGAGCGGTACACGGCGACCTCGTCGTCCCTGATCAACTGGTCGACGGTGAGGAAGCCGTCCCGCTCGAACCCCATGAGGTCCGCCGTGGCGATCGGTCCCGGGGCGCCGGGTGCCGACCAGACGACCGGGTCCTTGCGGGGGGTGAGCACCTCACTGGCGCCACGGGTCGGGTACAGGTCGGTGCGTGCGGGTGCGGTGGTCATCTTTCAGCCCTCCTCGGTCAGCAGCGGGTAGACGCCGTTCTCGTCGTGGTCCTCCCGTCCGGTGACGGGGGGATTGAAGACGCAGACGCAACGGAAGTCCGTCTTGGGGCGCATGGTGTGCTTCTCGTGCCCGTCCAGCAGATACATCGTGCCGGGCTCGATCCAGTGGGTCTCGCCCGTCTCGTCGTTGGTCAGCTCGGCCTCACCCTCCACGCAGAGCACGGCCTCGATGTGGTTCGCGTACCACATCGACGTCTCCGTACCCGCGTAGAGCACGGTCTCGTGGAGCGAGAAGCCGACCTTCTCCTTGGCGAGCACGATGCGCTTGCTCTCCCAGGTGCCGGAAGCGGACTTCACGTGGCGCTCGGTGTTCTCGATGTCCTTGAACGATCGGACGATCACGGTGGTTCGTCACCTTTCGGTAGTGCGGGTGGTCAGGCGGTCTCTCGGACGGAGCGCGCCAGGATGCGCAGGCCCTCGTCCAGCTCGTCGGCGGAGATCGTCAGCGCCGGCAGCAGCTTCACGACCTCGCTCTCCGGCCCGGACGTCTCGAGCAGCATTCCGAGCTCGAAGGCGCGGGCGCAGACGGCGGACGCACGCGGCTTGTCCTCGAACTCCATGCCCCAGACCAGGCCGCGGCCGCGGAAGCTGACGCCCTCGCCGCCCATCTCGTCGACGATGGCGAGCAGCGCACGCTCGACCTGTTCGCCGCGGGCGATGGTCTGCTTCTCCATCTGCCCGTCGGCCCAGTAGGTGTTGAGGGCCGCGGCGGCGGTCACGAACGCCGGGTTGTTGCCGCGGAACGTGCCGTTGTGCTCGCCCGGCTCCCAGATGTCCAGCTCGGGCTTGAACAGCGTGAGCGCCAGGGGCAGGCCGTAGCCGCTGATGGACTTCGAGACGGTGACGATGTCCGGGACGATGCCGGCCTCCTCGAAGGAGAAGAAGCCGCCGGTGCGGCCGCAGCCCATCTGGATGTCGTCGACGATCAGCAGCATGTCCTGGCGGTGGCACAGGTCCTGCAGCGCGCGCAGCCACTCGGCACGGGCCACGTTGATGCCGCCCTCGCCCTGGACCGTCTCGACGATCACGGCGGCCGGCTTGTTCAGGCCCGAACCCTGGTCCTCGAGCAGCCGCTCGAACCAGAGGAAGTCGGGGACCTGGCCGTCGAAGTAGTTGTCGAACGGCATCGGGGTGCCGTGCACCAGCGGGATGCCGGCGCCGGCCCGCTTGAAGGCGTTGCCGGTGACGGCGAGCGAGCCGAGCGACATGCCGTGGAAGGCGTTGGTGAACGAGACGACGGACTCGCGTCCCTTCACCTTGCGGGCGAGCTTCAGCGCGGCCTCGACCGCGTTGGTGCCCGTCGGCCCCGGGAACATGACCTTGTAGGGCAGGTCACGCGGGCGCAGGATCACGTTCTGGAACGACTCGAGGAACGCGCGCTTGGCGGTGGTGGCCATGTCCAGGCCGTGGGTGATCCCGTCGCGCTCGATGTAGTCGATCAGGGCGCGTTTCAGGACCGGGTTGTTGTGCCCGTAGTTCAGCGATCCGGCGCCGGCGAAGAAGTCGAGGTAGGTGTGGCCGTCCTCGTCGTGGAGGTGGCTGCCCTGGGCGCGGTCGAACACGGCGGGCCAGCCGCGGCAGTAGCTGCGCACCTCGGACTCGAGGGTCTCGAAGACGCTCAGGGCGGGCGGGGTGATGGTCACAGCGAACTCCATGGGGGTGGGGTGGGCGCGAGAGGTCAGGGATGACACGGCGCGCGCGGGGTGCCGTGCGGGCACAGGGCGCGCGGCAGCGGTCACGCGGCGACGGGGCCGATGCGGTACAGCACTTCCGGCTGGTGCGTCCCCTCGGGGAACAGCCCGCCGTCGAAGAGGACCTCGCGGCTGAGGGATGCTCCGTGGCGCTTGGCGTAGGAGGTGAACAGGGCGTCGGAGGCGGTGTTGTCCGGGGTGATGGTCGTCTCTATCTCGCGGACCCCGTGTCCGCCGGTGACCTTGGCGGTCAGTGCGTCCAGCAGGACGCCGGCCAGCCCCCGGCCCCGGTGCGCGTGGTCGACGGCCACCTGCCAGACGACGAGCGCCTCCGGGCGGTCGGGGCGTACGTATCCGGTGACGAAGGCGATGGGCTCGCCGTCACGGCCGCGGGCCACGACGGACGTGGCCGCGAAGTCGCGACACCACAGCAGGTAGCTGTACGAGGAGTTGAGGTCCAGAACCTCGGAGTCGCGGGCGATGCGCCAGATCGCGGCTCCGTCCTCCACTCGTGGGGTGTCGATCTCAAGGAATTCGTCTCGGGCTCGTACAAGGTCTTCTTGTGCGGCGGTCATGTCGATTCAATTTACCGAGCAAATTCGTGGATTGCATCGGGCCAGGGGGTTGGGTGAAGAGAGCCGTTGTGTTATCGCGCGCGTGCGAGCTCGCTGCGAATCGTCGGGCGATCGCTCGTGTTTGCCCGGATATATCCGGGCATATCGGTCTCTCTGTGGTGTCGGTCACATGGCGGCAACCCCGTTGACACATGATTGAATCGACCCTGAAAACGATATGAATCCCTACGTTTAACGGTCGGGATCCGGGGCAGCAGAATGCGGGGAGCTGTTTACCGGAGTGAACCTGAATTTGCTCCCGCATTTGTTCGGTTTGTTTATGCGGGATGTACGCGGGACACCGGGATTCGATGTGAGGAGCCTGCCGGAGAACGCCGCGGCGACGCGGAGCGGGCAGAGGCCCCGCCGGAACGGGGCCGCCCGGTCGTCAGTCCCAGCTCTCGCCGGCCGCCCGGCGCGCGCCCTCGAGATCGACAGGCCGGCCGTGCTCGGCCAGCGCGCCGCCCAGCGCCGCGAGGGACGACTGCACCACGCCACGGGTCGCGTCCACGCCGTAGTGGTTGATCCGGATCATCTCCGAGGCGAGCGGGCCGCCACCGGCCATCACCGGCAGCGATGGGTCGGCGGCGAGCGCCTTCGCCACCAGGTCCCTCGCGTCCACCCCGGCGGGGGCGCGCAGCGTGGTCGCGACCGGGGCGGCGTGCCGTGCCTCGTGCACATAGGGGGCGATACCACCGCCGAGCGCCAACGCTCCCGCGCGGGTGGCCGCGGCGGCCGCCGCGTGCCGGGCCGTCACGGCGTCCAGGCCCTCCGACCCGATCCGCTCGAGGCACGCCTCGAGCGCCAGCATCTCCAGCTGCGCGGGCGCGTGCAGCAGGGCCTTGCGTCCACCGTCGATCCAGCGCTGCTTCCAGTCGAGCAGCGACAGGTACGAGCCGCGGGGCGCGGCCGGGTTGGCGGCGATGCGCTCCCAGGCCCGCTCGCTCACCGACACGGCGGAGACGCCGGCGGGGCCGCCCATCGCCTTCTGCGCGCCGATCACGCACAGGTCCACGCCCCAGGCGTCGGGGAGCAGGGGCTCCGCGGCCACGGACGCGACCGCGTCCAGCATGAACAGCGCGCCGTGCGCCCGTACGACCTCGCCGATCTCCGCGACGGGGTTGGTGTTGCCCGTCGCCGCCTCGGCGTGCACCAGGGAGACGAAGTCGATCTCCGGGTGCTCGGCCAGCACCCGCGCCACCTGCTCGGCGCTCACCGCCGTGTGGAAGGGCACCTCGAGGTCCACCACATCGGCCCCGCAGTCGCGCAGCCAGTTGCCGAAGGTCTGGCCGTAGGGGCCCGTGACCACGTTCAGCGCCGTCGAACCGGGGTGCGCGCCGCCGCGGATGCAGCCCTCGAGGGGCAGCAGGGCCTCGCCCTGCATCACGACCACGTCCTGCTCGGTGCCGAGCAGCGCCGCGACCCGGCGCTCGATGGACGCGAAGTGCGCGGCGGTCAGCGGGGCGAGGTCCAGCAGCGGGTGTGTCACGGCGGTGCTCGGTTTCTCTCGGTCGTCCGGCCGGTGTTCCCACCAGGGCCGGACGGTGTTCGGACAGTGTTCGGGCTCTCGCTCGAGAGTACCGAGGGCCTCGTACAGTTCCTGGCATGAGCGATCACACGGTGCTGCATGTGAAGGGGCGGGTGCTCGTCGGGCCCGAGGAGGTGCGGGACGAACTGTGGGCGGTCGACGGCCGGATCACCTTCGAACGCCCCCGCGCCGAGGCGGTCACCGTGCACGGCTGGGCGCTGCCAGGGCTGGTGGACGCCCACTGCCACGTCGGTCTCGACCACCACGGCCCGGTCGACGCCGCGACCAGCGAGAAGCAGGCCCTGACCGACCGCGAGGCGGGCACGCTGCTGATCCGCGACGCGGGATCTCCCTCCGACACCCGCTGGATCGACGAGCGCGAGGACCTGCCGAAGATCATCCGGGCGGGCAGGCACATCGCCCGCACCCGGCGCTACATCCGCAACTACGCGCACGAGATCGAGCCCGAGGACCTGGTGGCGTACGTCGCGCGCGAGGCACGGCGCGGCGACGGCTGGGTCAAACTCGTCGGTGACTGGATCGACAGGGACGCCGGTGACCTGACCGCCTGCTGGCCGCGCGGGGCCGTGGAGGCGGCCATCGCGGAGGCCCACCGTCTGGGCGCCCGGGTGACGGCGCACTGCTTCGCGGAGGACTCGCTGCGCGACCTCGTCGAGGCCGGCATCGACTGCATCGAGCACGCGACCGGCCTCACGGAGGAGACGATCCCGCTGTTCGCGGAGCGCGGCGTCGCCATCGTCCCGACCTTGGTCAACATCGCCACCTTCCCCGCTCTTGCCGCGGGCGGGGAGTCCAGGTTCCCCCGGTGGTCCGCCCATATGCGCCGGCTGCACGAGCGCCGCTACGACACCGTGCGCGGGGCCTACGACGCCGGCGTGCCGGTCTTCGTCGGCACGGACGCCGGCGGTTCCCTCGCGCACGGGCTGGTGGCCGCGGAGGTCGCCGAGCTGGTGAAGGCGGGCATCCCGCCGCTCGAGGCCCTGTCGGCGACCACGTGGGGAGCCAGGAGCTGGCTGGGCCGCCCGGCGCTGGAGGAGGGCGCCCCGGCCGACCTGGTGGTGTACGACGAGGACCCGCGGGCCGATGTGCGGGTGCTCGCGGCGCCGCGCCGGATCGTCCTCGACGGGCGGATCGTCGAATGACCTCCGCGGAAGGGTGACGTCCGCGGAGGCGGTCTCCGTGGAACGGTGACGTCCGCGGAGGCGGTCTCCGCAAGGGGCGACTGCCGCGGACGGGCGGGCGGTGCCGGGTTGACAGGGCGTTACCGGGCGCCGTCGCCGTTCGTTGAGGCACTCAACGCCCGTTGCCGGGAAGCCTCGCACGCGCCCTCGGTGGTGGACCGGCGCACCACCCTTGGACGGTGACGGGTGCGCCGTACGGGAACGCGCGTGCCTCAAGAATCGAATACGAACACGGAAACCCCACTTTAGGGTGAACTCGCGTCAGGTGTCTGTCCGTTCACTCTCCGTGCGTAAAGATTTCGGTGTCCCGGTCGCCGCCGTCCACGTGTCCCCGTGCGACGGCAGGCGGCCCCATGTCTCCGTGGGGGTTCCACCACCTTGAACAGCAACACCTTCCGCATGCCCGCACGCAAGGCCGCCGCGGCGACGGCCGTCGCCGCTCTGGCCGCCGCGCCTGTGGCGCTCGCCGGCCCTGCCCACGCCACCGGCGGCGGTGAGGGAAGTGCCACCGCGGTCGTGCTCCGTACCGGCCTGGACGTCTCCCTGCTCGACAAGACGGTCCACGTGCCGCTCAGGACGACGCTCAACGAGGTCCGGGCCCCGGGCAGCGCCGAGAAGACCGCGCTGAGCGTGGAGTTGGACGGAGTGGGGAAGGGCGGGCACGTCCAGGTGCTGCGCGCGGACGTGGCGACCTCGAAGGCCACGGTGGAGAGCGGCAAGGCCGAGGCCCACAGCAAGCTGGCCAACGCCAGGGTGCACGTGCCCGGTCTTCCGCTGCTGTCGCTGATCGAGGTCGAGCAGGTCACGTCGAAGGCCGTCTGCGAGAGCGGCCGGCAGCCCGTCGCCGAGTCGAACCTGCTGGGCAAGGTGAGGGTGCTCGGCAAGAAGGTCACACTCAGCACGGGCGGCCCGACGCGCGTCGAGGTGCCGGGCGTGGGCGAGGTGAGCCTCGAGCTGTCCAAGACCCGCACCACGTCCCGTACGGCCGCCGCGACGGCCCTGCAGCTCAAGGTCGCCGTCAACCCGCTGGAGCTGAACGTCGCCGAGGTCGACGGCGAGGTGACGCTCGCGGAGGCGACCTGCGAGACACCCGGCGCGTCGTCGGGCGGGACCGCGAAGCCGGCCGAGCCGGCGCCCCCCGCGGACGACAGGCCCGCGGACGACGAGCCGGCCGGTGAGAAGCCCGCCGAGGGGGTCTCCGCCCAGTCCGGCGAGCAGCCCGGCGAGGACAACCTCGCGGCGACGGGCGGAAGTTCCAGGACGCCGTACCTCGCGGGCGGCGCGGCCGTCCTGCTCGCCGCCGGTGCCGCGGCGACCCTCTTCGGCCGTCGCCGCTCCAGGGGCTGACGCCCGGCCACGGCGGCCGGGCCCTCGAGGAGGGGAGAGGGACCCGGCCGCCACCGCCTCCGTACCCGGGCAGCTCCCGGCGCGCCGGGCACCGGGAGCCACGTGCCCGGGGCGCCGGTGCCTCGGCGTCCCGGTGCCGTCAGTGACCGACCATCGTCAGCGCCTGGTCGAGTGCCTGGAGGAAACGGTTCGTCGTGACGCGGTCGCGCACCGCGAGCCGCAGCCACTCGTCGTCGAGGCCGGGGAACGTGTCCCCGCGCCTGGCCGCGAAACCGAGCAGCCGCAGCCGCTCGCGCACCTGCGCCGCGCGCCGCACCCGTACGAGGACGAACGGCCCCTCGGCCGCCTCCACCGCCCGGACCTCCTCGAACTCGGCCAGTCCCGCCAGCAGATGGGCACGGTCCGCGGCGATCCGCAGCGACGCCGCCTCCGCCTCCGCCAGCGCCGCCCGGCCCATGCAGGCCTCCGCCGCGACCAGCGCCGGCGTCGACACCGGCCACAGCGGCTGCGCCCGCTCCAGTGCCGCGATCGTCCGCGGCTCCGCGAGCACGTAGCCGATCCGCAGGCCCGCGAGCCCCCATGTCTTCGTGAGACTGCGCAGCACCACGAGGCCGGGTACGTCCGTCCGCCCCGCCAGCGCCTCGCGTTCGCCCGGCACCGCGTCCATGAACGCCTCGTCCACCACGAGCAGACGCCCGGGCCGGGCCAGCAGGGCTATGTCCTCAGCGGTGTGCAGCACGGACGTCGGATTGGTCGGATTGCCGATGACGACCATGTCCGCCTCGTCCGGAACGGCCTTCGGGTCGAGCCGGAACCCGTCCTCCTCGCGCAGCAGCAGCCGCTCCACGGCATGGCCCGCGTCACGCAGCGCCGCCTCCGGCTCCGTGAACTGCGGGTGCACCACAAGAGGCCGCCGCACCGGAAGGGCGCGCGCCAGCAGCACGAACGCCTCCGCCGCGCCCGCCGTCAGCAGGACATGGTCCTCCGGCAGCCCGTGCCTGCGGGCGACGGCGGCGCGGGCGGCCCGGCCGTCCGGGTACGCGGCGAGTGACCCGAGCGAAGCAGTGATGCGCTCGCGCAGCCAGCTCGGAGGCGTGCCGGTACGGACGTTGACGGCGAGGTCGATCAGACCCGCCGCGCCGTCCCGCACCTCCGCGTCGCCGTGGTGCCGCAGATCGTGCCCGCCGGAACGCTGCTCCGGATCCTCCGGGCGCTCGGGGTGCTCAGCGTGCCTGTACATGGCTGCCGTGCCGTGGTGGGGGAGAACTGGTCACGGAAGTCTCCTCGGTGTGGGGGCGAACAATGAGGGATCGAACGGAGGTGAACAAACGCACGGACATCATGTCCTCTGCGGCCGCGTCACGGCAGTGGTCGACGACGTCCGCGACCCCAGGAGAGCGATCGCGCACGTCGCACCGGCAGGCCGGCCCGACGGTGCGGACCGCCTTTTGGGGACCAGCAGTTCGCCGCCGCCCGCCAGCGCCGCGGCCTCGGCGACCGACGGCGTCCCCACCGCACACAGTGCGGCGCGGGACGGGTTCTCCACGGGAACCCGCGCCAAACGCTCCGCGCCGTACGTCCACAACGGAACGCCCAGGCGCTCCGCGGCGCCCAGCACGCCGGGCTCCGCCGCTTTCGCGTCGACGGTCGCCAGGGCCACCACGTCGGCCGCCGACAGCCCCGCCTCGCGCAGCGCCTCCTCGACCAGGCCGTGCACCTCGTCGGCCGGCACGCCACGTGACGCGCCGACACCGACGACCAGGCCCCCGGACCCTGCGGCGGAGCCGCCCGTCGGGCCGGTCGCGCAGTCTGTCGTCGGGCCGTCCATCGGGCGGCTCGCGGCGCCTGTCGTCGCACCGTCCGCCGAGCCGTCCGGCGGGCTGCTGACGGCGTCCGCCGTCGTGCCGTCCGTCGAACCGTCCGGCGGCCGGGTCGCGGTGCCTGTCGTCGCACCGGCTGCCGGACCGGTCGTGGTGCCGCGCGGCGACCGGGTCACGGCATCGTTCACGAGGCGGCCCTCCTGTCGGCGGCCGACGGCCGGTCAGTGGCTGTTCCGACCGTGGCCGACGGCCGGTCAACCGGGTGAACCGGACGCACAGCGATGTGCGGGAGCGTCCCGGGATCGGCTAGCAAGGGCGCATGGCGGTGATCGTCGCGCTCGGCGCGTTCCTGATGACGCTCTTCGGAGGCTGGACGGCCGGTCGTGTCACCGACCGCCGTCACCTCGTGCTGGGCCTGGCCGGGGGGCTGATGCTCGGTGTCGTCGGCCTCGAGCTGCTGCCGGAGGCGCTGGAGGCCGCGGGCGCACCGGTGCTGGGCGTGCCGCAGGCCCTGCTGCTGTTCGTCGGCGGCTTCCTCACGGCGCACATGGTCGAACGGCTGCTGGCCGTACGGCAGGCGGCGCACGGGGCGGACCACCGCGTGCCGCAGGTGGGTCTGACGGCGGCCGCGGCCATGGTCGCGCACAGCCTGATGGACGGCATCGCGCTCGGCGTCGCGTTCCAGGTCGGCGGCGGGATGGGCGCCGCCGTGGCGCTCGCCGTCGTCACCCACGACTTCGCCGACGGGTTCAACACGTACACGATCACCAGCCTGTACGGGAACACCCGCCGCAAGGCGAACATGATGCTCTTCGCCGACGCGGCCGCCCCCGTCGTCGGCGCGGCGTCGACCGTGCTGTTCACTCTTCCTGAGGATCTTCTCGGCAGCTACCTCGGCTTCTTCGGCGGCGCGCTGCTGTACCTGGCCGCCGCCGAGATCCTGCCCGAGGCGCACCACGAACACCCGGCCCGCTCCACCCTGTTGTGCACCGTCGGGGGAGTGAGCTTCATCTGGCTGGTCGTCGGCGTGGCCGAGTGACACCGTGAAGGAAGCCGCCGCTCCCCTGGCTCTTCCCCCGCTCATTGGGCGCACGCCGCCACGAACCGGGCGGCCACCTCCGGCCGCGACGCCCAGTGCGTGTGCAGGTAGCTGGCGTGCACGCCCTGCTGCACGAAGCCCTCGACCCGGCGCTCCGGCCGCACCATGCCCCACGCGGGCACCGGCCCCGCGCCCGGCTCCAGCACCGTGCGGTGGAACTCGTGGCCCCGCAGCCGTGTTCCCGCCGCCGCGAGCGGGCTGTCGCTCACCGCGACGGCCTCCCGGTAACCGAGGGTCAGCCGGCCCGACATGCGCGCGTCGGCGTCCAGCACGCCGCACATGGGCCTGCCGTCCAGCGACCGGGCCAGGTAGAGCAGCCCCGCGCACTCGGCCGCGACCGGCGCGCCTGAGCGCGCCAGTTCGGCGACCGCCTTGCGCAGCGGCTCGTTCGCGGACAGCTCGGGCGCGTACACCTCGGGGAAGCCGCCGCCGATGACGACACCGCGGGTCCCCTCGGGGAGTTGCTCGTCCCGGAGCGGGTCGAAGGCCACGACCTCGGCCCCGGCGGCCCGCAGCAGTTCCACGTGCTCGGCGTACGAGAACGTGAACGCCGCGCCCCCGGCGACCGCCACCACCGGCCGCACGGCCCCCGCGCCCGTGGCGGACGACGCGGCCGCGTCCCCGGCGTGCGGACCTGCCCCGAACACGGGCTCCCACGCCTGTGCGTGCAAGGGAGGCGCGCTGCGCGCCAGCGCCAGCAGCCCGTCGAGGTCGCACCCCGCCCGCACCTGCTCGGCCATCGACGCCACCGCGTCCACCGCCTCAGCCTGCCGTTCGGCGACCGGCACCAGTCCCAGGTGACGCGACGGCGTCGCCACCTCGGCCGCACGCCGCAGCACACCGAGCACCGGCACGCCCGACCCGCCGAGCGCCTCCCGCAGCAGGTGCTCGTGCCGGTCGGTGGCGACCTTGTTGAGGATCACCCCGCCGATGCGTACCTCCGGGTCCCACGACGCGAACCCGTGCACCAGCGCCGCCACCGACCGGGACTGCGACGACGCGTCGACCACCAGCACCACGGGGGCGCGCAACAGCTTGGCGACCTGTGCGGTCGAGGCCAGCTCGCCCTGGTCGGCGGCTCCGTCGAACAGACCCATCACGCCCTCGACGACGGCGAGTTCGCAGTCGCCGGCACCGTGCCGGAACAGCGGGGCGACCAGCTCCGTACCGCAGAGGTACGCGTCGAGGTTGCGGCCCGGCCGCCCGGTGGCCAGCGCGTGGTAGCCGGGGTCGATGTAGTCCGGGCCCACCTTGTGCGGGGAGACCGCGAGACCGGCCGCCGTGAACGCTGCCATCAGGCCCGTCGCGACCGTTGTCTTGCCCGCGCCGGAGGACGGCGCGGCGATGACGAGACGTGCTACCACTCGATGCCCCGCTGGCCCTTCTGACCCGCGTCCATCGGGTGCTTGACCTTCGACATGTCCGTGACCAGGTCGGCGAAGTCGATCAGCTTCTGCGGCGCGTTGCGGCCGGTGATCACCACATGCTGGGTGCCGGGCCGCCCGCGCAGCACCTCGATCACCTCGTCGGTGTCGATCCAGCCCCAGTGCAGGGGGTAGGCGAACTCGTCGAGCACGTACAGCTTGTGCGTCTCGGCGGCGAGGTCCCGCTTGACCTGCTCCCAGCCCTCACGGGCCTTGTCCTCGTTGGACTGCTCGCCCTCCGCGGGGGCGCGCTGGATCCACGACCAGCCCTCGCCCATCTTGTGCCAGGCGACCGTGCCGCCCTCGCCGCTCGCGCCCAGCACCTTGAGCGCGTTCTCCTCGCCGACCTTCCACTTCGCCGACTTGACGAACTGGAACACCCCGACCGGCCAGCCCTGGTTCCAGGCCCGCAGCGCCAGCCCGAAGGCGGCCGTCGACTTGCCCTTGCCGATGCCCGTGTGCACGAACACCAGCGGACGGTTACGGCGCTGGCGGGTGGTGAGTCCGTCGTCCGGTACGACGGACGGCTGTCCCTGCGGCATTACGCGGCCCTCCTTGTGGCGGATACGTCCCGGACGTCCTTGACGAGCCCGGCGATCGATTCGGCCCGCAGTTCGTCGAGAGTGACGGCACTGCCGCCCAGCTCCCGCGCGAGTGTGCCGGCCAGGCCGAGCCGCACCGGCCCGGCCTCACAGTCCACGACGACGGCCGCGGTCCCCTCCGCGGCGTGCAGCCGTGCGGCGCGCAGGGCCGGCGCGAACGCGTCGCCGGACCCCGCGGCCGTGGCCCGGCCGTCGGTGACCACCACCATCAGCGGACGGCGCGTCGGATCACGCAGCCGCTCGATACGCAGTACGTCCTGTGCCTTGAGCAGTCCCTGCGCCAGCGGCGTACGGCCGCCCGTCGGCAGCGACTCCAGCCGGGCCGCCGCCGCGTCCACCGAGGACGTGGGCGGCAGGGCCAGCTCCGCGCCCTTGCCGCGGAAGGTGATCAGCCCCACCTTGTCGCGCCGCTGGTACGCGTCGAGCAGGAGGGACAGCACCGCGCCCTTGACCGCGCCCATCCGCTTCCTGGCCGCCATCGAACCGGACGCGTCGACCACGAACAGCACGAGGTTCCCCTCACGCCCCTCACGGGTCGCCTGCCGCATGTCGTCCCGGCGGACCACCAGCCCGGGGCCGCTGCGCCCGCGGGCGCGCTGGTGCGGAGCGGCGGCCTGCACGGTGGCGGTCAGGTGCAGTTTGGTGAGCGCGCCCTGGGGCCGTCGTGCGCCGGTGGTACGGCCGTGCTCGGTACGCGCCCGGGACCTGCGCCCCGCCGCTCCCTCGCCCAGGCCGGGCACGCTGAGCATCTTGGTACGGAAGGGCTCCGTGGCCCGCGCGGGCTGCTGCTCGGCGCCCGCGCCCGGCGCCGGTACCGGCGCCTGACCGCTCTCCGGCGCGGACCCGGCCGCCTCACCGCTGTCCGGTCCGCTGCCCTGCGGCGGCACCCCGCCGCCTCCGCCGTCGGGCCCGCCCTCGGGACCGGGGTCGGGGTCCGGGTCGGTCGGGTCCGGGTCCCCGTCCGGCTCGTCGTGACCGCCGAACTCGTCCAGCGTCTCGTCCAGTTTGCTCTCGTCCAGGCCCGGCGCGTCGAACGGGTTGCGGCGCCTGCGGTGCGGCAGCGCCAGCAGCGCGGCCTGCCGGACGTCCTCCTCCGTGACCTCGTCCCGGCCCGCCCATGCGGCCAGCGCGGTCGCCGTACGGGCCATCACGATGTCCGCACGCATGCCGTCCACCTCGAACGCGGCGCAGGTGGCGGCGATCTGACGCAGCGCCACATCACCGAGCACCACCCGCGGCAGCAGTTCCCGCGCCGTCACGATCCGCTCGCGCAGCGCCTCCTCCTCACCGGCCCAGCGCGCCGCGAAGCCGGCAGGGTCGTCGTCGTACGCGAGCCTGCGCCGTACGACCTCCACCCGCTGATCGGGGTCGCGCGAGGCCGCGACCTCCACGGTGAGCCCGAAGCGGTCCAGCAACTGCGGCCGCAGCTCGCCCTCCTCGGGGTTCATGGTCCCGACGAGCAGGAAGCGGGAGGCGTGCCGTACGGAGACGCCTTCACGCTCGACGTACGAAGCGCCCATGGCGGCGGCGTCCAGCAACAGGTCGACGAGGTGGTCGTGCAGCAGATTGACCTCGTCGACGTACAGCAGCCCACGGTGCGCGTCCGCCAGCAGGCCGGGCTCGAACGCCTTCACGCCCTCCGCGAGCGCCCGCTCGATGTCGAGAGCCCCGACGAGCCGGTCCTCGGAAGCGCCGACGGGCAGCTCCACCATGCGCGTCGGCCGCGCCACCGCCGGCCCCGCCTCGTGCGGGCCGTCAGGACACGCCGGGTCCGGGGCCGTGGGGGCGCAGGAGAACCGGCAGCCCGCGACCACGTCGACGTCCGGCATGAGGGACGCGAGCGCCCGCACGGCGGTCGACTTGGCGGTCCCCTTCTCGCCGCGCACGAGCACGCCGCCGACCGCCGGACTGACCGCGTTGAGCAGCAGGGCCAGCCGCAGATCGTCCATCCCGACGACCGCGGTGAACGGATAGGGGGTGCTCATCGCCTGATCACTCCTTCGCTGGAGCCGCGGAGCGGCTCGCCTGTGCCCTGTCGGATTCGACGGCGGGCCGATTGCCCGGCGACCGCTCTCACGGCGCGCCCGGAGGGATGAACGGCAGTCCCGCCGGCGCCCCTTCCTCGATCAGCCGCATCAACGCCCCCGTGTCCGCGTGTTCTTCGATCAGATCCCCCAGCCGGTCCAGCTGCTCCTCCCGCAGCGCGGCGAAGCACGTGTCCGGCGCGGGCACGAAGCGGCGGCCCGCCTGTGCGGCGACCTCCCGCAGGAACGCCCGCCGGAAGCCGTCGCTCTCCAGGGACCCGTGCCAGTGCGTGCCCCACACGGAGCCCACCCGGCAGCCGTCCAGGAAGGCGTCGCCGCCGAGTACCCGGGCGACGCCGTGATGGATCTCGTAGCCCTCGACGCGCGCGCCGAGCGCCTCGCCGACGGGCCGTGCGAGGGTCTTCTCCGGCGCGAACCGCACCCGTACCGGCAGCAGTCCGAGCCCGTCGACCGCGCCGGCCCTCGACTCGACGTCGTCCTCGATGTGTTCGGCCAGCGCCTGGAAGCCGCCGCAGATGCCCAGCACCGGCCTGCCCTCCGCCGCGCGCCGGACCAAGGCGTCCGCGAGGCCGCGCTCACGCAGCCACGCCAGCGCCTTCACCGTGCCGCGCGTGCCGGGGACCACGACCAGGTCGGCGTCCACGAGTTCTTCCGCGCGGTCCACGAACCGGACCACGACGCCCGGCTCCGCCGCCAGCGCGTCCACGTCCGTGAAGTTCGACATCAGCGGGACGGCGCACACCGCGACCCGCAGCACGTCCTCACCGACGGGCGGCGCCACCACCGACTCCCGCACGGTGCCGCGCAGGGACACCCGCAGGCCGTCCTCCTCGTCGATACCGAGCCCGTGCGCGTACGGCAGCACCCCGAACGTCCGCCGCCCGGTCAGTCCGAGCAGCATCTCGAGCCCCGGCTCCAGCAACGACACGTCACCGCGGAACTTGTTGACCAGATAGCCCGCCACAAGGGCCTGGTCCTCGGGGCTCAGCAGCGCCGTCGTACCGAAGAACTGGGCGAAGACGCCGCCCCTGTCGATGTCCCCGACCACGAGCACCGGCAGCCGGGCGGCCCGCGCGATGCCCATGTTCACGATGTCCGTGCGGCGCAGATTGATCTCGGCCGGACTGCCCGCCCCCTCGCAGATCACGGCGTCATACGTGCCCCGCAACTCCTCAAGGCACGCCATCACCGGCTCGAACAGCTCCCGCTGCCGGCCCCCGTGGTACCCCTTGGCGCTCAGCTCGCCGACCGGCCGGCCCATCAGCACCACCTGGCTGGAACGGTCGCTGCCGGGCTTGAGGAGTACGGGATTCATCAGCGCGGTCGGCTCCACGCGCGCGGCCTGCGCCTGCATGGCCTGCGCCCGCCCGATCTCCGCGCCCTCGCGCGTCACGAACGAGTTCAGGGACATGTTCTGCCCCTTGAACGGCGCCACCTTCACACCCTGGCGCACCAGCCACCGGCAGATCCCGGCGGTCACGACACTCTTGCCCGCGTCCGAGGTGGTCCCGGCGACGAGCAGCCCCCCACCGGTCATGCCGGCCTCCTTCCGCCGCGGCCCTGCCGCAGCACCCGCCCCGCCGCGCAGACGGCGAGGGTCAGCAGGCCGACCCGGCGCGACAGCCGCACCGCCCGTCCGATGTCACCGAACTCCACCGCACGCCCGGCCCCGTTGAGCACCGGCCGGTGCTCGACCCGCCCGCCGTACGAGAGGGAACCGCCCAGCCGGACCCCCAGGGCGCCCGCGAAAGACGCCTCCACAGGGCCCGCGTTGGGGCTCGGGTGCTTGGCCGCGTCCGCGCGCCAGGCCCGTAGGGCTCCGCGCCGGTCCGGGCCGCAGACGGCCGCCAGCGCGGCGGTCAGCCGGGCGCCGGGCCACCCGGCGACGTCGTCCAGGCGGGCCGACGCCCAGCCGTACCGCAGGTAGCGGGGCGACTTGTGGCCGACCATCGCGTCCAGGGTGTTGACCGCCCGGAAGCCGACCAGCCCGGGTACGCCCGCCAGCGCTCCCCACACCAGGGCGCCCACGACGGCGTCGGAGGTGTTCTCGGCGACGGACTCGACGACGGCGCGGGCGATCTGCTGCTCGTCCAGGGCTTGCGGGTCGCGCCCGCAGAGGTGGGGCAGCCGCTCACGGGCCGCCTCGACGTCCCCGGCGGCCAGCGCGTCGCCGATGGCCGTGGCCTCCCGCCCCAGGGTCGTACCCCCGACGACCGCCCAGGTGGCGGCGGCGGTCAGCGCGACGGACGCGGCAGGGGAGCGGCGTACGGCCCGGGAGGCCAGCACGGCCGCTGCGACGGCGCCACCGGCGCACACAGCGGTGTGCAAGGCGCCCCGGCCGCGGTGGTCACGCCAAAGGACACGCTCGACGGCGCTCGCGGCCCGTCCGAACGCGGCGACCGGATGCCCGCGGCGGGGATCGCCGAGGAGCAGGTCACCGGCGAGGCCGGCGGCGGCGCCGTACACGAAGACTCGGTCGGCACGCACGGGATCAGCGATCCCAGGGGTGGTGTCCGACGGACAGGGCTGTACCGCGGCCGGGCATGCGAAAAGTCCTCACTCAGGGTCCGCGCCCTGGTTCGACGTGACCGGCGGTGAGAGTTCCTGGCTCCCCGGGGTTCCTCCCGGGTGACAGTGGCGGGACCGCGCCGGATTCGCACCGGACTTCCTCTTCTGCCGCCGTTGTTGGCCCCGGCAGTCCACCACGCGCGCGAACGCCCGTCAACTCACCATTGACCTGCGGCGGGGCAGTGTGCCGAGCCCCACACGGGCGGACACACGAAGGCCGGGCCGCGAACACCTAAGGGTGCGCGCGGCCCGGCCGTCGAAGGCGGTGCGGTCGTCAGACGACGATCAGGTAGATCCCGTAGGACACGGCCGCGGCGCAGAGGGCGAAGCAGGCGTACGCGCCGGTGCGGGCCAGTGCGCCGGAGCCGCCGGCCTGAGTGGCCGCCTCCTGCTTGGTGAGGCCCACGACGCCCAGGGTGAAGAGTCCCACCAGCGCGACGGTGGCGACGAGGCTCACGCCGAAAACGGAGCCGAGAGCAGTCCAGTCGATCTTCATTCCGTTACTTCCTTACACCGTGGCCGGGCGGGGCGACTCGGTCTCGGGTTCTGCCGGGGCCGCGATGGTGGCCTTCAGGTCACCGACGGGCGGCGGGGTGACGGCCGCGATGGCGGTCGTGACGACGCCCGCGGGCTCCTCCTCCACGTCGTTGACGTTGGTGTGGTCGACGACCTGACGGCGCGAGATGAACCAGATCGCGACGCAGGAGGCGACGAGGAAGACGGCGACGGCCGCGACACCCCAGTCACCCTGCTTGGTGACGTACTCGGAAGCCGCCGCGACGAGACCGGCGGCCGGCAGGGTCAGACCCCAGGCCACGAACATCCGGGTGGCGGTCGACCAGCGGACCACACCGCCCTTGCGGCCGAGCCCGGCGCCCATGACGGCGCCCGAGCACGAGTGCGTCGTCGACAGGGAGAAGCCGAGGTTGGAGGAGGCGAGGATCACGCTGGCCGCGCTGGTCTGGGCGGCGAAGCCCTGCTGCGGCTGGAGGTCGGTGAGGCCCTTGCCCATGGTGCGGATGATGCGCCAGCCGCCGAGGTAGGTGCCGAGCGCGATCGCCACACCGGCGGACACGATGACCCACATCGGAGGGTTGGAACCCGGGGCGACGACATTGCCGGCCACGAGGGCCAGCGTGATGATGCCCATCGTCTTCTGGGCGTCGTTGGTGCCGTGCGCCAGGGAGACCAGGCCCGCGGAGGCGATCTGCCCGGCGCGGTAGCCCTTCGCCGTGGCCTTCGGGTCCGTGTTCTTGCCGATCTTGTACGTCAGCCGGGCCGCCAGCATCGCGGCGAGGCCGGCGACGAGCGGCGCGGCGACGGCCGGGATCAGGACCTTGGTGACGACGACGCCGCCGTTGACGCCGCCGAAGCCGACCGAGGCGACCGTGGCGCCGATCAGACCGCCCATGAGGGCGTGCGACGAGCTGGACGGCAGGCCCACCAGCCAGGTGAGCAGGTTCCACAGGATGGCGCCGACGAGCGCCGCGAAGATGACTTCAGGTGTGATGCCTGATTCGTCGACCAGTCCACTGGAGATCGTCTTGGCGACCTCCACGGAGAGAAAAGCACCGACGAGGTTCAGAACGGCGGACATGGCCACCGCGGTTTTGGGCTTCAGAGCGCCGGTCGAGATGGTCGTCGCCATCGCGTTGGCGGTGTCGTGGAAACCGTTCGTGAAATCGAACACGAGAGCTGTCACGATCACAATCGCGAGCAGCAGTGTGATGTGTTCCATTTACCCAGGCAATCGTTTGACGTCATTGACGCGAGGACCGTAAGCAACCTGGATGAACGGAAGGTGAACTGGGTCGGGCGCTGCGGTGTCCCCAAGTGATGACGGCCGATTCCGCTTGTCCGTTTTCGGGCCTCCGTCGCGCTCCCCGCAGCCACTCGAACACCCTCCGTGTCCCCGAGCCCGGCCGGCTCCGCCTGAAAGGATCGCGGGCATGACTGATGAGGCGCGGCAGAGCGCGGTCGAACGCGCATGGCGGGAGCTCGTGGACACCGCCCGCAGAACGGCGGCCGAAGGTCTCGTGGTGGGCACCTCCGGCAACGTCTCCGTACGGGTGGGCGAGCTGGTCCTCGTCACCCCGAGCGGTGTCCCCTACGACCGGCTCACCCCGCGGGACACCGTCGCCGTCGACCTCGACGGCAGACAGGTCCTCGGCGGCCTGCGGCCCACCAGCGAGCTGCCGCTGCACCTCGCTGTCCACCGCCACACCGGCGCGGCCGCCGTCGTGCACACGCACGCCGTGCACGCCACGGCGGTCTCCACGCTCGTCCCCGAGCTGCCGCCCGTCCACTACATGACCGCGGCCCTCGGCGGCCCGGTCCGCGTCGCGGGCTACGCCCTGTACGGCACGGAGGAGCTGGCCCGGAACATGCTCCACGCCCTGCGCGACCGCACGGCCTGCCTCCTCCAGAACCACGGCACCGTCACCTACGGCGCCACCCTGTCCGAGGCGTACGACCGCACGGCCCAGCTCGAGTGGATGTGCCGCCTCTGGCTGACGGCCTCCTCCGTCCCCGGCCGCACGCCGACCCTCCTCTCCGACGCGCAGCTCGCGGAGGTCACCCACCAACTCCACGACTACGGCCAGCCGCCTGCCTAGCTCCGGCACCCCTCCTCCCCGAAACCGGGGCCGGACCCGGGACCCCACGGCCTTCGGCAGCGCCCCTTCCAGCCCTAGGGCCCGGGGCCCGACATCCGGCTCAGCCGACGGCACCACGCTCAGCCGCCGGCGGAGTCCGGCGCGGCTGGTGGCATCCGGCTTTCCGGCAGTTCCAGCTCTGCCGGCGGCCGGGGCCGGACGCGCCGGCTCCGGCTCTGACCGGGCCGCTCCTGAGCCTCCTCCGCACGGAGGCTTCTCCGGCCCGCCGGAGATCGAGACGCGGGGGCAGGTGCGGAGCCCCCGAATAGACCGCGCGAGCGCGGGCAGATCCGGGGGGCCACGGACCGGTGGGCCCCGGCCCTGCCCCGGTCGCGGGGAGCGGGGTCCCTACGGCCGCCAGGCCGCACGGGGAGTTCGAGGCGCGGAGCTCCGGGGGCGGGGCCTCGGACCCCGCGCGGAGCGCGGCGGCGGGTCCGGGCGGTGCCCGGTTCCGGGAAGACGTCCACGTCGCAACACTCCCGGCCCCGCCCACTGGCCCCCTCCCGCGCCCGCCCCGACACTGGTACACGTGCGCCCCGCTACAGCGACGGCAGCGGCCGTCACCACCCTGATCGGCGTCGGCGCGGCGGCAGTCGCCGCCGGCCGCTACGCGAGCCACGCCGCCCTGCGGGCGGCCGACAGGCCCCTGCCCGGTGACCCCCGGCTCACCGTCCACGCCACACCCCCCGGCGCCGTCGTCATGACCCGCAGCCTGGCCTCGCTGCGCCCGGGCACCTACGGGCTGGAGGGGTCCGGCGTCCACGCGGTCGTGGGGGAGGTGCTCAGCGGCGTCCCGCACGACGCGGACACGGTCGTGCGCCGCCTCGTGCGCGTCACCGAAGGCGAGCTGAAGCCCGGCACCAAGGTGCGGCTCACTCCGCAGGTCCACCGGGGAGACCCGGCCGGCGCGCTCGGCATAGAGCACTCCGAGGTCCTCGTCCCCGGCGAACTCGGCGCACTCCCCGCGTGGTTCGTGCCCGGGCCGCGCTCCACCTGGGTGATCGCCGTGCACGGGCTCGGCACCACCCGGGAACACACCATGAACGTGCTGGGCTGCCTGCACGCCCTCCAGTTCCCGGTGCTGTCCCTCGCCTACCGGGGAGACTCCGGCGCCCCGCGGCCCCCGGACGGGCTGGGCAACCTCGGCGACTCGGAGTGGCGCGACCTCGACGCCGCCGTCCGCCACGCCGTCCGCTACGGCGCCGAGCGGGTCATCGTCCACGGCTGGTCCGTCGGCGCCTCGATGGCGCTCCACGCCGCCGCCAACTCCGGTCTGCGGGACCGGATCAGCGGCGTCGTCCTCGACTCGCCGGTCCTCGAATGGGAGGCGACGGTGCGCGCGCTGGCCGCCGCCCGCAGGACCCCCGCCCCGCTGCTTCCGCTCGCGGTCCGGGCCGCCCAGGGCCGCACGGGAGCGCACGGCGACCGCCTCGCCGAAGCCGGCGACCCGAAGTCGCTGGCCGTACCGACGCTGATCTTCCACGGCCCCGACGACACCCTGGCTCCCTGGCGCGGCTCGCGCCAACTCGCCGCCCGCCGCCCCGATCTGGTCACCCTTCACACGGTCCCGCAGGCGCCGCACGCCGCCATGTGGAACGCCGACCCGAAGGGGTACGAAGAGGTCCTCAGGCGCTTCCTCACCCCCCTCATGTGACCCGCGTACGACGCCCGTGGGACGGCCGTCCAGCGCCGCCCGACAGGTTCCGTTTGGGCTTTCGGGGTGTCAACGGGAAGACTGCACCCCGTGACGTCCCGAAAGCCTGATGAGCAATTGGCGCGCAACTCCAGACTCCGTCTTGTCCGCTCGCGGTCGCTGGCCACCGCGCGACGGGCCGTGACGACCCGGCGGAACCGTCCGGCGCCCCGGCCGCCGGAGGGCACACCCGCCCCCGCCGAGCTCGCGCGCCAGGCGCGGGCTGTCCTCGCCGACGCCGTCCGCATCGCCCGCTGGGCGGCCGCCGACCGCGACCACGGCACCGCACCCCTCTCGGCCGGCGCCCAGGAACGGGCCGCTGCCGCCCTGGACCTGACCATGGACGAGGTGCGGGCCGGCTGGGACCGCGCCCGCCTCGCCGGCCTCGTCGAACTGCACGGCGACACGGTCCGCCCCGGCTGGCGCCTGCGCGCCTGGGACCGCGACGACATGGCCGTGCTGCGCGGCTGGGTCGCCCTCTTCGACGCCTGGTCCCTGATCCACCCCGCTCCCGGCGACGTCGCTCCCGCGGCGGTCGCCGAGGTGGTCGAGGCGGTGCCCCAGGTGCTCTCCCTCCTCCAACTGTCGGCCGGCCCCGTTCTCACGCCCGCCCTGCTCGACCTGCTCCAGCAGCGCGTCGCCGAGCTCCGCGAGGAACGCTGCGAGGTCCCCTACGGTGCCCCGGCCGAACCGCAGACCGGGTCCGGTGCCGCGGAGGCCCCCGTCGCCGCCCTCCTCGACTGGGCGCTCGAGGGCCTGTCCGCCGTCGGCGCCCTGACTCTGGAGCGGGGCCAGGCGACCCTCACCCCGCTCGGCAACTGGGCGGTCTGGGTCAAGCTGGAGCAGATCTGCGTGGCCGCCCAGAGCCCCGCCGGCAACATCGAGCAGTCCGCGGAGGACATGCTCCGGGGCTGTGCCCGCCTCACCCCCGGCCCCGCCCGCGCCGAGTACCGGGCGTGGCTCGCGGCGCGCACCGTCTCCAGCGCCGTCGGGGAACTGCTCACCGTCGCCCGGGGCGAGGACGCCCTGCTGCGCGGCCTTGCCTTCGAGGCGCTGCGCGTGGTCGGCGCGCCCGCCGAGAGCGACGTGCGCGCGGCCGCAGCCGAACCGTCCCTTCGCCCGTACGCCCTGCTGTGGCTCGCCGAGCACGAGGGCGCGGACCCCGAGGACGCGGCCGATGTCCTCACCCGCGAGGAAGCGACCTGGCTGTGGGTGGACACCGCCGCGGCCGTCGCGGACCACGGGGAGCCCCAACTGCTGCTGCGCCATCTCGATTCCGCGGTGCAGGGCACGGTCCCCGCACTGCTCGAGGCGGTCCGGGCCGGCGGCCATCCCCGTACGGTGCAGGTCCTGGTCGCCCTGGCGGCGGCGCACCCGGACCCGGCCCTGGCCAAGGCGGTACGCAGGGCCGCGTTCCAGGTGCACACCGGCGGCGTCTGACCCGGCGGACCACGACCGCAGGGGCGGTGAGGTCTACGAAGCCTCCGCCGCCCCCGGCGCGTACGTGCCGAAGCTCCAGACGTGGCCCTCGAGATCGCGGGCCATGTAGTCCCGCGAGCCGTAGTCCTGGTCGGTGGGCGGCATCACGATGTCGGCGCCGTGCTCCACAGCTCTGCCGTGGTGGGCGTCGACGTCGTCGACGTGGACGAACACCCCCGTCGGCCCGGCGCCTTCCATGAGCTTGTCGAACTCGCCACCGGTGCCCTTGCTGCCCAGCATCACCATGCCGTTGCCGTAGGTGAGCTCGGCATGGACCACGCCGCCGTCCTCGTTCTCGTACACCGCGTGTTCGGTGAAGCCGAAGGCCTCGGTGAGCTGTCTGATCGCGGCCTTGGCGTCCGCGTACAACAGGGTCGGACAGATGCTCGGCGACTGAGCCATCCCGATCGCTCCCTCACTTGCTCGACGACTCGGATGTGATCTGCGTCTCAGTCTGGCACCCGCCACTGACAACAGGGCTCAGCGGAACGTGTCGCGCGGCGGCAGGATGTCCCGGGGCCGGTGAAGTGGCGGGACCGGTGTGGTGGCCGACCGCGTGGGCATCACCTCTGCCCCACCGTGGCAGCAGCCCCCCGCGCCATGGCCCCGTACGCGGTGCCGCGACCCTCCCGGGCCGCCGCCGAGGCCGCGAAAAACACTTGCACGGTCCCGTTAGACTGGGCCGTATGGCAATTCTCCTTGTGCATTAGACGGCGTAGAAGCGTCTCCGCCCGTCCCTTCCGCCGTCCATACCGCCCTGGAGTCTTCCCCCGTGATCACCGCATCCGGTATCGAGCTGCGCGCAGGCGCGCGCGTCCTCATCGAATCCGCTTCCTTCCGCATCGCCAAGGGCGACCGTATCGGCCTCGTCGGCCGCAACGGAGCGGGCAAGACCACGCTCACCAAGTGCCTCGCGGGCGAGGGTATCCCCGCCGGCGGCACCATCACCCGCTCCGGCGAGGTGGGCTACCTCCCGCAGGACCCGCGCACCGGCGACCTCGAAGTCCTCGCCCGCGACCGCATCCTGTCGGCCCGCGGCCTCGACACCCTGATCCGCAAGATGCGGCAGAACGAGGAGCGCATCGCCTCCGGCCAGGGCGGCACCCGTGAGAAGGCCATGCGCCAGTACGAGCGCCAGGAGACCGAGTTCCTCACCAAGGGCGGCTACGCCGCGGAGGCCGAGGCCGCCACCATCGCCGCCGCGCTCGGCCTGCCCGACCGGGTCCTCGGCCAGCCTCTCCATACGCTCTCCGGTGGTCAGCGCCGCCGCGTCGAACTCGCCCGGATCCTCTTCTCGGACGCCGACACGCTCCTGCTCGACGAGCCCACCAACCACCTCGACGCCGACTCGATCATCTGGCTGCGCGACTACCTGAAGACCTACCGCGGCGGCTTCATCGTGATCTCCCACGACGTCGACCTCGTGGAGACCGTCGTCAACAAGGTCTTCTACCTGGACGCGAACCGCTCGCAGATCGATGTCTACAACATGGGCTGGAAGCTGTACCAGCAGCAGCGCGAGGCCGACGAGAAGCGCCGCAAGCGCGAGCGTCAGAACGCGGAGAAGAAGGCCGCCGCGCTCAACTCGCAGGCCGACAAGATGCGCGCCAAGGCCACCAAGACCGTCGCCGCGCAGAACATGGCCCGCCGCGCCGAGCGCCTGCTGGCCGGCCTCGAGGACGTCCGGATGGCCGACAAGGTGGCCAAGCTCCGCTTCCCGGAGCCGGCGCCCTGCGGCAGGACGCCGCTCAGCGCCGAGGGGCTGTCCAAGTCGTACGGGTCCCTGGAGATCTTCACCGACGTGGACCTCGCGATCGACAAGGGCTCACGCGTCGTCATCCTGGGCCTCAACGGCGCCGGCAAGACCACGCTGCTGCGGCTCCTCGCGGGCGTGGAGAAGCCGGACACCGGCATGGTCACCCCGGGGCACGGCCTCAAGCTCGGGTACTACGCCCAGGAGCACGAGACCCTCGACCCCGACCGTACGGTCCTGGAGAACATGCGCTCCTCCGCGCCCGACCTCGATCTGGTCGAGGTGCGCAAGACGCTGGGTTCGTTCCTCTTCTCGGGCGACGACGTCGACAAGCCGGCCGGTGTGCTCTCCGGCGGCGAGAAGACCCGGCTTGCGCTGGCCACCCTGGTCGTCTCGTCCGCCAACGTCCTGCTGCTCGACGAGCCCACCAACAACCTCGACCCGGCCAGCCGCGAGGAGATTCTCGGGGCGCTGCGCACCTACAAGGGCGCCGTCATTCTCGTCACGCACGACGAGGGTGCGGTCGAGGCGCTCGAGCCCGAGCGGATCATCCTGCTGCCGGACGGTGTCGAGGACCTGTGGGGCGCGGACTACAAGGACCTCGTGGCCCTGGCCTGAGGCCCTGCGACGGGTTCCGGTCCGGCGCCGGAATCCGTCGATCCACCCCTCTACGATCTTCGTATGGATCTCCGCATGGATCATTCGGCCTACGAGTGATCCATCATCTGTGTGAGTGCGTCTCGTATTCCGGCGTGGCGACTGGTGGACCGGCTTCGTCCGGGCCTCGCTGAGGGCTTTTCCTCCTGCCCGCTCTGAGCTGGCCTTTTCCGTGCCCGGCCCGGAATGCGTGGATCAAGCACCGATCGGAATGAAGCATTCCGTTCATGGTGGCCTCAAAGCGCGCCACAAAGCGTTCCGTACTGACCTTGTCGAATGGGTGGCCAGGACGGCCGGGAGGGGTGATCATGAGAAGTCCAGAGCGCACTTCCCATGAGGAGGCACGGGTGGCCGAGACTCTGAAGAAGGGCAGCCGGGTTACCGGCGCCGCGCGCGACAAGCTCGCGGCAGACCTGAAGAAGAAGTACGACTCCGGTGCAAGCATCCGGGCGCTGGCCGAAGAGACCGGTCGCTCCTACGGATTCGTCCATCGGATGCTCAGTGAGTCCGGAGTCGTCCTGCGGGGACGTGGCGGAGCGACGCGAGGCAAGAAGGCCGCTTCGGCCTGACGGTCCCGTCGACGAGGCTGCTCCTCCGGTTCATCGGTACCTACGGTGGCCACCTGGTCGGCCCAATGGCCGGCCGGGCGGTTACTGTGCAGTAGCTTACCTTCTTGACTCGAAGGCCAGGCCAGACTGCACCGAACCGGAGGCGCCTCATGACTTCGCTCGATCCCGTACTCGACAAGGACGGCGTACGGCTCACCGTCGAAGACGCGGTTGCCACGGTGACCTTGACGAACCCGGACAAGCGCAACGCCCAGAACTTCGCGCTGTGGCGGGCGTTGGCGCAGGCGGGACGGTCACTGCCCGGCAGCGTGCGGATCGTCGTGCTGCGCGGCGAAGGCAAGTCCTTCTCCGCGGGCCTCGACCGGCAGGCTTTCACGCCGGAGGGCTTCGACGGCGAGCCGTCCTTCATCGACCTGGCACGCGGCACCGACGCGGAGATCGACGCGTCCATCGCCGAGTTCCAGGAGGCGTTCACCTGGTGGCGCCGCAACGACATCATCTCCATCGCGGCCGTGCAAGGCCATGCGATCGGAGCGGGCTTCCAGCTCGCCCTCGCCTGCGACCTGAGGGTCGTCGCGCAGGACGTGCAGTTCGCCATGCGCGAGACCGCGCTCGGTCTCGTGCCCGACCTCACCGGCACGCACCCGTTGGTGTCCCTCGTCGGATACGCCCGCGCACTCGAGATCTGCGCGACCGGCCGTTTCGTCCACGCGGAGGAGGCCGAGCGCACGGGCCTCGCCAACCTCGTCGTCCCCGGCGAGGAACTCGACGCCGCGGTACGCGACCTGTCCGCGGCGCTGCTCGCCGCGCCCCGGGACGCGGTGAACGAGACGAAGGCACTGCTGCGGGGAGCGGCGGGCCGCTCGTACGACGAACAGCGCGCGGCGGAACGCGCGGCGCAGGGGCGGCGCCTGCGTGACCTGGCGGGCCTGGACGACTGAGCCGGGACCCGCTGCGCGGGGTCTGTGCCCGCTTGTCCTCGATTGCCGGACGGGCTGGATTTCGCACCGGCGAGATCCAGCCCGTCCGGCGTTCCGAGGCGCGGGGGTGCGGCAGCGGTCAAGCCGTCGCCGTGATCACGACCGTCACCGCGCGGTCGTCCTCCAGCGCCCCCGCCACCACCCTCCGTACCGCCCGTGCCACGTCCAGCGCCCGGTGCTCCTCCGCCGTCGCGAGTTCCACGCGGACGTGGTCCGGCGCGTGATGGACCGCCGCGCCCAGCGTGCCCGTCAGATGCGCCACGCCCGCCGTCGCGGCCACGGCCGTCCCCACCGGGTCGAAGGGTTCGACGGCCGCCGGGGCGGCGGGCGCGGCAGGAGTCCCGGGGGCCGCGTCCAGAAGGGCGTCGACCCGCAGATCGACGACTGTGACCGTGAGACCCAGCACCTCCGCCGCCGCGTCGAGCAGCGCCGCGCGCAGCGCCGCCGTGAGCGCGGGCAGCGGTTCTGCGAGGTCCCAGACGGACACCCCCGCCTCGAGGCGCAGCGGGCCCGGCCACAGGGCCGCGGGTGGCGCCGGCACGGTCGGGGACTCCGCCGCCTCCGGGTCCGCCAGGGAGAGCCTGACGTCGTTCAGGACGGCACCCGGCACCGAGGCCGCCGCACGGCGCAGGACCGCCGCGGCGGCTGACTCCGACAGCCACGCACCGTCCGCCGGACCGCCGAGGGCGAGGAGTCTGCCGAGACCCAATGCACCGCGTACCCGCCGCAGAACCGCATCCGGAGTGGTCATTCCTCCAGCCTGCCGCATCCCCGGCGCGGATGTGGGCAATGGCACTTAATGTGGGCAACGGGGCCGTCACCCGCCCGGAAAGGACCACGGCTATGACCGAAACACCTGGGCGCAGCCTGCCCACGACATCCGGAAACGAGCTGTCCGGCTCCAGCGACGCCACCCGTAAGAGCCCAGGCGGCAAGCGCCTGCCGGAGCCAGGGTCCCGCGGTCGTACCACCATCGCCGACGGAGTGGTGGAGAAGATCGCCGGACTGGCCGCCAAGGACGTTCTCGGCGTGCACGCGATGGGGGGCGGGCTCTCCCGTACCTTCGGCGCGGTGCGCGACCGGGTGCAGCCCGGCAGCGGCAAGTCCAACGTCACCCGCGGAGTGAAGGCCGAGGTCGGCGAGGTACAGACCGCGATCGATCTGGAGATCGTCATCGACTACGGCGTCTCCATCTCCGACGTGGCCCGCGCGGTCAGGGAGAACGTCGTCTCCGCCGTCGAGCGGATGACAGGCCTCGAGGTCGTCGAGGTGAACATCGCCGTCAGCGACGTGAAGCTGCCGGACGAAGAAGAGGACGAGCCGGAGCCTCGAATCCAGTAGAGGAGCCCAACATGAGCATGGCGGTGGTCGGACTGATGGCCGGCATGGCACTCGGGTTCGCCGGATACTTCGGCGGCTTCGGGGCGTTCCTGCTGGTTGCCGCCCTGGGAGCGGTCGGCTTCGTGCTCGGCCGGTTCCTCGAGGGCGACCTCGAGGTCGGCGATTTCATCCGGGGCCGCGAGCGTGGCGACGGGCGGCGGTGACACGCCGTGGCAGAGCCCGTCGCGGTGGCCGGCGCCTCCGGTCGTGACGTTCCCGCGGGCCGGGTGCCGCCCTCGGACCGGGGATCGACCGCGATCGCCGACCGCGTCGTTGCGAAGATCGCCGCGCGGGCGGCGCGCGAAGCGGTCCCCGGTGTCCCGGAGGGCGGCGCGCCGCCGCACGCCACGGTCGTGGTGCACCACGACACGGCCCGGGTGCGGGTCAGCCTCGAGCTGGAGTACCCGTCCGACATCGGCGCGCAGTGCGGCGCGGTGCGTCGGCGAGTCGTCGAGCGGGTAAAGGCGTTGGCGGGGATGGATGTCCCCGAGGTGGCGGTGCACGTCGAACGGCTGCACTCCGCCCTCTCGCGCGGCGCGGCGCAGGGGAGGATCCGATGACCGAACCGGACGGGCCCGCGGGCCCCGAAGAGCCGGCCCGTCAGGAGCGGGAAGCACGCTCCTCGCGGCCCGTTCTGGAAATGGACCAGTCCGCGTCCGCCTCCGCGTACAACCCGGTGGCGGACGATGACGGCGGCGCCCGCAAGGCCGGCCGCTTCTGGTCGGTGCGCCGGGTGCCCGCCGGGCTGCTCGCCCTCGTCGTCGTCGCGGGCGCGGGGCTGCTGCTGTACGACGTCGCCGCCGTGCGTGCCGACCGTCCCGCGATGCGCTGGCGGCGGTGGCTCGCCGACCACCTCGCCGAATGGCGCCTGGACGAGATCGCGGTGCTCGCCGCGGCCGGCGCGGTGATGCTGCTGGGTCTGTGGCTGATCGTTCTCGCGGTGACACCGGGGCTGCGTGCGCTGCTGCCGATGCGCCGGGACCGGCCCCATGTACGGGCGGGACTGCGCCGTGAGGCCGCGGCCATCGTACTCCGCGACCGGGCCATGGAGGTCTCCGGCGTGCAGACGGTCCAGGTCCGTATGGGGCGTTCCCGCGCGTCGGTACGGGCGCGGGCGCACTTCCGCGACCTGGACGACGTACGCGCCGACCTCGACGACGCACTCGGCGCCGCCTTGGAGGAACTCGGCCTCGCGCGGCCCCCGGAGCTGGCCGTGCACGTCGGCAGACCGCCCGCGAAGAAGAGGTGAGGAACGGTGCAGGGGATGCTTCGAGCCGTGAACCGGGTCTTCCTCGGCCTCGCCGGGCTCGTCCTGCTGTGCGTCGGCGGCGCGGTCCTCGTGGCGGGTACGGGTCTCTCCGTCCCCTCGTGGTGGCCCTACGACGGACGGCACGACGTACTGCTGAGCGACGCCGACCGGACGCGCTGGCGCGACCAGGACTGGTGGTGGCCGGCCGTCATCGCGGTGCTCGCGCTCCTGCTGATCCTCGGTCTGTGGTGGTTCTTCGCCCAACTGCGGCGCGCACGGCTGGCGGAGGTCCTGGTCGACAGCGGCGACGGTGAAGGCGCGCTGTTGCGGGGCCGGGCGCTTCAGGGTGCCCTGGAGGACGAGGCGGCGTCGCTGGAAGGCGTCTCCCGGGCGTCCGTGATGCTGACCGGCCGCCGGAACGCGCCGCAGGCGCGGGTGGCGCTGCACCTGGAACCGGACGCCTCACCCGGCGGTACGCTGACGCGGCTCACGGACGAGGCGGTCGCGCACGCCAGGGACTCGGCGGGGCTGGAGGCGCTGCCGACGGAGGTACGGCTGTGGGCGGCGAGGCACCGGGCACGACGGGTGTCGTGACGCTGGCGGCGGGGCCCCGCTCGGGTTCCCCGCCCCTTCCCGCTGTACGGATCGTCGGCTCCGCCGCGTGACGGGGCAGCCCCCGGACCCCTTACCGCGCTTCGCGCGGTGCCCTCAGCCTCCCCCTACGAGGTGCCCCCGGACGGGCTTGATCCCGCTGCGCGACATCCGGCTCGCCGGCAGAGGCGGATCCCGCCTGGACCGAGGCGCGCAGCCGGTGGGGGAGGGAGTCCCCGTACGGGCAGGGGCCCGGCGGGGAGGGGAACCCCGGTCCGGGAAGGGGCCGGTGGGGCACACACACGCCCTTTCAGAAGCCGTGGCGCGCCCCGCCGTCGATGGGGAGCATGACGCCGGTCAGATAGGACGCCGCCGGCGAGAGCAGGAACGCCGCCGTGCGGCCGAACTCCTCCGGGGTGCCGTAACGCCGCAGCGGGATGGCCGCCTCGTTGGCCCTGCGTGCCGCCTCCGCGTCGCCCGACAGGGCGTCCAGCTCGCGGACGCGGTCCGTGTCGATGCGGGAGGGCAGCAGGCCGACCACGCGGATGCCGCGCGGGCCCAGTTCGTCCGCCAGGGACTTGGCGAAGCCCGCGAGGCCCGGGCGGAGGCCGTTGGAGATCGTCAGGCCGGGGATGGGTTCGTGCACCGAACCGGACAGCACGAAACCGATGACACCGCCTTCGTTGAGTTCGGCCGCGGCCGTGCGCGCCATGCGGACGGCGCCGAGGAAGACCGACTCGAACGCGGCGGCCCACTGCTGGTCGGTGTTGTCCGCGGCGTAGCCCGGCGCCGGGCCGCCGACGCTGATGAGGACGCCGTCGAAGCGGCCGAAGTGCGCGCGGGCGGCGGCGACGAGGCGTTCCGCGGCGGAGGGGTCGGCGTTGTCGCAGGCGACGCCCACCGCGGCGGAGCCGAGTGCGGCCGCGGCGTCGGTGACCGTCTTCTCGTCGCGCCCGGTGACGACGACCTTCGCGCCGTCGGCGACGAGCGCCCGCGCGGAGGCGTTGCCGAGGCCCCTCGAGGCGCCGGTGACGATGTAGACACGGTCCTTCAGTCCAAGATCCATGGCCCTATCCTGCCGTCCGCTGCCCGGTGAGCGCGAGGGCCGTGGTCACCAGTCCGATGTGGCTGAACGCCTGCGGGAAGTTGCCGAGGTGCTGTCCCGTCACCGGGTCGTACTCCTCGGAGAGGAGGCCCACGTCGTTGCAGAGGCCGAGCAACTGCTCGAACAGTTCGCGGGCCTCCTGCTCACGGCCCGTCATCCGCAGCGCGTCAGCCAGCCAGAAGGAACAGACCAGGAACGCGCCCTCGCGGCCGGGCAGTCCGTCGACCTGGGCGGCGTCAGGGGTGTAGCGGCGTACGAGCGGTCCATTGCCGAGCTCCCGCCACACCGCGTCGACCGTGCCGACGACCCGGGGGTCGTCCGGGGGCAGGAAGCCGACGCGCGGGATGAGCAGGACCGCGGCGTCGAGCTCCGTGGAGCCGTACGACTGGGTGAAGGTGCCGCGGACCGGGTCGAAGCCCTTCTCGCAGACCTCGCGGTGGATGTCGTCCCGCATGGCCCGCCAGCGTGCCGAGTCGCCGCGCAGCGACGGTTCGCTCTCGAGGGTGCGCACGGCGCGGTCGGCGGCGACCCATGCCATGACCTTGGAGTGGACGAAGTGCCGGCGCGGGCCCCGGACCTCCCACAGACCCTCGTCCGGCTCGCGCCATGTGGACTCGAGGAAGCCGAGAAGGCTCAGCTGGATGTTCCACGCCTGTCGCTCGGGTGCGAGACCGGCCTGCCTGGCCAGGTAGAGGGACTCGATGACCTCGCCGTAGACGTCGATCTGCAGTTGGCACCTCGCCTCGTTGCCGACGCGGACCGGCGCGGAGCCGGCGTAGCCGGTGAGCCAGTCCAGCTCCATCTCGGGCAGGCGGCGTTCACCGGCCAGGCCGTACATGATCTGAAGATCGGCCGGGTCGCCGGCTACCGCCCGCAGGAGCCAGTCCCGCCAGGCCGCGGCCTCGTCCAGGTATCCGACGGACACCATGGCGCTCAGGGTGAGGGTCGCGTCGCGCAGCCAGCAGAAGCGGTAGTCCCAGTTCCGTACACCGCCGATGTCCTCGGGCAGGGACGTCGTGGGCGCGGCGACGATGCCTCCGGTGGGGGCGTACGTGAGCGCCTTGAGAGTGATCAGGGAGCGCAGCACGGTGTCCCGGTAGGGGCCCTGGTAGCGGCACTTCGACGACCAGGTCTCCCAGTCCTGGAGGCAGTGCTCCAAGGCCTCGTGCGGGTCGACGAGCGCGGGCCGCGGCTTGTGCGAAGGGTGCCAGGTGAGGACGAACGCCACCTTCTCGCCCTCCTCGACCGTGAACGACGAGCAGGTGCTGAAGTGGTGACCCCACGTCTTGACCTCCGGTTCGCTGCGCAGCCACACGGAGTCGGGCCCCGCGACGGCGACCCGGTGGCCGTCCGCGCGGCGTACCCACGGCACCACGGAGCCGTAGTCGAACCGCAGCCGTAGTGTGCCCGCCATCTCGACCGTGCCGCTCAGGCCCTCGACGATGCGGACGACGTCCGGCGCCTCGTCACGCTGCGGCATGAAGTCGAGGACCCGGACCTTGCCGGTGCGGGTCTCCCACACCGTTTCCAGCACCAGTGACGCGCCCAGATAGCGGCGGTCGGTGCAGGCGCCCGCGTCCTTGGGCGCGATCCGCCAATGGCCGTTCTCCTCGTCGCCGAGGAGGGCGGCGAAGCATGCGGCGGAGTCGAAACGGGGAAGGCACAGCCAGTCGATGGAGCCGTTCTTGCCGACCAGCGCAGCGGTCTGCAGATCGCCGATGAGGGCGTAGTCCTCGATACGTTGGGTCACGCTCCGGCGTGTTCCCGCCAGAAGGGGACGCTAAGCAGCCGCGGGAGCCGGCTCGTGCGTGGTCCGCTCCGCCGCAGCCAGGTCGCGCCTCTCCCGCCGTACGAGAATCACCCAGCCGACGGGCACCGCCGCGGCGAAGAGCCACCACTGCACGGCGTACGCCATGTGGGCGCCGATGGAGTCGTGGTCCGGGGTCGGGATCATCTCCGGGCCGCCGCCCGCGGGCTTCGGCGCCGTCTGCTCCAGATAGCCGCCGAGCACCTGCCGGTCCAGCAGTTGCGCCTGCTGCTCGCTGTTGATCAGCATCACCTGGCGGGGCGGCAGGCCCTTCAGGTCCTTGATGCCGCTGGCGCCGGTCGTCTCGTCGGCCTTGAGCCGGCCGGTGACGGTCACGGTTCCCGCGGGCGCGGCAGGCACCTCGGGGAAGGCCTTCTGGTCGGCGGCGGCGGGGACCCAGCCGCGGTTGACGAGGACGGCCCGGCCGTCGGCCAGTACCAGCGGGGTCAGTACGTGGAAGCCGACGCGGTCGTCGGCGTTGGTGCGGCGGCGGACGACCATCTCGTGGTCGGTGTCGAAGGTGCCGGTCGCGGTGATCTGCCGCCAGTAGTCGGAGCGCGGGACGGTGTGCCCGGGGGAGGTCAGCTCCTCCATCGGCACCGGCTTCGCCTCGAGGTTCCGTGCGATCAGGGCGTTCTGCTCGACCCTGCGCTCGTGCCGGTGCAGCTGCCAGAAACCCAGCTCGATCATCGTGGGGATGAGAACGAGGCCGATGAGGGTGAGGATCACCCACTGCCGGGACAACAGGAAGCGGTACACGGCTTCGACCGTACCTGCTCGGCGCAGGGCCACGGACGGTGGGTCCCCGCCCGTGCCCCGGCCGGGCGCAGGTCACACCCTGTCGACGATGCCGGCCCTCCCCTCGGCGCGGGCGCAGTGGGCGCCGCAGTACCAGTGGCCCTCGACCTCGACGCCCTGGCCGATGATCTGCACCCGGCAGTGCTCACAGATGGGCGCCATACGGTGGATGGCGCAGGAGAAGCAGTCGAAGACGTGCACCGCGCCCTGCGCGTGCACCTCGAAGGACATGCCGTAGTCGTTTCCGCAAACCTCACAACGTGCCATGCGCCACAGGGTGAAACGCTTCGGCGCCCCGGGCGAGCGGGCGGCGGGCGAGTCGCGCCCGGTTCACTCCGATGCGGGTGTCCGTCCGGTCGGGGCGTCCGGCGCGGGGGCGACGTCCCGCAGCAGCTGGGTGAAGGCGCCCTCGTCGACGACCGGAGTGCCGTACGAGGCGGCCTTGACGGTCTTGGACGTCGCCGCGTCCGGGTCGTTGGTCACCAGCAGACTCGTGAGCCGGGACACGCTCGTGGCGACGTGCAGGCCCGCCTCGACGGCCCGGTCCTCGAGCAGTTCACGCTCCACGGAGGTGTCGCCGGAGAAGGCGACCCGCATGCCCTGCACCAGCTGCCCGCCCGGCCGGTACCTCCCCGGGTTGGGGTACGGGCACGGCGGCCGCTTGCGCGACGGCCGCCAGCTGCTGTGACCGTACGACGACTGGTAGCCGACGCGCGGGGTCGCGGGAGCGTCCGACCACTCCGTCAGCGGCCGGCATTCGAGCAGCGGCAGCCGCACACCGTCGCGGGCCGCGGTGTGCAGGCTCGGCCGGAACGCCTCCGCGAGCACGCGGGCGTCGTCCAGGGCATGGTGCGCGCGCTGCTGCACGACCCCGTAGTGCGCGGCCAGCGACTCGAGCTTGTGGTTGGGCAGCGGGAGCCGCAGCTCCTTGGCGAGCGCGATGGTGCACAGCCGCTGCCGGGTCGGCGCCGCGCCGCGCGCACGCGCGTACTCCCTGGCGATCATGGACCAGTCGAAGGTGGCGTTGTGCGCGACCAGGACCCGGCCGTCGAGCCGCGCGGAGAGCTCGCCGGCGATGTCCCCGAACAGCGGGGCGCCTTCGAGCGCCTCGCTCGTCAGACCGTGGATCCACACCGGTCCGGGGTCGCGCTCCGGGTTGACGAGCGTGTACCAGTGGTCCTCGACGTTGCCCTGGGTGTCGAGGCGGTAGACGGCAGCCGACACTATCCGGTCGTCACGGGCGAGGCCGGTGGTCTCCACGTCGACGACCGCGTACCCCTGTGGGTACGCGGCCGGCCACGTCGTCGCTGCGGTCCTACGGTCGTCGAGCATGGTCACAGAGAATACGGGCAGACACCGACAGCCCTGTCCCGCCCCCATCGCCCGGAGCCCGGGGTGTGGCTCCTCGTCCCCAACTTCCGTGCGTGAGAGGCTCCCCGGATGAGTGAAGCGACCGGCGGCGAGAGCCACGACGAGGCGCACCCCGGTGGACTCGGTACCCGTCTCAACTGGCTGCGCGCCGCCGTCCTCGGCGCGAACGACGGCATCGTCTCGACGGCGGGCATCGTCGTCGGTGTGGCCGGCGCGACGGACTCGCGGCCGGCGCTGCTCACGGCGGGCCTCGCCGGACTGCTCGCCGGTTCGATGTCGATGGCGGCAGGCGAGTACGTGTCCGTCTCCACGCAGCGCGACTCGGAGAGGGCCGCGCTGGCGGTGGAGAAGCGGGAGCTGAAGGAGCAGCCGGAGGCCGAACTGGACGAGCTGACCCGCATGCTGGCGGACCGCGGCCTGTCGGAGGAGGTGGCCAGGGAGGCCGCCGTGCAGCTCACCGACCGGGACGCGCTGCGCGCGCACGCCCGGGTGGAACTCGGCATCGACCCCGACGAGCTGACCAACCCCTGGCACGCGGCGAGCGCCAGCTTCCTGGCGTTCACCGTCGGTGCGCTGCTGCCGCTGCTGGCGATCGTGCTGCCGCCGGCATCGGTCCGCCTGTACGTCACGGTCCTCTCGGTGCTCACCGCGCTGGCGCTGACCGGCTGGTGGAGCGCCCGGCTGGGCGCTGCCGCGGCCGGGCCCGCCGTCCTGCGCAACATGTGCGGCGGGGCGCTCGCCATGGCGGTGACGTACGCCGCCGGTTCGGCGCTCGACGCGGCCGGTGTCTGAGGTGCTGTCAGGTCCTGACGCGCTTCACCTCGACGCGGTCGGGCGGGAAGCGGTCGATGCCGACGACCGGGGTGTCGTCCGAGACGGTGATCTTCAGCTCGGGCATCGCGACGAGCGGTCCGATGTCGACGGGCGCTCCGGACGGTGAGCACTGCCAGAGCTCCAGGGAGGTGAGCGCGGGCAGTTCGCGCAGCGCGGTGAGGCCGTACGGCAGTTCGCACCGCCAGAGGTGCAGGTGCCGCAGCGTGGAGTGGCCGAGGAGCGGACGCGGGTCGAGAGGGTCGACCTCGTACAGGCTCAGACTCGTCAGCGACGCCGGCAGCGGCAGGCGCGACAGTTGACGCAGCTGCGACTGGCCCGCGATCGTCAGCCCCTCCAGCGACGGCCACCGCTCGATGCCCTCCAGGCTCACGTAGCGGGTCTGGTGGTGGAGCCCGAGGTGCACGAGGCCCGGTCCGACCGGCAGTTCTTCGAGGCTCTCGATGAGCAGCGGCTGGGAGAGGTTCACGCTGCGCAGGTCGGGCATGTCCCGCAGGGGCTCGATCGACACCTCCGGGTGAACTTCCCAGAGCGAGAGCCGCTCGAGTCCGGGACGCGCCAGCGGCCGCAGGTCGCGCAGTTCGGGGCACCGGCTCAGACCGACGTCCTTGAGCCGCCGGAACGACGCGAGCGGCGTGAGATCGTCCACCACGCCGTTCTCGTACAGGAAGAGCCACTCGGGGTCCTCCACCGCGAGCAGCGGAGTGAGGTCGTGGTGGTCTCCCGCCAGATGCAGGCGCCGGGCCTTGGGTATGTGGCGGAGGGCGTGGAGCTGTTCGGGGGTCTGGACATGCAGGTACGCGGTGTTCCACGCCCCGGCGGCCAGCACGTCCCTGGCGTACGACTCGGTGTCGAACGAGCCCCACGCCGTCGACACCTGGAACGCCACGGACAGCCGTGCGTCCTCCCGGAACCGCGCGGCCACCTCGAACGCGGCGTCCCCTTTGATCAGGGCCGCCGTGCGGACCACGGCCGCCGCCGTGTACTCCTCCAGATCCTCCGGTCCCGGCAGCAGTTCCAGCACCAGCTCACCGACCTTGGCGAGCTGCGCCGCGTCCTCCTGGGTGCGCGGGGGCAGCAGCTCCTGTGTGCGCGACTGCACCGTCGCGCGGATCTCCGGGTCCAGCTCCGGAGCGTGTTCCAGACAGGCCGCGGCGAGCAGCACCAGACGGTGCCGGTGGCGCTGCGCCCGGTCGGCGCGGCGCAGCAGGTGCCGCAGCAGCCGGGCCCGTTCCTCGACGCGGGCGTGACCGACGGCCATCTGCACCACGTCGTCCCACTGGTCGTCGTGCGCGTTCTGCACCAGGACCCCGAAGTCGCGGGCCTCCACCGCGGCCTTGGCGCCCAGATAGTCCTGGAACGTGCGGTGCACGAAGTCCACCGCACCCGGGCGGGGTTCACGCAGCAGACCGCTCCTGATGAGCAGATGGGAGAACACCTGCTCCGGGCTGCCCTGCACCTGCGGCATGGCGGCCAGCCATTCGGCCACCATCTCCACCGCCTCGGCGCGCTCGGCCTCCACCTGGCCGTTGCGGATGAGCCAGTACGCCAGCCGCTGCAGCAGCGCCGTCTGCTCCTCACGCGTCAGATCGACGCCCTCCACACCGACGATCTCCCGCTCGGTGTCCCGCCGCACCAGCAGCATGTCGAGCGCGGCGTCGTACAGCTCCTTGCGGGCACGCGGCAGTTGCATCCTGCGGTCCCGGTTCAGCGCGCACAGCAGGGCGCACATCAGCGGGTTGGTGGCCAGCCGGCCCAGATCACGGCGGGTGGAGACGGCCTTGCGCAGGGACGTCTCGTAGGTGTCGAGCTGGGCGCGTTCGGTCTGGGACAGGCACTCCTGGCGCGCGGCCTCGTGCCAGTGGCCGATGAAGGAGCGGATGTCGTCACGCTCCATCGGCAGCAACGAGTGCCCGACGAATCCCTGGCGGGCCAGCCAGTCCTCCGGGACGGCCGACGGCCGGGTCGTGACCACGTACCGGGCGTCCGGGTAGGCGGCGATCAGCGACTTCAGCCAGTTCTCCGTACGGTGCCGCTGCCGTGAGGGGATCTCGTCCACCCCGTCGACCAGGATCAGCGCCCGGCCGTCCGTCAGCAGCTTCTCCGTCCAGCCGGCGGGTGCCTCACCGTGCAGCGGGACCCCCGCCGCCCGCAGGAAGGCGTCCGGCATCGGCAGGGTGTCGGACGACGTGAAGGCGCGCAGCCGCAACAGGAAGGGCACGCACCGGTTCCAGTCCTCCAGGTCCTTGCCGAAACTGCGCCGGGCGGCGTTCAGCGCGAGCCACTGCACCAGGGTGCTCTTGCCGGAGCCGGCGGCACCGCGCAGGACGAGCCGGTCGGCGGAAGACAGGATCTGCTCCGCCTTCACGGCGACCTGTCCGGTCCGGGGCAGGCCGAAACCCTCCTGGTGGGGTCCGTCCCCGCTGACGGCCAGGGAGATGTACGCCGTGTCCAGCGGCCACTCGCTCCCCGACCGGCCGAGGGTCAGCCCGAACAGCTCCAGACGCCCGTGGGTCTCGGCCACGTAGTCCGCGTACCGTCCCTCGAAGCCGAGGGCCACCGCCTCCGGACGAGGGCCGAGCCGGTCCCTGACGTCCTCGACGAGTGCTTCCGTGCGTCCCGCCCTGCGGGTCTGCTCCACCGCCGCCCGTGCCATGAACGACTGGTCGGCGGTCAGGTTCTCGACCATGTGCGCACAGCACAGCCGCAGCAGTTCGTCGTAGAGTTCCACGCCCCGCTCGGCCAGGCCGGCCGCCGGGTCCCGCAGCGTCCGGAACAGCCGCTCCGGATCGAGGTCCAGCGCGAACAGCCGGTCGGGACCGACCGTGCCCGCGGCCTGGACGGTGTCCCGTACCGCCTCGACGGCGGCCTCGCGCTCGTGGTCGGGCAGGTCGGCGTACGGGTCCGAGAGCCGGCCAGCGAGCTTCCTCGCCACCGGGGCCGGGTCCGGCCGGGGGAGCGGCGCGGCCCTGCGGCCGGTCACCAGGCCTGCCCCCGGGCGGACGGCGATCAGCGATTTCACGACGGTCACGGCCAGCGTCCCGGCCAGCCGTAAGACGACGGCTTCCAACCCCTGCACTGTGGTTCCTCCCCGTGAGTCCACCGGCCACCGGATCGTGCGGTCCGCGATCCGTGTCGCGCCGGTCATCGGTGCATGCCCGTAGTTCGGACGGGCCTACCCTCGGCGGGCGAAGACGCTCCGGCACGCGCGGGCTGTCCGATGCCCGGCCCGACGGCTGCCGGACGGGCACCGGCGCACCGCACCCGGGGCCACGGTCACACCGTGGCGGCCGGCCACCTCGGCGCGTCCGTCCCCCAAAAGCCGGGCGGGCGCGCCCAGTCGGCCGGCCCGCCGTCGTAGCCGACCGCCGGAACGGCGTGACGCAGGCGCCCCATGGGGCTGTCCCTCTCCGTGAGCCACCGGTCGGCGTCGTACGCCGCGGTGTCGCCGTCCGGGGCCTTGACGAGCCCGCTGGTCAGCCAGGCCGCCGTCTGTGTGAGAGCGGCCTCCACCAGCCGGGTGCCGCCGACGCCGTGCTGTCCGGTCAGCGCGCGCAGCACCCCGGCGGCCAGCAGGTACCCGGTGCCGTGGTCGAGGGCCTGGGCGGGCAGTGTGCCCGGGCGGCCTTCGTCGCCCTCCGTGGCCGCGATGCCGGTCGCGGCCTGGACCAGGCTGTCGAAGCCGCGCCGCCCGTCCCACGGCCCGTACCGGCCCCAGGCCGACAGCCGGGCCACGACCAGGCCCGGACGGCGCTCGGCCAGCGCCTGTGGAGAGAGACCGAACCGGTCGAGGGCGCCCGGTCGATAGCCGGTCACCACCACGTCGGCCAGCGCCAGCAGCTCCTCGAACGCGGCACGGTCCCCGGCCGCGGCCAGGTCGAGCCGGGTGGACCGCTTCCCCAGCCCGGTGTCGTTGTGGGCGTCCTGACTCTCCGGCAGATGGGGGGAGTCGATCCGCAGCACGTCGGCGCCCAGCAGCGCGAGTGTCCGCGTGGCGACCGGTCCGGCCAGCACCCGGGTCAGGTCCAGCACGCGCAGTCCCGAACAGGGCAGGGACGCCCGGTCGTTCGCGGCCCTCGGCGGGCGGTCGTCGCCGAGCCGCTCCACCCGCAGCAGCGGACGTCCCGCGGTGGCCGCACCCTGCGGGTGCCGCGCCCATTCGTCCCCTGCGCGCATGGCCACGGCCAGGCCACCGGCCGCGTACACGCTCTCCTCTACGTCCACGGCACGGCGTTCGCCGATCGCGCCGGCGGCGTCCTCGACGCCGGCGTCCTCGGGCAGGGACAGCGCCGCGAGCAACCGCGCCCGGTGGTGCGGGTAGTTGGCGTGGGTGCGAACCCACCCGTCGGCGGAGCGCCAGAACCGGGACAGCGGTGCGAACGTGGTCGGCGCCACGCCGTCCACCCGCACCAGCCTGTCACTGAGGAACGCCGTGGCCACCGCACCGTCGTCGACGGTCACGGAGGCGACCGGACCGCCGCCGCGCCGCGCGGCCAGCTCTGCGGCGGCGAGGGAGCAGACCCCGACGGTGGCGCGCGCCAGCTCCATGACCGGCAGCCGGGACGGCAGAGAGCCGCCGCCCTTGTGGACGACACGGCCGAGCAGGGCGGGGTCACCATCCAGAGCCGCCCATGCCTGGGCGGTACCGCTGGTCGGGAGATCGGAGGGTGAGTGGGTCATGCACTCACTATGGCACCGGCGCCACAACGCAAGGGGCCCGGTGCGGATCCCGCACCGGGCCCCTCACAGGAAGCCGCTAGCGGCGGACCGCGTCCAGAGCGTCGGTGACGCCCGTGCCGTAGAAGCCGTTGTCGCGCTCGCCGCCCTCGCACACCGCGTCGACGGTGCCGTCGCCGTTGATGTCGTACGGGTTGGTGCACGCCGTGTCGTCAGCCTGCGCGTACAGCAGACCCTTGACCAGGGCCGGCGGTGCGTACGGGTGGGTCGACTTGATCAGCGCCGCCACGCCCGCGACGTGCGGGGAGGCCATCGACGTACCGGCCTTGTAGCCGTAGCCGCCCGGAACCGTGGAGAGGATCCGGCCGTCGACCGCCGGCGCGTCCGGCGCCTGGTAGCGCGTCGAGTCGCCGCCCGGAGCGGAGATGTCGACCACGCCGTCGCCGTAGTTGGAGTACGAGGCCTTCAGGCCCTTCGCACCCAGCGCGGACACCGTGACGACGCCCGGGATCTGCGTCGGGATGTCGAGGCACTCGCGCGGGTTGACGACCCGCTCGACCGGGGTGGTGTCGTTCGGGCTCGTGGTGTCGGTGAGCTCGTCCGCCGCCAGGTCCATACGGGAGTTGCCGGCCGCGGCCACGTTCACCGCGCCCTTGCCCTCCGCGTAGCGGGTGGCGCGGGAGACGGCCTCGACGAGGGCCTTCTGGTCCGCGTCGTTCTTGCAGTTGAACAGCCACGGGTCCGTGTAGTAGCTGTTGTTGGTCACGTCGACGCCGTGCTCCGCCGCCCACACGAAGCCGCAGACGACGGCCTCGGTGTAGAAGAAGCCGTCGGGCTGCGAGACCTTGATGCCGGAGACCTTCACGCCCGGCGCGACGCCGGTGACGCCGACGCCGTTCTTCGCGGCGGCGATCGTGCCCGCGACATGGGTGCCGTGGTCGGACTCGGTCGGGCCCGGACGCCAGGCGCCGTCCGCCGTGTTCGGCACGCCGCCCACGCAGCTGACGGAGGCCTCGCGGTCGAAGTTCGGCGCGAGGTCCGGGTGGGTGTCGTCGACACCCGTGTCGATGACCGCGACGGTGACCTTGTCACTGCCGAGGGTCTTCTCGTGCGCCTTGTCGGCCTTGATGGCCGGGAGGTCCCACTGCAGGGGCTCCAGCGGGTCCTGGTCCGAGGACGCCACCGCGGCGGAGGCCTTCGCCTCGTCGGCGGTGAGCGGGCGCTCCGACTCGATGGCCATGTCGGCCGAGGGCGCCAGAGGCGCGGTGCGTGTGGCACCGGCCGACGCCACGCCCCGCACACCGCGGATGGTCGTGGCGAAGTCCGGGTTCTGCGAGTGGACGACGATGACGCCTATCTGGTCGTAGGACATCACCACCGTTCCGCCGGCCTTGGCTATGGCCTTCTTGACCGACTTTGCGGTGCCGTGACCGCCCTTCACGTTCACGACGTACGACAGCTTGGGTCCGTCCGCCTGGACCGCGGCAGGTACGTCGTCGACCGGCGCCGCCGTAGCGGCCCCCGCGGGCAGGAAGCCGAGCGAGGCCGTGAGCGCCAGACCGGCGGGCAGCGCGAGTGCGCGGCGCCGTCTGGATCCCAGATGAGCCATGGGTTCTCCACATCATCCGTGACAACCGCCCAGACACCCCTGTGCGAATGGGCGGGTACATGACGAGCGAAACTATCGCTGATCAAGGTCCGGATTCAATGAGTTCGCGAAGGAAGTACAGAAGAAAAAGACCAGGGCTGAACCAGTTCGGCGCGCGCTCCGTGCCGTTGTCAGGGAGTGGGACAACATCGAACCGCCCCTGCCAGTGACATCCCCGAGTCCATCCCCACCGCACCCGCGTCGCGAGGAGATTCCGTGACCACCGAGGCACCGCCGCCCGAGCGCGATAAGCAGACCAGCACCGCACAGCCCACGACAGAGTCGTTCGTGCAGGTGCAGCAGAGTACGGAATTCGGCGAACTGCGCCGCACGTACCGTTCCTTCGCCTTCCCCCTGACCATCGCGTTCATCGCCTGGTACCTGCTCTACGTCCTGCTCTCGAACTACGCCGGCGGCTTCATGGGCACGAAGCTCTTCGGCAACATCAACGTCGCTCTGGTCTTCGGCCTCGCGCAGTTCCTGACCACGTTCCTCATCGCCTGGTTCTACTCCCGGCACGCCGCCGCGAAGCTGGACCCGAAGGCCGAGGCCATCAAGTCCCGTATGGAGGCCGACGCATGAGCCCCGCCCTGCACCTCGCGGCCTCGAACGCCACGACCGAGCACCGGCCGCTGATCATCACACTCTTCGCGGCCTTCGTCGTCGGGACGCTGTTCATCACCGTCTGGGCCGGCCGGCAGACCAAGGACGCCGCCGACTTCTACGCGGGCGGACGCCAGTTCACCGGCTTCCAGAACGGCCTCGCCATCTCGGGCGACTACATGTCCGCCGCCTCGTTCCTCGGCATCGCCGGCGCCATCGCCCTCTTCGGCTACGACGGCTTCCTCTACTCGATCGGCTTCCTGGTCGCCTGGCTCGTCGCCCTGCTGCTGGTCGCCGAGCCGCTGCGCAACTCCGGCCGCTACACGATGGGCGACGTCCTCGCCTACCGGATGCGCCAGCGCCCGGTCCGTACCGCCGCGGGCGTCTCCACCATCGTCGTCTCGATCTTCTACCTGCTCGCGCAGATGGCGGGCGCGGGCATCCTCGTCTCGCTGCTGCTCGGCATCACCAGCGACGGCGGCAAGATCGCGATCGTCGCCCTCGTCGGTCTGCTGATGATCGTCTATGTGACCATCGGCGGGATGAAGGGCACCACCTGGGTGCAGATGGTCAAGGCCGTCCTGCTCATCGCGGGCACCCTGCTCATCACGTTCCTGGTGCTGTGGAAGTTCAACTTCAACATCTCCGACCTGCTCGGAGAGGCGGCGAAGAACAGCGAGGTCGGACAGAAGGGCAACCCCGACGCCTTCCTCGAGCCCGGCCTCAAGTACGGCGTCGACGGTATGACGAAGCTCGACTTCATCTCCCTCGGCATCGCGCTCGTGCTCGGCACCGCCGGACTCCCGCACATCCTCATCCGCTTCTACACGGTGCCCACCGCCAAGGCCGCGCGTAAGTCCGTCAACTGGGCCATCGGCATCATCGGCGCGTTCTACCTGATGACCATCGCGCTCGGCTTCGGCGCCGCCGCGATTGTCGGACCCGCGGAGATCAAGGCGTCCAACCCGGCGGGCAACACCGCTGCCCCGCTGCTCGCCCTGCACATCGGCGGCGTCGACTCGGCCTGGGGCGCGATCCTGCTCGCCGTGATCTCGGCCGTCGCCTTCGCCACCATCCTCGCCGTCGTCGCCGGACTCACGCTGGCCTCCTCGTCGTCGTTCGCGCACGACATCTACGCCAACGTCATCCGCAGGGGACAGGCCACGGAGAAGGAGGAGGTCCGAGCCGCGCGCTGGGCGACCGTCTTCATCGGCATCGTCTCCATCGCCCTCGGCGCGCTCGCCCGCGACCTGAACGTGGCCGGCCTCGTCGCCCTCGCCTTCGCGGTCGCCGCCTCGGCCAACCTGCCCACGATCCTCTACAGCCTGTTCTGGAAGAGGTTCACCACCCAGGGCGCCCTGTGGTCCATCTACGGAGGCCTCGCCTCCTCGGTGTTCCTGGTGCTGTTCTCGCCGGTGGTCTCCGGCAGCCCGTCCGCGATGTTCCCGAGCGTGGACTTCGCCTGGTTCCCGCTCTCCAACCCGGGTCTCATCTCCATTCCGCTGGGCTTCCTGCTCGGCTGGCTGGGCTCGATCCTGACCAAGGAGAAGCCCGACGAGGGCAAGTACGCCGAGCTCGAGGTCAAGTCCCTCACCGGCATCGGCGCCCACTGAGAGGAAAACGACATACGCATGTCAGCGGCCGCGTCGTAGGGTCCTACGACGCGGCCGTGCCGTACCTCGTGCCAATCGGGCCCTGGTGTTGTCGGCGGCGTCGCGTAGGCTCGAAACCGTCGGATCCGCGATTAGGGGAGGGGGCCCACAGTGCTCATCGACACCTACGGCCGAGTGGCCACTGACCTGCGCGTTTCTCTGACGGACCGGTGCAATCTGCGGTGTACGTACTGTATGCCCGAAGAGGGCCTGCAGTGGCTGGCCAAGCCCGATCTGCTCACCGATGACGAAATCGTCCGGCTGATCCGCATCGCCGTCACCGACCTCGGCATCACCGAGGTGCGCTTCACCGGCGGTGAGCCGCTGCTGCGCCCGGGACTGGTCGGCATCGTCGAGCGCTGCGCCGCCCTGGAGCCCCGCCCCAAGATGTCCCTCACCACCAACGGCATCGGGCTCAAGCGCACCGCCGCGGCCCTCAAGGCCGCCGGCCTGGACCGGGTCAACGTCTCCCTGGACACCCTGCGGCCCGACGTCTTCAAGACCCTCACCCGCCGCGACCGCCACCACGATGTGCTCGACGGCCTCGAAGCCGCCCGCGCCGCCGGCCTGACCCCGGTCAAGGTCAACGCCGTCCTGATGCCCGGGTTGAACGACGACGAGGCACCCGACCTGCTCGCCTGGGCCGTGGAGAACGAATACGAACTGCGTTTCATCGAGCAGATGCCGCTCGACGCACAGCACGGCTGGAAGCGTGACGGCATGATCACCGCGGGGGACATCCTCCAGTCCTTGCGGACGCGCTTCACCCTCACCCCCGAAGGCGACGCCGCGCGCGGATCCGCGCCGGCGGAGCGGTGGCTCGTCGACGGCGGGCCGCAGCGGGTCGGCGTCATCGCCTCCGTCACCCGTCCGTTCTGCCGCGCCTGCGACCGGACCCGGCTCACCGCCGACGGTCAGGTGCGCACCTGCCTCTTCGCCACCGAGGAGACCGACCTGCGGGCGGCGCTGCGCTCGGAGGCGCCCGACGAGGAGATCGCCCGCATCTGGCGGCTGGCGATGTGGGGCAAGAAGGCCGGATCCGGTCTCGACGACCCGTCGTTCCTGCAGCCGGAGCGTCCCATGTCAGCCATCGGCGGCTGACCCGGCCCCGGCACCCCGCTCCCACTCCTCCAGCGTCACGACGTCCTTCAGGAAACCGCGCACCCCGAGGAACTGGGACAGGTGCTCGCGGTGCTCGTCGCACGCCAGCCACGTCTTGCGGCGGTCCGGAGTGTGCAGTTTCGGGTTGTTCCAGGCGAGGACCCAGACGGCGCCGGTACGGCAGCCCTTGGCAGAGCAGATCGGGGTTTCGTCACTCACCGGAGGATTCACGGGATCATTGTCCCAGCATGGCGACGCCGAGCAGCCACGGGGGGAGCTGCCCGGCGTCGGTCCGTCGCTCCGACGGGGGATGCGGAGCGCGTACGCAGTATGTCACGGGGGACAGGGTGAGGTGCACCGGAACTTCATGATTGATCTGAGCTTTTCTTGAGCTTCGAAGACCCGCCGGACACCGCCGTGATCAGCGCTGCCCGGCCCCCGGACGGTCCTCCTGGAAGGGCTCCGCCTCCGGCTCCGGTTCCGCCTCGCGCTGCTCGGGGGCGGCCTCGACGGCCGGCCGGACCGGGGGCTGGACGAACGTCGACGGGAGCGAAGGGGCGTTCTCCCGCCCCGCGTTGGCGATGACGACGGAGATGTACGGCAGCAGCACACCGAGCGCCAGCGCCACGATCGCCACATGGCGTTCCACGTTCCACAGCACCGCCGCGAGGATCACGGCGACCGTCCTGATCGACATCGAGATCACATAGCGGCGCTGCCTGCCGCGGACGTCGTCGGCAAGGCCCTGCCGTGCGCCGGTGATCCGGAAGACCTCGGTCCCACCATGCTTCCGCATCGTGCTCCACCACCCGTTTCCCCGTGCCGGACCTTCGGCGGACGTTCCCCTGCTCCGATCCTCCACGGTACGCCCGGGCTGCGCCGCGTTCGAGAGCGGGGCCGCCCTACGTCTGCGTGCCCGGCCTGCGCCGACGCACGTACGGCCGACCCCGACATGCGCCGTACGGCCCACGCGCCGAGACTGGCGACGTAACTGCTCACGCAAGGCCGGACAAGGAGGCAGCCATGGGCTGGTTGTGGGCGATCATCGTGGGATTCGTGCTGGGCCTGCTGGCGAAAGCGATCATCCCGGGCAAGCAGCACAGTCCGCTGTGGCTGACCACCATCTTCGGCATCATCGGCGCCATCATCGGCAACGCCGTCGCCCGTGGTTTCGGCATCGCGGAGACCAGCGGCATCGACTGGGGCCGGCACGCACTTCAGCTCGCGGCTGCCATCGTCATCGTCTTCCTGGGCGACATGGCTTACACCGCCGCCCGCGGCAAGAAACAGCATCGCGCCTGACGAACACCCGTGGCCGGGTGGGCGAGCACGCCCACCCGGCCACGGCATGTCCTGCTCCGGTCACCGGTCCTCGGGTGCGTCCTGCTCCCGGCCGGCCGGCACGCCAGGTCCCGCTTTGGTCGGCAGGCTGCGGAAACGTGCTGCTCCCGGCCGACCGGCCACCGCACGTCCTGCTCCGGTCAGCCGGCCGCGACCTCGACCGCCGCCAGGTTCTTCTTGCCCCGGCGCAGGACCAGCCAGCGGCCGTGCAGCAGCTCGTCACCGGCCACCACCGCGTCCTCGGCGGTCACCTTCACGTTGTTCACGTAGGCGCCGCCCTCCTTCACCGTGCGGCGGGCGGCGGACTTGCTCGGCGCCAGACCGACCTCGGTGAACAGATCGACCACCGGCAGCAGCTCGCCGACCCGCGCGTGCGGCAGCTCGGCGAGGGCGGCACGCAGTGTCGCCTCGTCCAGGTCCGCCAGCTCGCCCTGACCGAACAGCGCCCGGGAGGCGTTGATCACCGCGGCGCACTGGTCCGCGCCGTGCACCAGCGTCGTCAGCTCCTCCGCCAGCGCGCGTTGCGCGGCCCGCGCCTGCGGCCGCTCCTCCGTCTGCTTCTCCAGCTCCTCGAGCTCCTCGCGGCTCTTGAAGCTCAGGACACGCATGTAGCGGGAGATGTCCCGGTCGTCCGTGTTCAGCCAGAACTGGTAGAACGCGTACGGCGTCGTCATCTCCGGGTCGAGCCAGAGCGTTCCCGTCTCGGACTTGCCGAACTTGGTGCCGTCCGCCTTGGTCATCAGCGGCGTGGCCAGGGCGTGCACCTCGGCGTCCGGCTCGAGCCGGTGGATCAGGTCCAGTCCCGCGGTCAGGTTGCCCCACTGGTCGCTGCCGCCCTGCTGCAGGGTGCAGCCGTAGCGGCGGTACAGCTCCAGGAAGTCCATGCCCTGCAGCAGCTGGTAGCTGAACTCCGTGTAGCTGATGCCCTGCTCGGACTCCAGGCGGCGGGCGACCGAGTCCTTGGTGAGCATCTTGTTGACGCGGAAGTGCTTGCCGATGTCCCGCAGGAACTCGATCGCGGACATGCCCGCGGTCCAGTCCAGGTTGTTCACCATGATCGCCGCGTTGTCGCCCTCGAAGGACAGGTACAGCTCGATCTGCGAACGCAGCCGGTCGACCCAGCGCCCGATCGTCTCCGGATCGTTCAGCGTGCGCTCCGCGGTCGGCCGCGGGTCGCCGATCTGCCCCGTCGCCCCGCCGACCAGCGCGAGCGGGCGGTGCCCGGCCTGCTGGAGGCGGCGGATGGTGAGCACCTGCACCAGGTGACCGACGTGCAGGCTCGCCGCGGTGGGGTCGAAGCCGCAATAGAACGTGACAGGACCGTCCGCGAGAGCCTTGCGCAGGGCCTCTTCGTCGGTGGACTGGGCCATCAGCCCGCGCCACTTCAGCTCGTCGACGATGTCCGTCACGGTGTCGTGTCTCCTTGGAACAGTGGAAACCCCACTGGGTGGTAGCGGGGCGCTACCACCCAGTCTATTGGTGACCGGGGGCCGGGCCGACCGGATATCCGGCGCTCACACGCCCTTGCTCACCGAGCTCATGTTGAAGTCCGGCACCCGCAGCGCGGGCATCGAGGCCCGGGTGAACCAGTCGCCCCACTCGCGCGGCAGCGTCTTCTCGCTGCGCCCGGCCTCCGCCGCCCGCGACAGCAGATCGACGGGCGACTCGTTGAAGCGGAAGTTGTTGACCTCGCCGACGACCTCGCCGTTCTCCACCAGATACACGCCGTCCCTGGTCAGACCAGTCAGCAGCAGCGTCGCCGGGTCGACCTCGCGGATGTACCAGAGGCACGTCAGCAGCAGACCGCGGGCCGTGCCGGCCACCATCTCCTCCAGGCTGCGCTCACCGCCGCCGTCCAGGACGAGGTTCCCCGCTCCAGGCGCCACCGGCAGTCCGGTCAGACCGGCGCTGTGCCGGGTGGCCACCAGACGATCGAGCTTTCCGTCCCGCACCCAGTCCGTCGCCGTGATCGGCAGGCCGTTGTCGAAGACGGAGGCGTCGTCGCCGGAGGAGTGCGCGATCACGAACGGGGCCGACTCGAGGCCCGGCTCGTGCGGGTCGCTGCGCAGGGTCAGCGGAAGGGGGGACAGCGTCTCCCCGACGCGGGTGCCGCCGCCCGGCTTGGAGAAGACCGTGCGGCCCTCCGCCGCGTCGCGGGCCGCGGACGACCACATCTGGTAGATCAGCAGGTCGGCCACGGCGGTGGGCGGCAGAAGCGTCTCGTACCGGCCCGCGGGCAGCTCGGTCCGGCGCTGGGCCCAGACCAGGCGCTGCGCCAGTTCGGCGTCCATGACGGCCGGGTCGACGTCCTTGAAGTCCCGCGTGGAGCGGCCCGCCCACGCCGAGCGCGTACGGTCCGGGGACTTGGCGTTCAGCTCGAGGGTGCCGTTCGGCTGGTCGTGGCGCAGCCGCAGTCCGGTGGAGGTGCCCACATAGGTGGAGGTCATCTCGTGGTTGGCGAAGCCGTACAGCTCCCGGCCGCCGGCCCGGGCCCGCGCGAAGGCCTCTCCGAGGGCGGGTGCGAAGTCGGCGAACACGGCCGAGGTGGTCTCGGCGGGAGCGTCCGTGAAGTCGGGGGACGCCGGGGTGCCCTCGACCAGCGGCTGGGCGTCCTCGGCGGGACCGGCGCCGCGGGCGGCCGCCTCGGCGGCGCGCACCAGCGGCTCGAGGTCGGCGGCGGTCACCGCGGACCGGGACACCACACCGGAGGCGGTTCCCTCGGCGCCGTCGACGGTCGCGATGACGGTGAGGGTACGGCCGCGGGTGACGCCGTTGGTGGTCAGGGCGTTGCCGGCCCAGCGCAGATTGGCGGACGACTCCTCGTCGGCGATGACGACACAGCCGTCGGCGGTGGACAGCTCGAGAGCCCGCTCGACGATCTCGTGCGGCTTGGTCGTACGGGGGCTCATCGGCCGGCCTCCTGCGTGGTGTTCAGAATGTTGACGCCCCGGAAGAGGGCGGAGGGGCAGCCGTGGGAGACCGCGGCGACCTGGCCCGGCTGGGCCTTCCCGCAGTTGAACGCCCCACCGAGCACATAGGTCTGCGGGCCGCCGACCTGCTCCATGGAGCCCCAGAACTCGGTGGTCGTCGCCTGGTACGCGACGTCCCGGAGCTGTCCGGCCAGCCGGCCGTTCTCGATCCGGAAGAACCGCTGCCCGGTGAACTGGAAGTTGTAGCGCTGCATGTCGATGGACCACGACCGGTCGCCGACCACGTAGATGCCCCGCTCGACCCCGCCGATCAGGTCCTCCGTCGACAGGCCTCCCGGATCCGGGCGGAGCGACACGTTCGCCATCCGCTGCACCGGGACGTGCGCGGGGGAGTCGGCGTACGCGCAGCCGTTGGACCGGCCGAGGTTCGTCAGCTTCGCGATCCGCCGGTCCAGCTGGTAGCCGACCAGCGTGCCGTCCTTGACCAGGTCCCAGCTCTGCGCCTCGACGCCCTCGTCGTCGTACCCGATCGTCGCCAGCCCGTGCTCGGCCGTGCGGTCGCCGGTCACGTTCATCACGGACGAGCCGTACGCCAGCTTCCCCAGCTGGTCGAAGGTCGCGAACGAGGTCCCCGCGTACGCGGCCTCGTAGCCGAGCGCCCGGTCCAGCTCGGTGGCGTGGCCGATCGACTCGTGGATCGTCAGCCACAGGTTCGACGGGTCGACCACCAGGTCGTAGCGGCCCGACTCGACGCTCGGCGCGCGCATCTTCTCCGCCAGCAGTCCGGGGATCTCCTCCAGCTCCCGGTCCCAGTCCCAGCCCGTGCCGGTCAGGTACTCCCAGCCGCGGCCGGCCGGCGGCGCGATGGTGCGCATCGAGTCGAACTCGCCGCTGGTGCCGTCGACGGCGACCGCGGTGAGCTGCGGGTGCAGCCGGACACGCTGCTGCGTGGTGACGGTGCCGGCCGTGTCCGCGTAGAACTTGTTCTCGTGGACGGTGAGCAGCGACGCGTCCACGTGCGCCACGCCGTCCGCCCGCAGCAGCCGGCCGCTGAAGTCGGCGAGCAGCGCGGTCTTCTCCTCGTCGGGTACCTCGAAGGGGTCGATCTCGTACGACGAGACCCACGTCTTCTCCGAGTGCACCGGCTCGTCCGCCAGCTCCACGCGCTCGTCGGACCCGGCCGCCGCGATCACCTTCGCCGACAGCTTCGCCATCGCCACCGCCTGGCCCGCGACGCGTGCCGCGGCGTCCATGGTGAGATCCACCCCCGAGGCGAAGCCCCACGCACCGCCGTGCACGACGCGCACGGCGTACCCGAGGTCCGTGGTGTCGGAGGAACCGGCGAGCTTGGCGTCACGCAGCCGCCACGCCGCACTGCGTACACGCTCGAGACGGAAGTCGGCGTGCTCGGCGCCGAGCGCGCGGGCCCGGGCGAGTGCCGCGTCGGCGAGCGCCCGCAGCGGCAGCGCCGTGAAGGCTTCGTCGATGGAATGAGGCACGGATGTCTCCTGTCGTCGCGACGGGTCGCCCCGATCATGTCGCGACGGGGTGCCTGTTGCCCAGCGGGTTGTGAAGGATGCCGTGCCGTCCTCTTCTGTAGGGACCCGACAGTGACTGATCTGCGGCGCTGTCAGGGACCGATTCCCCGTACGACGGACCGGACCGATAGGTTTTCGGGTAGTCGCCTGGCTGCCAGGTGCTCCAGACCACTGACGAAAGGGTGATCCGTTGAGCCGCTCGGTTCTCGTCACCGGAGGAAACCGGGGCATCGGCCTCGCCATCGCCCGCGCTTTCGCCGAGAACGGCGACAAGGTCGCCATCACCTACCGGTCGGGCGAGCCGCCCGCCGAGCTCGTCGAGGCGGGCTGCCTGCCCGTCCGCTGCGACATCACGGACGCCGAGCAGGTGGAGCAGGCCTACAAGGAGATCGAGGAGAAGCACGGCAATGTGGAGGTGCTGGTCGCCAACGCCGGCATCACCAAGGACCAGCTGCTGATGCGGATGTCGGAGGACGACTTCACCTCCGTCCTCGACACCAACCTCACCGGCACCTTCCGGGTCGTCAAGCGCGCCAACCGCGGCATGCTGCGCGCCAAGAAGGGCCGTGTCGTGCTGATCTCCTCCGTCGTCGGGCTGCTGGGCTCGGCCGGGCAGGCCAACTACGCCGCCTCGAAGGCCGGCCTGGTGGGCTTCGCCCGCTCCTTGGCCCGTGAGCTCGGTTCGCGGAACATCACCTTCAACGTCGTCGCGCCCGGTTTTGTCGACACCGACATGACGCAGGTGCTCACCGACGAGCAGCGCGCGGGCATCGTCTCGCAGGTGCCGCTCGGCCGTTACGCGAAGCCGGAGGAGATCGCCGCCGCCGTGCGCTTCCTGGCCTCCGACGACGCCTCGTACATCACTGGAGCCGTCATCCCCGTTGACGGCGGATTGGGCATGGGTCACTGATCACATGAGCGGAATTCTCGAGGGCAAGCGCGTCCTGATCACCGGTGTGCTGATGGAGTCCTCCATCGCCTTCCACACCGCCAAGGTGGCCCAGGAGCAGGGCGCGGAGATCATCCTCACCGCCTTCCCGCGGCCCACCCTGACCGAGCGCATCGCCAAGAAGCTCCCCAGGCCCGCGAAGGTCATCGAGCTCGACGTCACCAACGACGAGCACCTGGCCCGCGTCGAGGGCATCGTGCGCGAGGAGCTCGGCGGTCTGGACGGTGTCGTCCACTCGATCGGCTTCGCCCCGCAGGACGCCCTCGGCGGCAACTTCCTCAACACGCCCTTCGAGTCGGTGTCGACCGCGATGCACGTCTCCGCGTTCTCGCTGAAGTCCCTGACCATGGCCTGCCTGCCGCTGATGCAGAACGGCGGCTCGGTCGTCGGTCTGACCTTCGACGCGCAGTTCGCCTGGCCGCAGTACGACTGGATGGGCCCGGCGAAGGCCGCCCTCGAGGCCACCAGCCGCTACCTGGCGCGGGACCTCGGCAAGCAGAACGTGCGCTGCAACCTGATCTCGGCCGGTCCGCTCGGCTCGATGGCCGCCAAGTCCATCCCCGGCTTCTCCGACCTCGCGAAGGTGTGGGACGAGCGGTCCCCGCTCGAGTGGGACATGGCCGACCCGGAGCCGGCCGGCCGCGGTGTCGTCGCGCTGCTCTCGGACTTCTTCCCGAAGACCACCGGCGAGATCGTCCACGTCGACGGCGGCGTGCACATCATGGGTGCCTGACCAGCACATACGTACACCAGGGACGCCCCGTCCACCGCTTGGCGCGGTGGGCGGGGCGTCCCTCGTTCGGCCCAGCGGCTGGGCGCCCGGGGGCGAGGGCGGCGATGCTGGAGGAGCACATCTTCCTTGTGGTGCTGTTGTGGCGCGTGCGCCGCAGCCCGGCCGAGGAGGTCCTGCTCGTGCGTACGAAATGGCGCAACGCCTCCGCCCTGGCCGCCGCGACGGTGCTGGTGTGGGGGATCACCTACACCGCCCTTCAGTTCCGTCAGGAGACGCAGGACCCCCGCCCGGCGCAGCCGTCCTACCAGGCCCGGTGCAGCACCGTCGTGGAAGGCTCCCGGGTCACCGCCTACTGCCACAACCCGTATCCCGCCGCCGACCGTGTGCGGCTGCACGTCGAGTGCGACCGCTGGTGGGACGTCGACGCGGACACCGCCCCGGTCCTGCTCCGCCCGGCCGAGTACGGGGAACTGACCGGACGGTGCTGGAAGGAGATCCGCTCGGTGTGGATCAGCCACCAGCCGCCGCGGGCCGACGCAGGCACATGAACGGGTAGCCGGCCGCCTCCGAGGCGGCCGCGTCGCCGTCGCCCGCGCGGATCGCCTCGACCATCCGCGCGTGGTCCATGTGGTGCTCGGGGCGCAGATCCTGGCCGATGTCCTCGCGCAGCCAGTCGCGCAGCAGATCGCCGAGGTCGGCGTAGAGACCGGTCAGCACCTCGTTGTGCGAGGCGGCCACCACGGCGAGGTGGAACGTCGCGTCGGCGGCGACGAACGCCTCCGCGACGCCGGAGGCCCATGCCTCCTCGCGCCTCGCCAGGAGGGCGTCCAGCTGCCTGAGGTCGCGCTCTGTGCGCCGCTCGGCGGCCAGCCTCGCCGCGGAGGACTCCATCGTGGAGCGCAGCTCCGCGATGTGCCGGGGGTCGGCGTCGGCGAACCGCCGGTGCATGACGCCCGCGAGCTCACTGGTGGCCAGCACGTACGTCCCCGAGCCCTGCCGGATGTCGAGCAGCCCGTTGTGGGCGAGTGCCCGTACCGCCTCGCGGACGGTGTTGCGGGCGACGCCGAGCTGTTCGACGAGTTCGGGTTCGGTCGGGATCCGTGAACCCACCGGCCACTCGCCCGAGGTGATCTGGTTCCGCAACTGGGCGATCACCTGGTCGGACAGTGCGGAACGCCGGGGAGAGGACAGCGCCATGGTGCTCCTTGTCGTGAAGGCGTCCGCCCGACGCCCTGGGGCGGCCGGCGGCCGAGGTGTCGTCCAGGATTGGACAACCAATCATCCCATGATTCTATGATGGGCCAATGCCTGACGAGACCCGCACACTGAGCCCCGCCGCGACAGCCCCTGCTCCCCGGGATTCTGCCGCCCGCACGGGCCCGGTGTGGATCACCCGGCTCGTCCTCGTCGGCATCGTCCTCGCCGCGCTCAACCTGCGCCCCGCCATCACCAGCCTCGGAGCCCTGCTCGAAGAGGCCAGGACCGGGCTGCACATGAGTGGCAGCGTGGCCGGCATGCTCACCTCCGTGCCGCCGCTGTGCTTCGCCCTCTTCGGCACCGCCGCACCCCGCCTCGCCCGCCGCTTCGGACCCGGCGCCGTCCTGTGCGCCGGAATGGCGGCCATCGCGACGGGGCTCGTCGTACGGCCCTTCGCCGGTGGCACGGCCGGGTTCCTCGCCGCCAGCGCGCTCGCCCTGATGGGCATCGCCGTCAGCAACGTACTGATGCCGGTGATCGTCAAGCGCTACTTCCCCGACCGGGTCGGCTCCATGACCGGCCTCTACTCGATGGCGCTGGCGCTCGGCACATCCGTGGCGGCGGCCGCGACCGTGCCCATCACGAGCGCGCTGGGTGGCAGTTGGCGGGTCGGTCTCGCCGTGTGGGCGCTGCTGGCGGCCGTCGCCGTACTGCCCTGGCTCGGACTGGTGCGCGACCGCGACCGCGGGGACGGCGCGGAGCGAACGGCCCAGGGGGACGACCCCGCCCCCGCTCCGCGGATCACCCGCAGCCCGACCGCATGGGCCCTGGCCTGCTTCTTCGGGCTCCAGGCGACCGGTGCGTACATCACCATGGGCTGGATGCCGCAGATCTTCCGCGACGCGGGTGTCTCGGCGCAGACCGCCGGCGTGCTGCTCGCCGTCACCATGGTCATGGGCGTGCCGCTGGCCTTCGTCATTCCGCGACTGGCGACCCGGCTGAGCCGGCAGGGACCGATCGCGATCGGTCTCGGCCTGTGCGGCCTGACCGGCTACCTGGGACTCCTCCTGGCACCGGCGGCGGGCGCGTGGGCGTGGGCGCTGCTGCTGGGCATCTCGAACTGCTCGTTCCCGCTGGCGCTCACCATGATCGGCATGCGGTCCAGGACCGGTGCGGGTGTCGTGCGGCTCTCCGCGTTCGTCCAGTCGACCGGCTACCTGATCTCCATCCCCGGGCCGCTCCTGGTCGGCGTGCTCTATCAGCACAGCGGCGGCTGGGGCCTGCCGATCGGGCTGATGGCGGCCCTTCTCGTGCCCCAGATCGCCATGGGCGTCCTCGCGGGCAGGGACCGGACGATCGAGGACGAGACCGGGATGCGAGACTGAGACCATGCCAGTGCTCGACCCGAACCCCCAGAACGGCCAGAAGAAGCTCCTCGGGATCTTCGGCCTGATCCTGCTCATCGGCGTGGTCATCTCGGTCATCGCCACGATCGCCGCTCCCTGACCCGACCCCGCTCCGGCCGGGCACCGGGGCCCCGTCCCTCCCTCGACGCGGAGGGACGGTGGTGCTGGCACCACCCTCCCCTAGGGGGCCAGGCTCAGGGTGAAGTGGGTGGGCCACCGGATGGGCCCGGCCGTCCATGATCCGTACGTTTGAGGGAATCGACCTCTAGACGTACGGAGGCGGCCATGCCGGCCCACACGCACCCCCGGTCCCTCACCCGGTCCCCGGGCGTCGCCGGGGGCGAGCTGCCCTGGTGGGCGCTGGCACTCCCGGTGATCGCCTTCTGCGCGCTGCTCCTGCTGATCGCCGGTCCCGGGCAGGCGCACGCCGCGGCGGGCGACGGACAGGGGGTCGGCGAGGTCATCCGGCTCGTGCACCGGATGCTGGCCCGTTGACGGGGTCACTCTTCACGGCGGAGCACGTCAACACCCTGCGCCTGCTGGCTCATTTCATGCGAAGCTGGGTGACATGAGCGCCGCTGTGTCTTCCGGTGGGACACCCCCCGGACCTCCCGAATCCCGCAGGATCGTCCTCCTCCGGCACGCAAAGGCCGACTGGCCCCAGGTGTCCGACCATGAGCGCCCGCTCGCCGAGCGAGGCCGGAAGGACGCCCCGGTGGCCGGTCGCCGGCTCGCGGAGACCGGTATCGATTTCGACCTGGCCCTGTGCTCGACAGCGGTCAGGACCCGCGAGACATGGAAGCTCGCGGTGCACGAGCTGCCGCACCGCCCGAAGACGGTCTACGAGGAGCGGCTCTACGAGGCCTCTCTCGGCGATCTGCTCGCCCTGCTGACCGAGACCCCCGACGACGTGAACGATCTGCTCGTCATCGGCCACAACCCCGGTATGCACGCCCTGGCGGACGCCCTCGCGGGCAGCACGGAGGGTGACGCACTGGCCCGGATGACCAGCGACGGCTTCCCGACCTCGGCGTTCGCCGTCCTGTCGGTCACCGGACCGTGGAAGTCCGTCGAGCACGGCGTGGGCAAACTGCTCGACTACTGGACCCCGCACGAGTGATCCGGCACGAAGAACGGCAGGGCCCCGGCACACCGCGTGTGCCGGGGCCCTGCCGTTCCGGTCCCGCGTACGTCAGTGCTCGCCGGTGCCGTCGTCGGCTGCCTCGACCTCTTCGCGGGTGATGCCCAGCAGATAGAGCACCGTGTCGAGGAAGGGCACGTTGACCGCCGTGTGCGCGGCCTTGCGCACGACGGGCTTGGCGTTGAACGCGACGCCGAGCCCCGCGGCGTTCAGCATGTCGAGGTCGTTGGCGCCGTCGCCGATGGCGACCGTCTGGGCGAGCGGGACCCCGGCCTCCGCCGCGAACCGGCGCAGCAACCGGGCCTTGCCGGCCCGGTCCACGATCTCGCCGACGACCCGGCCGGTGAGCTTCCCGTCCTTGATCTCCAGCGTGTTCGCCGACGCGAAATCGAGCCCGAGCCGCTCCTTGAGATCGTCGGTGACCTGGGTGAAGCCGCCGGACACGACGCCCACTTGATAGCCGAGCCGCTTCAGCGTGCGGATCAGGGTCCGCGCACCCGGGGTGAGCCGCACCTCCGTACGCACCTTGTCCACCACGGAGGCGTCGAGGCCCTCCAGCAGCGCCACCCGCGCGTGCAGCGACTGCTCGAAGTCCAGCTCGCCGCGCATCGCCGCGGCGGTCACCTCCGCGACCTGGTCCTCGCAGCCGGCGTGGGCCGCGAAGAGCTCGATGACCTCGTCCTGGATGAGCGTGGAGTCGACATCCATGACGACCAGCCGCTGCGCGCGCCGGTGCAGTCCGGCGGAGACCACGGCCACGTCGACGCCGATCTCGGCGGCCTCCATGGCCAGCGCCGTCCGCAGCGGCCCGGTCTCCACGCCGGAGACCGCGAACTCCACCGCGGTCACCGGATACTTCGCCAGCCGGAAGATGCGGTCGATGTTGCCGCCGGTGCCGGCGATGGTGGCCGCTATGGCCGCCGTGGACTCCGCGGTGAGCGGGTGGCCGAGCACGGTCACATGCGAACGCCCGCTGCCGCGCGGCCGGTTGTCACCCGTACCCGAGATGATCTCGGCCTGCAGTTTCAGCGAGTCGGCCCAGCTGTGCACGGTGGCCCGCAGGTCGCCCTCGGTGGCCCCGCCGGCCGTCGGTGCCGTGACGAGCGCGCACAGCACGAGGCGGCCACGGGAGACGACCTGCTCGATGTCGACGACATCGACGGCGTACGCGGCGAGGGTGTCGAAGAGCCCGGCGGTGATCCCCGGGCGGTCCTTCCCGAAGATCTTCACGAGAAGGGTGGGGACATCGGCGTCGGGAGGGGGCTGAGATGCGCTCATGGTGCTACCACCGTATCGGGCGACGGCCCGGAGGAGCGGTCCTGTCCCGCCTGACGGACACCTGAGCGGCCGACGCACGCCCGTGCGACCGGGAGCGAAGCATCCGACCCGAATGGCGCGGATTATTCGATTCACGCATGATCCGTCACCACTCGTGGGTGATCGCCGCCGCCGGCCCGGTCCCTCCGCGTCGGCGAACGTCCCAACTCGGTACCGAACGAGGTCTTCACACGGCCCGGCTTTCGGATACGGGACCGGGCCTGAAATAGTTCCCCACGATGTTCGCCTTCCCTAGACTCCCGGCGACGGGGGAAGCTCGGGGGACAACTAGTGGGGCATGGAGTGCCGGAACTCGTACTGGAATTGAACGGAAACACCTGGACGCTCGATCCGTCCAGGTCCTACACCCTGGGCCGTGATCCCCAGGGCGATGTGGTGATCGACGACGCCCGGGTCTCGTGGCGGCACGCCACGATCAGCTGGGGCGGGCGCAGTTGGGTCATCGAGGACCACGGCAGCACCAACGGCACGTATGTGCAGGGCCAGCGGATCCATCAGATGGAGATCGGCCCCGGCACAGCGGTGCACCTCGGCAACGCCACCGACGGTCCGCGCCTCGGCCTGAGCGGCGTCGGCGCGGTGGCGGGCGCGGGCGCCTACGCCCAGGGTGCGCCGCAGCAGGCCGCGAAGGCGCCGGTGCAGCAGCCGCCGCAGCAGGGCTGGCCGCAGGCCCAGCCGCCGCAGCAGCCCGCCCAGCAGGGCTGGCAGCAGCAGCCTCCGCAGGCGCAGCAGCCGCAGGTCCCGCACCAGCAAGGGGTGCACAGCGCCCAGGGCGTCCCGCCGGTCCACGGCGACCGCAGCCCGACGACGTTCCACCAGCTCTCCCTCGGCCGCGTCATGCGCATCGGCCGTGCGCTCGAGAACGAGCTGGTCGTCTCCGACCTGCAGGTCTCGCGCCACCACGCCGAGTTCACCGCGCACCCCGACGGCCGCTTCGAGATCCGTGACCTCGGTTCCCACAACGGCACCTACGTCAACGGTCAGCCGATCGCCAAGTCCGGCACGGTCCTCATCGGCCCGAACGACATCGTCGGCGTCGGCCACTCCACCTTCCGTATCGTCGGCGGCCAGCTCGAGGAGTTCGTCGACACCGGCGAGGTCTCCTTCTCGGCCCGCCACCTCACGGTCACCGTCGACGGCGGCAAGCAGATCCTGCGTGACGTCTCCTTCGGTGTCCCGGAGAAGTCGCTGATCGGTGTCATCGGCCCGTCCGGCTCCGGAAAGTCCACCCTGCTCAAGGCGCTCACCGGCTACCGGCCCGCCAACCAGGGCGACGTCCTCTACGACAACCGCAGCCTCTACAAGCAGTTCGCAGAGCTGCGCCAGCGCATCGGTCTGGTTCCGCAGGACGACATCCTGCACAAGGAGCTCACCGTCCGTAAGGCGCTGAAGTACGCGGCCAAGCTCCGCTTCCCCGGCGACACCGCCGAGGCCGAGCGCGAGGCCCGTATCGACGAGGTGCTGCGCGAGCTCAAGCTCGACATCCACAAGGACAAGAAGGTCACCTCGCTCTCCGGCGGCCAGCGCAAGCGCGTGTCGGTCGCCCTCGAGCTGCTGACCAAGCCGTCGCTGATCTTCCTGGACGAGCCGACCTCCGGCCTCGACCCGGGCATGGACCGTGACGTCATGCAGCTGCTGCGCGGCCTGGCGGACGACGGCCGTACGGTCCTCGTCGTCACGCACTCCGTGGCGGAGCTGGGGCTGTGCGACAAGCTCCTGGTGATGGCTCCCGGCGGTTCCGTGGCCTACTTCGGTCCGCCGGAGGAAGCACTCAACTTCTTCGGTTACAGCACCTGGGCCGACGTGTTCTCCGCGTTCGAGAACTACCGCGACTACGACTGGGCGGGCCGCTGGCGCGGTTCGCAGCACTACCAGATGTACGCGGCGGACATCGACGCCGTCGCCGCGCAGTCCGTGAACATGCCGCCGGCGCAGCAGATGCGTCCGCCGAAGCCGCAGAGCTGGGGATCCCAGCTGTTCACCCTGATCCGCCGCTACGTCTCGGTGATCGTGTCCGACAAGGGCTTCATGGCCCTCATGCTGATCCTGCCGGCGGTGCTGGGCGCGGTGAGCCTGCTCATCGACCCGGACAAGGGTCTGCTGGTGAACCAGAACGCGCAGACCGGCCGGATCATCCCGAACGGCACGGCCACCACGGTGCTGCTGATCCTCGCGGTCGGCGCCTGCTTCGCCGGCGCGGCGAACTCGGTCCGTGAGCTGATCAAGGAGCGGGTGATCTACGAGCGCGAGCGCGCGACCGGACTGTCACGCTCCGCGTACCTGATGTCCAAGGTCGTCGTCCTCGGCATGATCACCGTGATCCAGGGCGGTCTGGTGGGCGCCATCGGCTTCGCCACCCGTGAGCTCCCGGAAGAGGGCCTGGTCCTCGGCGGGGCGGTCATGCTCGAGCTCTCGCTGCCGATCATGGCTCTCGGCTTCACGTCGATGATGTTCGGTCTGATCATCTCCGCACTGGTGAAGACGGCTGAGAAGACCATGCCGCTGCTGGTGATGTTCGCGATCATCCAGGTCGTGTTCACCGGCTGCCTGTTCATCCTGCACGGCACCGTCGGCGTGAACGAGTTCTCGTACCTCATGCCGTCGCGCTGGGCGGTCGCGGCCGCCGGTTCCACGCTGGACTTCAACAAGATCAACCCGAACACGGACGACCCGACCAGCACCGACCCCCTGTGGGACCACGAGGCTGCCGCCTGGGGCATGGACATGGCCGCGCTGATCGCCCTCGGCGCCCTGTGCGGTGTGCTCGTCGCCCGCTTCCTGCGCCGCCACGAGCCCGAGGTCATGCGCAAGTAACGCACGTCACGCCGTGACAGCACGACGCCGAAGGGCGCACCCTGCGCGGGGTGCGCCCTTCAGCGTCTGTTCATGTCCGCCGGTTGTGCTGCCGGCTCAGCGCAGCAGTGCCTCAGTAGGCGCTGTTGACGTTGTCCATCGAGCCGTAACGGTCGGCCGCGTAGTTGCAGGCGGCGACGATGTTGGCGACCGGGTCGTACTGGTCCCACGAGGTGCCGGGGACGTGGTAGGCGTCGAAGGTCGGCTTGATGACCTGCAGCAGACCCTTCGAGGGGACACCGTTGATGGCGTTGATGTCCCAGTTGTTGATCGCCCGCGGGTTACCGGAGGACTCCCGCATGATGTTGCGGTGGATGCCCTCGTAGCTGCCGGGGATGTCGTGCTTCTTCATGATCGCCATGGCCTCGCGGATCCACCCGTCCAGGTTGTTCGGGTAGGTCACCTTCGCCGGGCGGGCGGCGGAGCGGCTGGCGGCCTGCTCCTTGGCGCGCTTCTCGGCGGCGGCCTTGGCGGCTGCCTTCTTCTCGGCGGCGGCCTTCTCGGCCTTCGCCTTCGCCTCGGCCTTGGCCTTGGCCTGCGTGGCCTTGAGCTGGGCCTCGAAGGCGGACTTCTGGCTGGTGATGCTCTCGTGGACGGCCGCGGCCTGCTTGGAGTCGGCCTTCCACGCGACGGGCGCCGCGGCTGCTGCCTCGGTCTTCACGCCGGCCTCGGCGTCGCCCGACGGGGCGAGCGAGAGTGCGACGGTCGTGGCGGCGACGGCGGCGATGCCGGCCACGGCGGTCTTACGACTCTTGAGGCGGCGACGGAGATCAGGGGTGATGAACGCGGACATACAGACGTACCTCTTCGAATAGCGGAAAGTCGCTCCAGGCCGGTCGGCTCTGCGCTGTTCGGTAGCGACGTCGGCAATTCTTAGCTGGCGCAAAATCGCGTGGCAAAGGTGTGACGTACGATCCGCGGTAGTGGATCACATGTTCCCAATGTCCGGATTCGCCTGTGCTGTCCGCGCTCAGATGCCCCTTTTGTATCAACTAAAGAGTCTCGTAAGTGATCTGGGCCCTATGCGCGGGCTCACATCGCCCGCGCTCCGGTCTCACCGCCTGTTGCGTCAGCAATTCACTGTGTGAGGGCCGTCCGCGGGGAGTACGAGATGGACGTCGCCGAACTCGTGCCAGAGGTACCGCTGCTTCAGCGCCTCGTCGTACGCGCAGGTCAGAGCGTCCCGGCCGGCGATGGCCGCCAGCATCAGCAGGTGCGACGCCTCCGGCTCGTGCAGTCCGGTCAGGAGGCCGTCCACCGCCCGCACACCGCGTCGCGGCGTCACGACCAGGTCCGTCCAGCCGGAGACGGGACGCACCACCCCCTCGCCGTCCGCCGCCGACTCCAGGGCCCGCACGGCCGTCGTGCCGACCGCCACGATCCGGCCCCCGGCCGCTCGTGCCGCGTTCACCAGCCATGCCGTGGCCGCCGGCACCTCGAAGCGCTCCGGGTACGGCGGCTCGTGCGCCTCCGCCGACGCCACGCCCGTATGGAGCACGAGCGGCGCGAACTGCACCCCCCTGCTCACCAGGTCCGCCACCGCACCGGGCGTGAAGGGGCGGGCGGCGCTCGGCATCTCCGCGGAACCCGAGCCGTCGGGGGAGGGGAGCGCGAAGACCGTCTGATAGGCGGACAGGGGCTGGTCCCGCTCCGTGTAGCGGTAGCGGATCGGCCTGCCGTACCGCCGCAGAAGCGTCGGCACGTCCACGGAGGCTGTGGCCCACCACAGGCGCTCGCCGCCCGGCACGAGCGGCGACCCGAGCACCAGCTCGCCCCCGCCCGGTACCCGTACGACGGCACCCGCCGGGCCCCCGGCGCGCGGGAGGGTGCTGCCCCCGCCGTCGGGCCTGCGCAGTTCCACCGCCCAGCGCCCGAGGTCCCCGCGGGTCGAGAAGTGCACCACGACCGCCTCGCCACCGAGCCGCCCGTCCACGGCGGCCGCCAGGGTGGCCGACGTGTTGACGACCAGCACGTCACCGGCCCGCAGCCGGCCCGGCAGGTCGCGGAATACGTGGTGCGACACCTCCTGACCCCGTGAGACCAGCAGCCGCACGTCGTCCCTGCCCGACCCGCGCTCCTCCGCCGGCACCCGGGCGGACAGCTCCTCCGGCACCCGCAGGGTCTCCAGGACCGCCCCCGTGCGCTGCCCCGTCCTCATCGGGTCCCCAGCAGCGATGTGGCCGCGTACCGGCCGCTGGCGGGCCGCTCCTCGAGCAGCCGCAGGAACGCGGGCGCCACGGACCCGGGCGAGGGACGGGGGTCGTCGTCGTCCGGCACCGCGGCCGCGTACAGGTCCGTCTGCATGTCGCCCGGGTCGACGCTCCACACCCGCAGACCCGGCTCCTCGACCGCCAGCACGGCGGCGAGCTGGTCGAGCGCCGCCTTGGAGGCGCCGTAGCCGCCCCAGGTCTCGTACGCCGTGGTCGCGGCGTCCGAGCTGACCGCGACGACCGTGCCCCCCGTCCGCGACGCCCGCAGCAGGGGCAGCGCCTCCCGCACCAGGCCCAGCGGAGCGACCACGTTGGTCTCCAGGGCCGCCCGCAGCCCCGCCGGCGGCAGCGCCTCCAGCCGCACCAGCGGCTCGGCGCCCAGCGCGCTCGCGTTGTTCACCAGCAGGTCGAGACCGCCGAGCCGCCCGGCCGCCGCCACCAGCTCGGCGCGGTGCCCGGGGTCGGTGACGTCACCCGGCACCGCCACGACACGGGTGCCGTACCGCGCCGCGTGCTCCGCGCTCTCCTTCAGTACGTCCGCGGTTCTGGCGCCCAGGACGAGGTCCCAGCCCTCCCTCGCGAGAGCCGCCGCCAGCGCCCGCCCCAGGCCCTTCGACGCCCCTGTGATCACTGCTACCGCCATGGTGCCCATCCCCTTGCCGCGTGCTGTCCGCTGTCGTTGTCCGTATGGATGGGCCCAACGTAGGAACGCGGCCGACTCCGCCGCCTCGGGCACGAGGCCCCACTCCGCAAGGCACTTCGGCCTACGTCCGCAGGCCTAATCCGATGCGGTCCCCGGACCGATACGGACCGTCACAGCCCGCCGGTACGGTTGGTCCATGAGTCACCGACCCGGTTCCGGCCTCGCGGCCGTGAGCACCGCGCTCCTCGCGATGAGCAGGCGCCTCGAGGTGCGCGACGTCCTGAAGACGATCGTGGCCTCGGCGCGGGAGCTGCTCGACGCCGAGTACGCGGCGCTGGGCGTGCCCGACGACCACGGGGGCTTCGCCCAGTTCGTCGTCGACGGCGTCAGCGACGCCCAGTGGAAGGCGATAGGACCGCTGCCCCGGCAGCACGGCATCCTCGCCTCGATGCTCCGCGACGCGAAGCCGGAGCGGCTCGCGGACGTCCGCAAGGACCCGCGCTTCGAGGGCTGGCCGTCGGCCCACCCCGACATGTCGGACTTCCTCGGCCTGCCGATCAAGGACGGCGACGAGACCATGGGCGCCCTGTTCCTGGCGAACAAGAGGTGCCCCAAGCCGCAGGGCGGCTGCGGTTTCACGGAGGAGGACGAGGAACTGCTCGGCATCCTCGCCCAGCACGCCGCCATCGCCCTCACCAACGCCCGCCTCTACGAGCGCAGCCGCGAGCTCACCATCGCGGAGGAGCGCTCCCGCCTCGCCCACGAGCTGCACGACGCCGTGAGCCAGAAGCTGTTCTCCCTGCGGCTGACCGCCCAGGCCGCCACCGCGCTCGTGGACCGCGACCCGGCCCGCGCCAAGGGCGAGCTCCAGCAGGTGGCGGCGCTCGCCGCGGAGGCCGCGGACGAGCTGCGCGCCGCCGTCGTGGAACTGCGCCCCGCCGCGCTCGACGAGGACGGCCTCGTCAACACCCTCCGCACCCAGATACAGGTCCTCGACCGCGCCCACAGCGCGCGCGTCACCTTCGACACCTGCGGGATCAGGGCGCTGCCCGCCGCCCAGGAGGAGGCGCTGCTGAGGGTCGCCCAGGAGGCGCTGCACAACGCGCTGCGCCATTCCGGCGCGGCGCAGGTGGACGTGGCGCTGATCCGCCGGGGCCAGGGCGCCGTCCTCTCCGTCACGGACAACGGCAAGGGCTTCGAGCCGCGGACGGTCCGCCGGGCCGGACGCCACCTGGGGCTCGTCTCCATGCGGGACAGGGCGAGCGGCGTCGGAGGCAGGCTCAAGGTCGAATCGGCGCCCGGCAGGGGCACCACGGTCGAGATGGAGGTCCCCGGTGGCTGACAAGAGGATCCGCGTGCTGCTGGTCGACGATCATCAGGTGGTGCGGCGCGGCCTGCGCACGTTCCTGGAGGTCCAGGACGACATAGAGGTCGTCGGCGAGGCGGGTGACGGCGCGGAGGGCGTCGCCCTCACCGAGGAGCTGAAGCCGGACGTCGTCCTCATGGACGTCAAGATGCCGGGCATGGACGGCATCGACGCCCTGCGCAAGCTGAGGGAGCTGGCCAATCCGGCCAAGGTCCTCATCGTGACCAGCTTCACCGAGCAGCGCACGGTGGTTCCCGCCCTGCGCGCGGGCGCTTCGGGCTACGTCTACAAGGACGTGGACCCGGACGCGCTGGCCGGCGCCATCCGTTCCGTGCACGCGGGTCACGTGCTGCTCCAGCAGGAGATCGCGGGGGCGCTGCTGTCCGACGGCGACCCGGGCAACGGCACGGGCCGCGGGAACAGCCTCACCGAGCGGGAGCGCGAGGTACTGGGTCTCATCGCGGACGGACGTTCGAACCGGGAGATCGCCCGGGCGCTCGTCCTCTCGGAGAAGACCGTCAAGACGCACGTCTCGAACATCCTGATGAAGCTGGACGTGGCGGACCGCACGCAGGCGGCGCTGTGGGCTGTCCGGCACGGAATGACGGAGTGACCGGAGCGTCACGCTCCGATCCAAGATTCATACTGTCGGGTGTATGTCACCCACACGGCGCATCCTGATCCACTCGCGGGCGTTCTCCATGGCGTGCTGCGGCGGCCGGCCGCAGCGAGTGCTCAGGAGGAATGACGAAGTGAAGAACCTGAAGAAGGCCGCAGCCCTCACGATGATCGCCGGCAGCCTCGTCGCCGCGGGTGCGGGTGTCGCGTCGGCCACGACGGGCGGCTCGCACGCCCACGGTGAGGCTGTGCACTCCCCGGGCGTCCTCTCGGGCAACCTGGTCCAGGTGCCGGTGCACGTCCCGGTGAACGTGGTGGGCAACTCGGTGAACGTGATCGGCCTGCTGAACCCGGCGTTCGGCAACGTCGGCATCAACGGCTGACGCCGCTCGAGCTCTCACCGCACGGCCCCCGGGCGCAGCCCGGGGGCCGTGCGGCGTTCCGGGCGCGTGCGGATGGCCGCTGCGCGGGGCCTGTTCCCCACCCCGCCCCTTCCCGCTGTGCCGATGTGCGGCTCCGCCGCGTGGCGGGCAGGCCCGGGCCCCGTACCGCCCTGCGGGCGGCGTACCGCGCTTCGCGCGGTGCCCTCAAGCGCCGGGCGGGCTGGATTTCGCTCCGCGAAATCAGCCCCGCC
>NZ_JBFAQK010000039.1:0-65870 GCF_040677245.1 Streptomyces kurssanovii
AGGCAACTTGAGCCCGCCCGGCGATTGAGGGCACCGCGCGAAGCGCGGTACGCCGCCCGCAGGGGCGGTACGGGGTCCGGGCGGAGCCTGGTTTCGGGAAGGGGCGGGGTGGGGAAACGGCCCCGCGCAGCGGCCCCGCCGGCAAGGGCGCGGCGGCCTCGCCCGCCAGGGCGCAGCGGACCCGCCCGCAGGACGCCCCCCCCCGCCCGCCACGGCGTCCGGCGTGGCTCGCGCCCGCGTAGACTCTTCCGGTGAACGCCGCCCCCGCCCCCGCCGCCGAGACCCTGCGCAGTGCCCTCGCCGGGCTGCTGGACGGGCTGCCGCCCACGCAGGCCGCGCAGGCGGTCGAGCGGCTGATCGCGAACTATCGGGGGGACACCCCCACCGGCGCGCCCATCCTGCGGGACCGGAGCGACGTCGTCGCCTACGCCGCGTACCGGATGCCCGCCACCTTCGAGGCGGTGCGGGCCGCGCTCGACGCGCTGCGGGCCGCGGCGCCCGGCTGGGTGCCCGGCAGGCACACCGACATCGGCGGCGGGACCGGCGCCGCGAGCTGGGCGGTCGCGGACGCGTGGGACGACGCGGCGCCGAGCACGACGGTCCTGGACTGGGCCGAGCCCGCGCTCGCGCTCGGCCGGGAGCTGGCCCGCGCCTCGCACGTGCCCTCGCTGGAGGCCGCCCAATGGCAGCGCTCGCGGATCAGCTCGTCGCTCCGTGTCGAGAGCACTGATCTCGTCACGGTGTCGTACGTCCTCAAGGAGCTCGACCCCGCCGCCCGCGCCGCCGTCGTCGCGGAGTCCGCGCGCGCGGCGGGCGCAGGCGCCGTCGTCATCGTCGAGCCCGGCACCCCCGACGGCTACGAGCGGATCATCGAGGCCCGCGACGCCCTGATCGCCGCCGGGATGCACATCGCCGCGCCCTGCCCCCACAGTGCCGCCTGCCCCATAGAGCCGGGCTCCGACTGGTGCCACTTCGCCGCCCGCGTCTCCCGTTCGTCCCTGCACCGCCAGGTGAAGGGCGGCTCGCTGGCGTACGAGGACGAGAAATTCAGCTACGTGGCCGCCACCCGCTTCCCGGTGGAACCGGCGAGCGCCCGCGTCACCCGCAAGCCGCAGATCCGCAAGGGCATGGTGCTGCTCGACCTCTGCACCAAGGACGACGGGCTTCGCCGCGACACCGTGACCAAGCGGCACGGCGCGCTCTACAAGGACGCCAGGGATGCCGAATGGGGCGACGCCTGGCCGCCCCGTACAGCAGAGTGAGACGAGACGTCTCGGTTCATCGTTGCTAGATTGGCCGCCATGACCGAGATGAAGGCACCCGACTCCGCCCGCCGCAGTGAACGCTCCCGGCGCGCGATCTACGAAGCGGCCCTCGCACTCGTCGGTGAGGTCGGCTATCCGAAGACCACCGTCGAAGGCATCGCCGCCCGTGCCGGTGTCGGCAAGCAGACGATCTACCGCTGGTGGCCCTCCAAGGCTGCCGTGCTCCTCGAGGCTTTCCTCGACATGGCGGACCAGGCGGCGGAGGCGGCAGGGCCCGGCGGCTATGAGATTCCCGACACCGGGGACCTCGAGGCCGACCTCCGCACGGTCCTGCGGGCCACCGTCGACGAGATGAACACCCCCGTCTACGACGCCCCCGCCCGCGCGCTGGCCGCAGAGGGAGTGGTCAACGCGGAGGTCGGCGCCCAGTTCGTCGAAAGACTGCTCGAGCCGCAGCTCCAGCTCTATGTCACACGGCTGCGCGCCGCGCAGGAGGCGGGCCAGGTGCGGTCCGGGATCGACCTGCGCATCGCCCTCGAGCTGTTCACCGGGCCGCTCGCCCACCGCTGGCTGCTGCGCACCCTGCCCCTCACGCACGAGTACGCCGACCAGATCGTGGACTGTGCCGTGAACGGTCTCGCGCCCCGCGACTGATCCCGTGCGCCCCCGGGATGACGACGTGCCCCACCCCGGTTGAGGACTGTGGCCACCCGGGGAGCAGGATGGTGGGACCATGGCAGGGTCCGCGTGGGGCGAGCGTGAGGTGTGAGGGGATAGATGGGCGACGGTATCGGCCGCTACCGCGGCACGGAGGGCAGGCCTTCCCGGGAGAGCAGGCTGGCGCAGTGGCTGCGCCGCCGTGGCGGGAACACCGACGTGGAGGACTCGCAGCGCGAGGACCTGCTGCTGGCCGCCGCCGCCGCCGGACTGCCGCTCGCGCCCGCCGCCCACCCGATCGGCTACCGCTGCTCCTGCGAGCGCATCGGCTGTCCGACGCCGGCCACCCATCCGATCTCGTTCGCCTGGCAGACCCAGTCCACGACCGACAAGGCGCAGATCCAGCGCTGGGCGCAGGGCCAGCCGGAGGCGAACTTCATCACCGCCACCGGCATGGTGCACGACGTGCTCGACGTCCCTCTGGAGGCCGGACAGGGCGCGCTCGCCCGGCTGCTCGAGCGGGGCATCGACGTCGGCCCGGTCGCTGAGGTCGGCGAGGACCGGATGCTCTTCTTCACCGCCACCCGGGGCACCCCGGAGGACGAGGACGAGTGGTGGCCCTGCGCACTGGACTGCCACCCCGAGACGATGGACGAGCACCCCGGCCTGCGCTGGCACTGCCGCGGCAGCTACGTCCTCGTACCGCCCGCGCGTCTCCCCGGCGACGGTGACCTGGCGGTCGCCTGGGTCCGCGGCCCGGAGCATCCGCTGCCGGACCCGCTGACCCTGCTGGAGACGCTGACGGACGCCTGCGCGAAGTACGCGGGCGAGAACGAGGACATCGACCACCACGCGGCAGCCTGGCCTCTCGGCCGCTGAGCCCCGCCCCGCGGCATCGCACGCGCCGCGCCGCCCGGCGGGCCCGTCCGCGAGACGACCGCCGGCGTGCGGAACGGTACGCAATGCGCCGGCCCCGGCCGCCGCATCGCGTGAGTGGTAGGCCCGGTGCGGGCCCCCGGGCCGTCGTCCTGCGTGAGCGGTACGCCCGGAGCGGGCCCGGAGGACACGGCGGGCGGCGCGGTGAGGCCCGGCGGGCGACCGTCGCTGAACGGTGAGCCCCGTCTACGAGCCCTTCGCCGCGGTCAGGCCCGTCAGGCGGCCCACGACCTCCACCGCCTGGCCGGGCTCGCCACCGTTGCCCGGTGGAACGAGGACCGCCTGGCTGGAGACCCGCTCCTTGGTGATCGTGTCCTTCACCTGGCCGGTCAGCAGTGCCTTGACGTCCGGCACGACCTTCAGCCGCACACCCTTCGCGGCCGTCTGGCGTTCGAAGTTGCGCACCGAGAAGAAGACGAAGGCGTCGCCGTCCCGCGTCATCAGCCCCAGCGGCCCGAAGTCGCCGGTGTCCAGCGGCTGATCGAGGTACTGGGTGCGCACTCCTGGCACGTTCTCGGTCTTCTTGCGGTCCTCGCGCCAGGCGGACGTGTGCGGGCCGGGCTTGAAGTGGTCCGGCTTCCCGTCCTGCATGTACGAGGCGTACTCCTCGCTCAGATTGCGGGGCGCGACCGCCGTCGCGGCGCTGTCCGGGGCGACGGGCTCCGCGTAACCGTCCTTGTCCGTCTTGAAGGCCGGGATCTGCTGCGGGAGCATGATCGTCAGATAGGCGGCCTTCCAGCCCTCGTCCGCGCCCGCGCGCACGAAGACCAGCACCCAGCGGTTGTCCGCCGGGCTGTCGTCCTGGTCGCGGTTGGAGTCGGTGTCCGCGACGAACCAGCGTGGCCAGCCCGCCTTCTTGGGGATGGTGAACTTCGCGTCGGTCAGCTCCAGCGGCACATGATTCGGGTTGCCGCCCGGGAAGTTGACCTGACGGGCCTTGAGGCCGGCCTGGTTGATCGCGCCGAGCGCCCCGGTGACATGAGCCGCGTCCAACGCCGGGTCGTAGGCCTTGTCGGCCTTGTTGTACGCCTCCGTGAACGCCGCGAGAGCCGTCGCCGCCTCGTCCTTCGTCGCCGAAGGGACGACTTCCAGTTCCCCGTGCACCGTCACGCACGCGCTCGCCGTCAGGGACAGTACCGCCGTCGCCGCGAGACCCGTCGCCGCCCGACCCAGCCTTCTCATCGGTTGCCTTCTGCTCCTCGACCCCCATGGACCGTCCGAACCCTACCGGGGCCCGGCGCAGGCCGGACGCCGGGACCGGATACAGCGCCCACACCGTGACCTGGACGACGCCGGAGCCGGCCGGAGGCCGAACACGCCCCTCTGTGGCGGCCCGTGCCGTCCGCCGTCGTGGGACCGCCCGTTCCTGAACCGGGATGCTTGAATGCCTGCGTGAACGAACTCGACGCGCTCGGCGTACCCGAGGTTCTCGACGTCCTCCACGTCTTCTGCGGCGGTGACGGGCGGCACGGCAACGCCCTCGGCGTGGTGCGGGACGCCCGTCGCCACCCCGACCGGGAGTCCCGGCAGGCGCTCGCCGCCGAACTGGGCTTCAGCGAGACGGTGTTCGTGGACGACCCGGAGCGCGGCACCGTCGACATCTACACGCCCACGCAGCGCCTGGAGTTCGCCGGGCACCCCCTCGTCGGCGTCGCCTGGCTGCTGGACCTTCAGGCCGTGCGCCCGCCGGCGGGCGAGGTGTGGGTGCGCGACGACGGCGAGTTCACCTGGATCACGGCCCGTGCCGAATGGGCGCCGCCGCGGCGGCTCGAGCAGTACGCGTCCACCGCCGAGGTCGACGCGCTGCCCGTGCCGCCGCCGGACGAGGGCAGGCTGTACGCGTGGGCGTGGCAGGACGAGGCGGCGGGCCGGGTGAGGGCGCGCGCCTTCGGGCCGCGTGGTGACCGTGCCGTGGAGGACGAGGCCACGGGCGCGGCGGCGCTGCTGCTGACCGACCGGCTCGGCCGGGCGCTGAACATCACCCAGGGCCGGGGGTCGCAGATCCTGACCGCCCCCGGCCCTGACGGCATCGTGGAGATCGGCGGACGCGTACGCCTCGCGGAGCCCGCACGGCCGGCCGGGCCCGTGCCCCCGTCCGCCGACGGGCGCAGGCCCGCTCCCAGCGCGCGGATGACCCTCCAGCGCAGCGAGCGGGCCCGGCTGCCGCACGCGGTGACCATGCCGGAGGTCACGCGCTGAGCGGGAACTCCCGCTCGAGGTCACGGAGAATGGCCACGTTGTGGTCGAACGCGACCCGGCACTCCTCGATCATGCGTTGCTTCTCCAGGTCGTCGGCGTCGACCGCGTCCAGCAGCTCGCGGTAACCGCGCTTGAACGCCGCCGGGTTGGCGATCTGCTCGAAGACGTAGAACCGGACGCCGTCGCCCTTGCGGTCGAAGCCCCAGGTCTTCTCCGCCACGTCGCGCAGCACCTGGCCGCCGGAGAGGTCGCCGAGATAACGGGTGTAGTGGTGCGCCACATAGCCCGCGGGCCAGGTCCGCGCGCACTCCTCGATCCGGGCCGCGTAGGCGGCCGTCGACGCCAGGGGCACGAGCTCCTCCGGCCGGACGTCCGCGCCCCGCAGATGCCCGAGGTCGCGCGCCAGCTCCGCGGTGCGCATCAGCTCGGGCCGGATGAAGGGCCCCGCGACCGGGTCGTCCTTCAGCGTCCCGGCCGCGTCTTCCAGCGCCCGGTAGACGAACCACAGCTCCTCGGTGTACCGCGTGTACGCCTCGACGCTCAGCCGACCGCCGAGCAGATCGTCCATGAAGGACGACATCTGCACGGTCGTGTGGCGCTCGTGCGAAGCGAGGCGGATCTGCGTCGAGAAGGGCGTGCCGGTTGCATCCAAGGCGGGCCTCCAGGGACCGAAGCGGTCGGGAACGGACGGCAGCGGCGGTTGCCGCCATCGATCCTTCTACTTAGGCTTACCTAAGTCAACGCGTTCCCGACGACCTGTCGGTAAAGACGTTACCCACCTCGGACGTCAGGGCAACGTAAGAATTTCCGCCCCGGTGTCCGTCACCACCAGCGTGTGCTCGAACTGCGCGGTGCGCTTGCGGTCCTTCGTCACGACCGTCCAGCCGTCGTCCCACATGTCGTACTCGTACGTCCCCAGCGTGAGCATCGGCTCGATGGTGAACGTCATGCCCGGCTGGATCACGGTGGTCGCGTGCGCCGCGTCGTAGTGCGGGATGATCAGCCCGGAGTGGAAGGACGAGTTGATCCCGTGCCCCGTGAAGTCGCGGACGACCCCGTAACCGAAGCGCTTGGCGTACGACTCGATCACCCGGCCGATGACGTTGACCTGGCGGCCCGGCCGGACCGCCTTGATCGCACGGTTCAGCGACTCCCGGGTGCGCTCCACGAGCAGCCGCGACTCCTCGTCGACGTCACCGCAGAGATAGGTGGCGTTGTTGTCGCCGTGCACACCGTTGATGTACGCGGTGACGTCCAGGTTCACGATGTCGCCGTCCCGCAGCACCGTGGAGTCCGGGATGCCGTGGCAGATGACCTCGTTGATCGAGGCGCACAGCGACTTCGGGAAGCCGCGGTAGCCGAGCGTCGACGGGTAGGCGCCGTGGTCGCACATGAACTCGTGCGCGACCCGGTCCAGTTCGTCGGTGGTCACCCCCGGGGCGATGTGCTTGGCGGCCTCCTCCATCGCCTGCGCGGCGATGCGGCCCGCGATACGCATCCGCTCGATGGTGTCCGAGTCCTGGACCTCCGGCCCGGAGTACGGGGTCGGAGCGGGTTTCCCGACATACTCGGGACGCCGGATGTTGCCGGGGACGGATCGGGTGGGAGAGAGCTCCCCTGGTACGAGCAGCGACTGGCCAGACATGGCAGCGAGTCTAACCAGGCCCGCTGGGGCAGCATGGCCTCAGAGGAAGGAGCCGACGATGGCCCTGTTCAAGAAGCGCACGGTGGGCAAGCCGGGCGAGTGGTACTACTGCCTCCAGCACAAAAAGGTCGAGGAAGGCCCCGAGTGCCCTGCGAAGGACCGCTTCGGCCCGTACGCCTCCCGCGTGGAGGCGACGCAGGCGATGGAGACGGCGCGGGAACGGAATCTCGAGTGGGAGAACGACCCGCGCTGGCACGACGGGGCGGCGCGTCCGTCCGACGACTAGGGGCGGGGCCGCTGCGCGGGGCTGTTCCCCTACCCGCCCCTTCCCGAACCGGGGCTCCGCCCGGACCTGTCACCGCGCTGCGCGCGGTGTTTCGGGGGCTCCTCCCCCTACGCCTGGCGGCGTGGGGGGACCCCCACCGGACCCCCGCGCCTCAAACGCCGGCGAGGCTGGAGTTGCCCGGCAACGCCGGAGTACCTCCGTCGAGCGGGCTGGTTTCGCGGAGCGAAAGCCGGCCCGCCTGGGGGCACCTCCCACGGCCGCCAGGCCGTAGGGGGAGATTGAGGGCACCGCGCGGAGCGCGGTACGCCGCCCGCAGGGCGGTACGGGGTCCGGGGCCTGCCCCGGTTTCGGGAAGGGGCGCCGCAGGCGTCACGCACCCGCACCCGCACCCGCCGCCGCGTGGCGTCGCGCCACCGCGTCCTCGTCCGTCTCCGCGTCGTACGTGACCAGCTTCGGCAGCACCGCCGCCAGCACCCCCACCGACAGCACGCACACCACCCCGCCGCTCCAGATCGCCGGGCGCGTGCCCGTCCAGCCCGCCATCGCGCCGGCGCGGACCTGGCCGAGCTGCGGGCCGACGCTGTACGAGAGGACCTCGATGCCCGCCAGGCGGCCCCGGAGGGACTCGGGGATCGTCTGGTTCCAGATCGTCGAGCGGCCGAGGCCGCTCAGCATGTCGCCGGCGCCCGCGAAGGCCAGGCACAGCAGCACCAGCCACACGTTCGAGAACCATCCCGCCGCGGCCACCGCCAGCCCCCAGCCGGCCGCGCCGAAGACCACGAAGAGGCCGTGCCGGCGCACCCGGGACGTCCAGCCGCTGGTGAGGCTGAGCAGTACGGAGCCGACCGAGCCCGCCGCGTACATGAGGCCGAGGGCCCACTCGGCGTCCAGATCGTCCGCCAGGAACGGGAAGATCGTGTTCGGGAAGGCGAACACCATCGCGGCCAGGTCGATCGCGTACGTCCCGAGCAGCACCGGCCGCGACCACGCGTACCGCGCACCCTCCGCGATGCCCCGCAGGGACGGTTTCCGGGCGTCGTGCGCCGGCGGGGCCGGGTCCAGGCGCAGGCACAGCAGCACGGAGACGGCGAAGCCGACGACGGTGAGCCCGTACGCCGTCGCGTGTCCCGCGTAGGCGACGACGACGCCCGCCACCGCCGGACCGGCGATCGCGCCCGCCTGCCAGCGGATGGCGTTGAGAGCCGCGGCCGCGGTGAGCTGGTCGTGCGGCACGATGCGGGCGATCAGTGAGTCCAGGGCCGGGCGCTGCAGACCGGAGCAGGCCGAGACACCTGCCGCGACCAGGTACAGGGGCCAGAGCATCGGCTCGGGAAGCGCGGCGTTCACCAGCAGGATCAGCGCGAGCAGACCGAGACCGGCCTCGGTGCCGAGGATCATCCTGCGCCGGTCGACGGCGTCCGCGAGGGCGCCGCCGTAGAGGCCGAAGACGATGAGCGGGACCAGTTCGACCGCGCCCATCGCACCAACGGCGAGCGGGGAGCCGGTCAGGTCCTTGATCTGCAGCGGCAGCGCGATCATCGCCATGAAGCTCGCGAAGTAGGTGACCAGCCCTTGTATCCACAGAAGCCGGAACCCCCGGGAAGACCGCAACGGGGAGAGGTCGGGCAGCACGGCGGCGAGCTTGGACGGCTTGGAGGTCACGGGTGGCCATGTTCGGTCCGCTGATGGCCCCGGGCAACCGAATTTCCCCCGGTGTCACCAGCGGGGCGGCGGCGGTGCCGTCAGCTGGTCCGCGAGCCGGGACAGCCGGTCCCTGAACCGCGACCGGCCGCGCGGCGCCGGCACGCAGTTCTCGCCGGCCGCCGCGCTCACCAGGTGCTGCACCGTGTCGATGTCGATCTCGGCCGCCCCGTCCGCGTGGTCCGGGCCCGGCACCGTGAGCGCCTCGTGCGCCAGTCCCCGCACCTCGGGGTCGCCGCCGTCGAGGGCCAGCACCGTCGCCCCCGCCCGACGCGCGTCGTGGACCCGTTCCAGCAGGCCCGGGTCAGGGGCCGCGGGGGCCACCAGCAGCAGGGTCTCGCCGCGCCGGGCCGCCTCGAGTCTGCCGAGGCCGACGGCCAGATGCGCAGGGTCGCCGGCGTCCACCCGGTGCCGTACGAGCGTCGGGGCGAGCTCCGGCTGCCCCGACCATGCCGCCTCGTCGACGAGGTGGGCGGCCATGTGCCACGGCTCGTACTGCCGCGTCCCCACCAGCAGCAGCCCGCCGCCGCGCGGCACCACGGAGGAGCGCAGCGCCCCGGCGAACCGGCGGGCCGCCGCGGGCCATTGGGTCCCCGCGAGGACTTCGCGCAGCAGCGCGACGCGTACGGCATCCATGGACCGGCATCCTGCACCGCACCGCGGCCCGGTGCGGCCCGGTCGGGCACGGCTCACCCGATCGGGAGGCAGTACCGCGAAGTAAGGTCGGGCCATGACTAGTAGTGGTACTGAAAGTCCGGGCTCCGCGCCCAAGGCACCCGCCAAGGATCCCTGGGACCTTCCCGATGTCTCCGGTCTCGTCGTCGGCGTCCTCGGCGGCACCGGGGACCAGGGCCGGGGACTGGCCTACCGGCTGGCCAGGGCCGGCCAGAAGGTGATCATCGGTTCCCGTTCCGTGGAGCGCGCCGAGGCGGCCGCCCAGGAGCTGGGCCTCGGCATCGAGGGCGCCGACAACGCGGAGTGCGCGCGGCGCAGCGACGTGGTGATCGTGGCCGTGCCGTGGGACGGGCACGCCAAGACGCTGGAGACGCTCCAGAAGGAGCTCGTCGGCAAGCTCGTCGTGGACTGCGTCAATCCGCTCGGCTTCGACAAGAAGGGCGCGTACGCGCTCAAGCCGGAGGAGGGCAGCGCCGCCGAGCAGGCCGCCGTCCTGCTGCCCGACTCACGGGTGACGGCGGCGTTCCACCATCTGTCCGCCGTGCTGCTCCAGGACGAGTCGATCGAGGAGATCGACACCGATGTGATGGTGCTGGGCGAGGTCCGCGCCGACACCGACATCGTGCAGGCGCTGGCGGCCCGTATCCCCGGCATGCGGGGCGTCTTCGCCGGTCGCCTGCGCAACGCCCATCAGGTCGAGTCGCTGGTCGCCAACCTGATCTCCGTCAACCGCCGTTACAAGGCGCACGCGGGGCTGCGCGTCACCGACGTGTAGGACCCGTCCAGGACCCGTCCGGGGGACACGTCCCGGGCGGGCGCGGGATCGCGGGGCGGGGGCGCGCGGGGGAGACGGGCGGGCAGGGGGACGCATGGGGGACACTGGAGGGCCGAACCACCCGCAGGACCCGACAGGAGCCGTACCCCATGCCCCGCCTCGCTCTCTACTCCCTCGCCGTCTGCGCCCTTGCCGTCGTCGCGGCGGTGATCTCCTTCGTGCAGGGCATGTGGCTCGGGATCGTGTGGGTGCTGCTCGCGGGCCTCGCGTCGAACATGGCCTGGTACTACCTGCGCCGGGCGAAGGCCGAGCGGGCCGCCGCCGGGTCCGGCTCCGCCTGACCCGTCAGGCGGGGACCGCGCAGAACTCGTCCTGGCCGTTCCAGAACTCGAACAGGTCCCGGCCGCAGTAGATGCCGAGCTCGTCCACCCCGAGGGCCTGCATGATCCCGTAGACGGCGTCGAAGAACATGCCGTTGACCTCGGGGATGAAGAGCACCACGAAGACGATGATCAGCCCGAACGGGGCGATCGGCTCGACCTGCCGGCGCACCTTGTACGACAGCCAGGGCTCGATCACGCCGTAGCCGTCCAGGCCCGGGACCGGCAGGAAGTTCAGGATCGCGGCCGTGACCTGGAGCATCGCGAGGAACGCCAGCGCGAAGCGGAACGCGACCGGGACGCCGTCCAGCGCGCCCAGCCAGAACGGGGCGGTGCACACGGCGGCGAACAGCACGTTCGTCAGCGGGCCGGCGGCCGAGATCAGGCTGTGCTTCCAGCGGCCGCTGATCCGGTTGCGCTCGATGAAGACCGCGCCGCCCGGCAGACCGATACCGCCCATGATCACGAAGATGACGGGCAGCACGATGCTCAGCAGGGCGTGGGTGTACTTGAGCGGGTTCAGCGTCAGATAGCCCTTGGCGCCGATGGAGATGTCGCCGCCGTGCAGCGCGGTGCGGGCGTGCGCGTACTCGTGCAGGCACAGCGAGACGATCCAGGCGGAGACGACGAAGAGGAACACGGCCAGCCCCGGGCTGGCCGCGAAGTCCGTCCATACCGCCCAGCCGGTCACCGCCATCACCGCGGCGATCCCGAGGAAGACGGGACTGATGGCGCTGTCGCTGCGGCGCCTGGCGGCGGTGGTCATGAACGCGGCTCCTGGGGTGTGGCGGGGGTGCGGGGCGGTGTGCGGAGTAGACCGCACCGGCGCCACGGGGTCAAACGTCCCGGGGCCGTTCCCGGTTCCTGCGCCTGCCCAAGGGTGCGTCGGGCGACACCGGTACGAGGGTGACGCCACCGCTGTCGCCGACCGGTACGCGGTCGCGCCGGCGGCACGGCGACGGGTACGACCCGGTACCGGCACGTCGCCGGGTGCGCGGCGGCGGTCGTGGCGCGGGTGGCACCGGCCCGGCGGACGGGAGGCGCTCGGGGCGGCCCGACCGCCGGCCCGCGGTCGCCGTCCGCCGGATTCGGTACGCCGGGGGATCGCCCCGGTGGACGGGTGGGCGGGTGGGCGGGTGCGCGGTCGGCCTCGGACCGTAGGCCGAGCGCGGGTGGCACCGGCCCGGCGGGCGGGAGGCGGCGGCCCCGGCCCGGCGGCAGGCGCGTGGTCGGACCAGGGACCGGACACGGCCGTACGCGGGCGGCGCGACCGGCACGGCGGCGACACCGGCACGTCGCCGGGTGCGCGGCGCTCGCGGCGCCGACGGCGCCGGTGCGGCGGTCGGGGCGGAGGGCGGCACAGGGACAATGGGCCGGTGCGCTATCTCCTGCTCGGCACCACACAGGCCGTCCGCGACGACGGCACGCCCGTCGCGCCCGGCGGCGCCCGGCTGCGGGCCCTGCTGACGGCGCTCGCCCTCCGGGTGGGGCGCACGGTCCCCGCGAACGTGCTGGTCGACGAGGTGTGGGAGGGCGACCCGCCCGCGGATCCGGCCGGCGCGCTGCAGGCGCTCGTCGGCAGGCTGCGCCGTGCGCTCGGGCCCGAGGCCGTCGCCCTGACCGAGGGCGGATACCGGCTGTGCGCCGACCCCGACGACGTGGACCTCCACCGGTTCGACCGGCTCACCGGCGAGGGCACCCGGGCGCTGGAGGACGGCGACGCGGCCAAGGCGGCGGCCCTCCTCGACGACGCCCTCGCGCTGTGGCGGGGACCGGTACTGGCCGACCTGCCGGACCGCAGCGCGGCCGAGGCGCGGTGGGAGGCCCGCAGGCTGGACGCCCGCCGCGCGCGGATCGCCGCGGCGCTCGGTCTCGGCGGCGCCGAGGCCGCGGTCCCCGAGCTGCTGGCCCTGTGCGAGGCGCACCCGCTCGACGAACGGCTCCAGGCCCTGCGGATCCGGGCGCTGCGCGACACCGGCCGGCCCGCCGAGGCCCTGGCGGCGTACGAGGAGGTGCGCGGTGGGCTGGCCGAACGACTCGGCACCGACCCTGGCCCGGAACTGACCGCACTGCACGCCGAGTTGCTGAACCCGCCGGCGCCGGCCGCCCCCTTGGGCAACCTGCGCGCCCGGCTCACCAGCTTCGTGGGCCGCGAACCCGAGCTCCGCGAGATCCGCGAGGACCTGTCCCGGTCCCGGCTCGTGACCCTGCTCGGTCCCGGCGGCGCCGGCAAGACGCGGCTGTCGCAGGAGGCCGCGGAACTGGCGGCCGCCCGGCCCGGCAGCCCCTGGCCGGACGGCGTCTGGCTGGCCGAACTCGCGCCGGTCGCCGACGCGTCGGCCGTCCCCGAGGCGGTGCTCACCGCGCTCGGCGCGCGGGAGACGGTGCTGCGCGGCGCGGGCGCGGAGGAGTTGCGTGCCGCCGACCCGCACGGCGCCGACCCGCTCGTGCGTCTCGCCGAGCACTGTGCCCGGCGCCGCATGCTGGTGCTGCTCGACAACTGCGAACACGTCGTCGAGGCCGCGGCGGTGCTGGCGGAGCGCCTGCTGGGCAGCTGTCCCGGTGTGACGATCCTGGCCACCAGCCGCGAACCGCTCGGTGTCCCGGGTGAGCAGGTGCGCCCGGTGGGCCCGCTGCCGGACGCGACGGCGCTGCGACTGCTGGCCGACCGGGGCGCGTCCGCGAGGCCGGGTTTCCGTGTCGACGCGGACGAGGACACCGCCGCCGCGGCCGTGGAGATCTGCCGTCGCCTCGACGGGCTGCCGCTCGCCGTCGAACTGGCAGCGGCGCGGCTGCGGATGCTCACCCCGCGCCAGATCGCCGACCGTCTCGACGATCGCTTCCGCCTCCTGACGAGCGGCGCCCGTACGGTCCTGCCCCGTCAGCAGACGCTTCGCGCGGTCGTCGACTGGTCCTGGGACCTGCTCACCCCCGAGGAACGGGCGGTCCTGCGCCGGCTGTCGGTCTTCGCCGGGGGCTGCGACCTGCCGGCGGCCGAAGCGGTCTGCGAGGCGGCGCCCCCCGGGGCCGGGACTCCGACCGGCGACGGCCCGGCATCCGTCGCCACCGGGCCCGGTTCGTCTGATCCCGGCAGCGGGTTCACGTCCGGCCCCTCGTCGGCCGCGGCCCCCGCGCACGACGGCAACGGGCAGGACCGCACCCGTACCGACGACGACGTCGCGCAGGGCCGCACCCACGTGAACGACGACGAAGCGCAGGGCCACCCCCGCGAGGACGACGTCGTGCAGGGCCGCACTCACCTGAACGACATCGCGCAGAGCGGCACCCGTGCCGGAGACGTCGGCCAGGACCGCACCCGTGCCGGAGACGTCGGCCAGGGCCGCAGCCTTGCCGGAGACGTCGGCCAAGGCCGCACCCACGTCGACGACGTCGCAGACGTCATCGGCGCTCTTGTCGACAAGTCGCTCGTCGTCGCAGAGCCCGCCGCCGACGGGCGGATGCGGTACCGGCTGCTCGAGACCGTCGCCGAGTACGCAGCCGAACGGCTCGACGAGGCCGGGGAGCGGGCCGGGGCCGAGCGGCGGCATCTTGTGTACTACCGGGAGCTCGCCCGCACCACCGACCCCCGGCTCCGCGGCCACGGCCAGCACGCCGCCCTCGCCCTGCTGCGGCGCGAGTACGAGAACCTGCGCACCGCCCTGCGGCGGGCGGTCGCCGCCCGCGACGAGCACGAGGCGCTGTGCCTCGTGCTCTCCCTGGCCTGGTACTGGCACATGCAGGACCTGCGCACCGACGCCCGCCAGTGGACCGAGGCGGTGTCCGCTTTCCACCCCGACCCCTTCGCGCCGCCCGCGCCCCCGGCGCCGCCGCTCGTCGAGCGCTGCACGGACGCGCCCCCGCCGCTGCGGCCCGAACTGCTCGTGGAGGCCCGGCGGCAGGCCGCGCTGGTCCGGATGGTCAACATGGACCACGGCGTCGAGGAGTGGACCACTCCGGAGAAGCTCGCCTGGCTGCGCCGCGTGGTGGACGTCTACGACGCGGGCCAGCCGCAGAGCTGCCGCTTTCCCGCCTCACTCTGGTTCTACGCCGTCATGGTCACGGGCGACGGCGACCGACTGCGCCGCGTCCTGGACCGGACCGTGCGGATCGCGGAGGAGTACGGCCCGGAGTGGGAGCTGGCCAACGCCCTCCAGTGGCGGGCCAACATCCTGGCCAACCGAGGCATGTGGGCCGGCGACGCCCACCGCGACGCGGACCGCAGTCTGCGGATCTTCGAGCGGCTCGGGGACGCCTGGGGTATGGCCGAGGCGCTCTCGTCCCGCGGCGAGGCCCATGAGCAACGGGGCGCGTACGACGAGGCCGCCGCCGATTACCGCGCGGCCGTCGAGCACGCCGCCACGCTCGGCGCCAGGGGCCAGGCGCTCCTTCTGCGCGGCCGCCTGGCGAACGTCCTGTTGGAGACCGGCCGGGGGAAGGAGGCGGAGACCATCCTGCGTGAGGTGGTCTCCGCAGGACACGACACCGGGTACGAAGCCAGGTCACTGGCCAGGATGCTGCTCGCGACGTGGCTCGGCCGCTCCGGCCGCACCGGTGAGGCACGCAGGGAGCTGGAGACGCTGCGCCGGGAGCTCAGGAGCGACACCCTCGCCATTTTCGAGGGCATCGTCATCGGCTCCCTGGCCTGGCTGGACACGGTCGACGGCCGTCATACGGAGGCTCGCGGCAGAGCCGGTACGGCACTCGCCTACGCCATGGAGCCGCTGTCCATGGTGGTCGCGCCGCAGATTCCGTCGGTGCACATCCTGACGGCGGCCCGTGCGATCGCCGGCGAGGGTGACGCCCAGCTCGCGGCCCGGCTGCTCGGCGCGCACGAAGCGCTGCTCCCGCCGCGGCACTTCATGGCCTCGCTGGAGCGGGAGAACCGCCGCCTCGCCGAGGAGGCCGCCCGCGCCGCCCTCGGGGACGACGCCTTCGAGGAGGCGTACGCCGAGGGCGGCGGTCTCACGTTGGAGGAGGCCGCAGCCCTCGTGCGCGGGACGGGCTGAACGTCACGTCTTCCTGCGGAACCTGGAGACCGCGAGGGGCGCCGTCACCACCGTGATGGCGGCGGCCCACCCGAGCGTCATCCACACCGAGTGGGCCACCGGCCCGCCGTTGACGAGCGCGCGGGCCGCGTCCGCGAGGTTCGAGAGCGGGTTGTACTCGGTGAACGACTCCAACCAGCCGGGCATGGTCGACGGCGGCGTGAAGATCGACGACCCGAACTGCAGCGGCACCAGTACCAGCATCGCCATCCCCTGGACGGCCTGTGCCGTCTTCATCGTCAGCCCCAGCAGGATGAAGATCCATGTGAGGGAGGCGCCGAAGACCAGCGAGAGCCCGACGGCGCCGAGGAGTTCGAGCACGGAGGTCTTGATGTCCAGCCCGAGCAGGAAGCCCACGCCGAGCAGGATCGCGATGGCCACCAGCATCCGGCCCACTTCGACGACGATCTTCGCGACGAGGACCGACGACCGGGCGATGGGCATCGTCCGGAACCGGTCCATGACGCCCTTCCTGAAGTCGTCGTTGATGCCCGTTCCGACGGCCATGGCGATGTTCAGGCCCATCATCGCCATCAGCCCCGGAACCACGTAGTTGACGTACACCTCCTGGTTGCCCTTGCCGGAGATCGCGCCGCCGAAGACGTACACGAACAGCAGCGTGAAGACGATCGGCATCAGCAGGACGTCGAACATCGACTCCGGGTCGTGCTTGATCTGCATGATGTTGCGGCGCACCAGGGCGCCGATGTGCCGGAGACCCGCCCGCGGCGTGATGCGTCCCTCTCCGGTGAGGGGCCGGGCCGGGGCGGTGACTGCTGTCGCGCTCATGCCGCGACCTCCTCGAGGATCGTGGTGCCGACGGGTGCGGGCGAGGTCTTCTCGCCGGTGATGGCCAGGAACACCTCGTCCAGGCTGGGCAGATGGGTGCCGATGTGCGCGATCCTGAAGCCGTGGGTGCTCAGCACTCCGACGACCGCGGTCAGTTGCTCGTCGCTGAGGATCGGTACGTACAGCCGGCCTTCGTCCGGCACCGCCGACGCCCCTCCGACGCCGCCGAGCCCGGCCTCGGTCACCGCCCGCGCCATGGCGGCGAGTTGCGCCGGGTCGCTCGGCCGGATCTGCAGGGTGCGCCCGCCGACCTTGGCCTTCAGCTCGTCCACGGCTCCGCCCGCGATGACCCGTCCCCGGTCGATGACGGTCAGCTCGCTCGCGAGCTGCTCGGCCTCCTCCATGTACTGGGTGGTGAGCAGCACGGTCGCGCCCTCCGTGACCATCCGCCGCACCTCGTCCCACACCTCGTTGCGGGTGCGGGGGTCGAGCCCGGTCGTCGGCTCGTCCAGGTAGAGCACGGCCGGCCGGCCGATCATCGAGGCGGCGAGGTCCAGCCGGCGCCGCATGCCGCCCGAGTACTGCCCGGCGGGCCGTTTGGCGGCGTCCGTGAGCGAGAAGCGTTCCAGCAGCTCCTCCGCGCGGCGGCGGGCGTCCTTGCGGGACAGGTCGAGCAGCCGCCCGATCATGTAGAGGTTCTCCCACCCGGACAGCTTCTCGTCGACCGAGGCGTACTGGCCGGTGAGCCCGATGGTGCGGCGCAGCTGACGGGGCTGCCGCACCACGTCGTAGCCGGCGACGGTGGCGTGGCCGGCGTCGGGGACGATCAGCGTGGAGAGGCAGCGTACGAGCGTGGTCTTGCCGGCGCCGTTGGGTCCGAGGACCCCGAGGACCGTGCCTTCGCGGACGTCGAGGTCCACCCCGTCGAGCGCTTTGGTCTCCCCGTAGTGCTTGACGAGGCCCCGTACCTCGACGGCGTTCTTGTCGATTCGCGTCATGGGGACCACGGTGGCCGCCCGCGCCGACAGACGGCCGACAGATCACCGACAGGCCGCCGACGGACACCAGCAGGCGGGCGGAAAGTCGTGGGCGGGGCTCAGGGGCAGGCGCCGGTCACGGCCATGTTGCCGACCGACGCGAGCGGGATCTCGACCGGGCCCGCCCGCCCCGCAACGGACAGGCGGACCTTGCCGCCGTCCGCCGACAACAGAACGCCGCAGGTGGTCCCCGAACCGTGTGTCACCTTCAGGAACGCGGGCCGGGCCGCAGGCGCCCACCAGGTGAGCGCGGTGCCGGCGAACAGCAGCGCGAGGGCCACCGCGACGGCGCGGCGGGCATGCGTGAGCCGCCGGGCCGCCCGTATCGCCGTCGCCACCTCGAAACCGTCCACCGACCCGTGATCGCGGTGGATGCCGGCCAGGGTCACGGTGAGCGGCCGGTTCCCCGCCTGCGCCGCCAGCGCGTGCCACAGGCCCACCACGGCCAGGGCCAGTCCGCCGCCGACGAGCACGGTGACGGCGACCCGCCAGCCGAAGGGCAGTTCGGCGGTGGTGCTCCGGCCCTTGATCACGATCGCCGCGCCGATCAGGGTGATGAAGGCCGCCAGGCCGTTCCGCCACGCCTCCGCGCTCGCACGCACCGCCGGCAGCGACTCCCGCACCAGTTCCCGGAACCGGTCCCGCTCCGCCAGGTCGGTCGCACTGGGCGGACCTGCCGGCCTGCGCGGCCGCAGGTTCATACGATGTCCAGTTCGAGGCGGAAGCTGGCACCGCATCCCGTCAGGCCCTCCGGGGCGTCCAGGTGGGTGCTGCCGCAGCCGCAGGAGATGTCCAGCACCACGGTCTCCACCGGGCCCGCGCCGGCGGAACGGCCCACCCCGCCGGTGCCGGTCAGCGCGACCGAGACCTGCCGGTCGACGATCCGGTGGTCGCAGCGGGGACAGGGACCGGCCACGACGAAGCCGTACACGTCTCCCGAGCCGTGCGGCGACACCGTGAGCCGGCCGGCCTCGAGCAAGTCGTAGGCGCGGTCGGTCAGTTCGCGGTCGGTGGTGGCGAGATAGGCAGGGGCCGCTGCGTCGGACATAGCCACACTGTAATGAGCGCCGGTTTACCTTGAGTGCTGTTTCGACCACACGCGGCAAGGGGGGCTCATGGCGGTCGGCAGCGGTGAGGGCAAGGTCGGGGGCGACGGCGCGGGGGAGGATCCTGGGCGGCAACTGCTGTTACAGGGAATCGAGTTGGACCGCCACGGTCGTACCGAGGAGGCCGAGAAGCTGTTCAGGGAGGCCGCCGAGGAGTACGGCGACTTCAACGGGATGTACAACCTGGCGCTGCTGGCGGAGCGCACCGGCCGGCTCCGGATGGCCCGTCTCTGGTACACCGAGGCGTTCCGCCACGGGCATCCCGAGGCCGCCAACAACCTGGGGGCACTGCTGCACAACCAGGACGACCCGGACGCGGCCCAGTGGTTCCGGATCGCCGCTTCCATGGGCCATCCCCAGGCCGCCGCCAACCTCCAGAGGCTGGAGGCCGCCCGCACCGGTCCTCCGGTGGACCCGGAGGTGGCGCCGGTGGCGAAGTACCTGAAGGCGGAGGCGGCGTTCAAGCGGTTCGAGGAGACGGGTGACGACGCCGCCCTCGTGGCGGCCGTCAACATCACCCGGGACGGGGTGCGTCTGGCACCCGAGGGGCATCCGGCACGGGCGATCCTGCTGGGCGCCCTGCGGGGAGTCCTGCGCCACCGCTACGACCTGCGGGGTCACACCGCCGACCTGCGCGAGGCGGTCACCGTGGCGCAGGAGGAGCTCTCCGCCCGGCCCCCGGACGACCCGCGGCGCATGGACGCCGCACGGGCTGCCGTCGGGCTGCTCCGCGACCTGTCCCAGGTCCTCGGTGACGCGGATCCGGTGCGTCAGGCCGTGGACATCGGCAGGCAGGCGCTGACGCGGCCGGGCGGTGACGAGGAATCACGGGCCCACCTCGAGGCGAGTCTCTGCGGCGCCCTGACGTGGCTCGCCGTCCAGCACACGGACGCCGGTGCCCGGCCGGTGCCGGGCACGGGCGGTGCCGACGCGGAGGCCGCGATCGACGGGTACCTGGACGAGGCGGTCGCGCTGGGGCGCGCGGCCGTCGAGGGCCTGCCCTCGCAGGACGCGGTGGCGCGCACCAATCTCGGGGCGGCGCTGCACATGCGGGGCTCGCGCGGAGGTTCGCCGGACGATCTGGACGAGGCCGTCGCCCTGCTGCGGGCGGCGGCACGCACCGCGGACAACCCGAGGCACCGGGCGGACGCCGCCACCAACCTCGCGTCGGCGTTGCGCAGCCGGGCCGCCCTCACCCGCCGGTCGCAGGACCGGCGCGAGGCCGAGGCGGTGGCGGAAGAGGCGCGGACGGTCCTGCGGGAGGCGCCCGCGGACCATCCGCGGACGCTGATGCATTCCCTGTTCGCCGCCGGCCGCTCCGCGACGTCGGACGAGGCCCGGCGCGCGCTGGCGGCCGTGCCCCGCTCGCACGCCCTGCGGCCGAAGCTGCTGGTCCTGCTGGCCACGGCACTCGAGGAGGAGGGCGCCCGGGAGGCCGCGGTCGTCGCCGCCCGGGAGGCGGCGGCCACCGCGGTGAGCAGGGAGAGCACGGTCGAGTCGCAGCGGCTCCTCGGCTCGCTGCTGCTGCGTTCGCGCGAGGACGCCGAGCCGGACCGCGCCGAGGTGGAAGAGGCCGTGGCGGCCTTCACGGCAGCGGTCGCGGCATGTGAGGCGACGGACGTGGACCGCGCCGAAGTGCTGATCGGTCTGACGGTGGCGCTGGTGAACCGCTTCCGCTTCGCACCGGACGGCCCCGACCGCGACGCGGCGCTGACGGCGCTCCGGGAGGCGGCGCACGCGGCCGGCTCCTCGCCCGAGGACCGTCTGACCGCCACCCGGATGTGGGCGGGGCTGGCCCACGAGGCCGGCGACACCGCCGACGCGCTGGTGGGGGCGCGCGTCGCGGTCTCCCTGCTGCGGGACGTCGGCCGGACCGGTCTCGAGCGTGCCGACCAGGAACAGGTCCTGCGCAGCGGTGCGGCGATGCCGAGGGACGCCGCTGCCCTGGCGATCATCGAGGGCCGGCCCGAACTGGCGGTGGAACTCCTGGAACAGGGGCGTTCGGTGCTGTGGCGTTCCACCCTGCACCTGCGCGGCGACCTGGCCTTGCTCGCGGCGCGGGAGCCGACCCTCGCGGCCGAGCTGGAGGAGATCCGCTCCGCGCTGGACGGTGACGGCCGGGTCGACCCGGAGGCCCGGATGCGGCTGGCGCGCCGCTGGACACAGCTGCGCGACCGGGTCAGGAGCCTGCCGGGCTTCGAGCGCTTCCTCGCCCCGCCCGCGTTCGGCGAACTCGCTCCCGCGGCGGCGGACGGCCCCGTGGTCCTCGTCAACATCAGCGCCGTGCGCTGCGACGCGATCCTCGTGCTGCCGGGCGGACGGGTCGATGTCGTACCGCTGCCCGGCGTCGACTTCCGTGGCGCGGACCGGGTCTGCAACACCTACCTGGAGCACCTGGGGGACGCGCTGGCACCCGGTGCCGCCGGCCGGGTCCGGCAACGGGCGCGGCACACCGTCCACGACACCCTGGAATGGCTGTGGGAGCGGATCGCCCGGCCCGTGCTCGACCGGCTGGAGCTGCCGTACCGGTCGGCGGAGCCGCCGCGGCTCTGGTGGTGCCCGACAGCCTCCTTGGTGTCGTTGCCGCTGCACGCGGCGGGGCGGTACCCGCGCACCGGTGCGGACCGGACCGAGCCGGTCGGGCTGCCCTTCGCGGTGGTCTCGTCCTACACCTCGACCCTCGCCGCACTCGTCGACGCCAGGCGGCGTCCCGCGGCCGGCGATCCCCGGCTGCTGGCCGTGGCACTGTCCGACACCGAGCGAGGTCACGCACCTCTGCCGGGGGTTCCCGAGGAACTGCGGGGGCTGCGTGAGGCGCTCGGCCATGAGCGGGTGACCACCCTGGCCGACGACGCGGCCACCGTCGCGGCGGTGCGGGAGCACCTGCCCGGACACCCATGGGCGCACTTCGCCTGTCACGGCAGACTGGACATGAACGCGCCCGCCACGTCCGGTCTGTGCCTGCGTGACGGTGACATGAACGTGCTCGACTTCGCGGAGCTCCGACTGGACCGTGCGGACCTGGCGTTCCTCTCCGCCTGCCACACCCGCCTGGGCGGCGGGCAGTTGCCCGACGAGGCCATCCACACCGCTGCCGCACTGCGCATGGCGGGATTCCGCCATGTCGTCTCCACCCTGTGGTCCGTCCAGGACCGGGTCGCGCCCGCCGTCGCCGCCGCGTTCTACCGGAACCTCGGCGCTCCGGGCGTGCTGCGTTCGGACGGTGCCGCGGCGGCCCTGCACCGTGCCGTCGCGGAGCTGCGCGACGCCGACCCCACGAACCCGATGCTCTGGGTCCCCTTCACGCACGACGGTCCGTAGCGCGGGCAGCTCCTGCGCGGGGCAGGCCGCCGGCGCTGCCGGCGGCCTGTGGTTCTTGCGGAGGCCAGAGCGGTCAGGACTTCGCGTAGTCGCCGAAGCCGACCCAGTCGAGCACCACGCACGACTCGTCGCCGACGACCCAGGCGTCGTGCCCCGGTGCGATGGACATGAAGTCGCCGGGGCCGAACTCGCCCGTCTCGCCGCCGTCCATGACGACCTTCATACGGCCGCTGACCATGTAACCGACGTGCGAGGCCTGACAGCTGTCCGTGCCCGCGATCGGCTTGACGTGGGTGGACCAGCGCCAGCCCGGCTCGAACACGGCACGCCCGACCGGCCCGTGCTCGGTGTTGATGACGTCCAGCTTCCCCTTTCCGTCCTTGAACGCACGGGTCTCGTCGGCCGAGTCGAAGTTCCTGCTCATGATCGCGGCCATGATGTCCCGCCTCCTGGCGGTGAGGTGCTGTCCCCGAGGCCATCTCTCACACTACGCCGACAGCCCGCCGACGGGGGAAGATCGGCGGGCTGTCGTCTGTGCCGGGAGTGGCTCTTCGCGGCGGTGGGCGTGGCTCAGTGGAAGCTGTGCTCCTCCGCGGGGAACGCGCCGCCCGCGACGTCGTCGGCGAACGCCTTCGCCGCGTCGCCGAGGGTCTGGCGGAGGTTGGCGTACTGCTTGGTGAAGCGCGGCACCTTGCCGCCCGTCAGACCGGCCATGTCGGTCCACACCAGGACCTGGGCGTCGGTGTCGGGGCCGGCGCCGATGCCGATGGTGGGGATGTGCAGGGAGCGGGTGACCTCGGCGGCGAGCTCGGCCGGGACCAGCTCGAGCACCACGGCGAACGCGCCCGCGTCCTGGGCGGCCTTGGCGTCACGGATCAGCTTGTGGGCGGCCTCGTCGCTGCGGCCCTGCACCCGGTAGCCCATGGTGTTCACGGACTGCGGGGTGAGCCCCAGGTGCGACATGACCGGGATCCCGGACTGCACGATCAGCTCGGTCTGGGCCAGCGAACGCTCGCCGCCCTCCAGCTTGACCGCGCCGACGCCTGCCTCCTTGACCAGCCGGGTCGCGTTGCGGAGGGCCTGGACCGGCCCTTCCTGGTACGCGCCGAAGGGCAGGTCACCGACGACGAGGGCGCGCTTGGTCCCCCGTACGACGGCGGCGGACAGGAGGGTCATCTCGTCCATCGTGACGGGCACGGTGGTCTCGTAGCCGAGGTGGCAGTTGCCCATCGAGTCGCCCACCAGGACCACGGGGATCCCGGCCTCGTCGAAGACGGACGCCGTCATGGCGTCGTAGGCGGTGAGCATGGGCCACTTCTCGCCGCGCTCCTTGGCGGCGGCGATGTCGTGCACGGTGATGCGGCGCGACTGCTTGCCGCCGTACAGCGCCTTGCTGCTGTCGGTGGCCTTCTGGGCAGGCTGAAGCGTCATGAGTATTCGGCTCCTTCTTCATCTCGAGGCGCCCTGACGGCGTCCCCGGATCGCCTCCCATGGTGGCACTTCATGCCACCCGGGGAAAGAGGACCCCCTCACACGCCGCGTCGCCGCCCTCGGGACACGCCCGCCGCGGTGTGATCCGGAACGCATCGAGTGTGCCCGTTCTGTCACAGCCTCCGCGCCACGCCCGGCGGCAGGAACCCGGCGTGCGCCCACGTCGTCATCGAGGCAGAACAGCCGTCCCCGGACGGCGGGACGACCACCGGTCATCGCCTAGGGTCCTAAGGACGGCGGCGAGGCCGGGCGTGACAGCAAGGCAGTGAGGACAGCTCTATGGCGCAGGCGTACACGGCGGACACGGAGAACGGCACGGCCCGGACGCGGCCCACCGGGTCCTTTGTCGGCAGACTCCGGGGGGTGGCCGAGCGGTGGCGCGGCGACCGCGGGATCTGGCGGCGCGGCGTCGTCCTCGCCGTCTGCGCCGTGCTGGTCGCCCTGCTGATGCTCCTGCACGCCCGGATCCCCAACCGGATCGGCAACCTCGGCAGCCTGACGGAGACCTTCCTGCCCTGGTTCGGCGTGTTCGTCCCGCTGATCGCCGTCGCGGCGGTGCTGCGCCGGTCCGCCACGGCGCTGATCGCCGTACTGCTGCCGCTGGTCGTGTGGCTCAACCTGTTCGGCGGGCTGCTGGGCAAGTCCGCGGCCACCGGCGGCGATCTGACGATCGCCACGCACAACGTGAACGCGGACAACCCCGACCCCGTGGGCACAGCGGAGGACGTCGCCGCGTCCGGGGCCGACGTCCTCGCGCTGCAGGAGCTGCCGACGGGGCAGGTGACGGCGTACGAGGAGGCCCTGTCCGCCACGTATCCGCACCACGCGGTGGAGGGCACCGTGGGGCTGTGGAGCAAGTACCCGCTGACCGGCACCTCGCCCGTCGACATCCGGATGGGCTGGACCCGCGCGATGCGCGCCACGGTGGCGACGCCCGGCGGTGAGGTCGCGGTGTACGTCGCGCACATGCCGTCCGTCCGCGTGAAGCTCCACGCGGGCTTCACCGCCAACCAGCGGGACGACAGCGCCGACGCCCTGGGCGAGGCCATCGCCCGCGAGCGACTGGACCGGGTCGTGCTGCTCGGCGACCTCAACGGCACCATGAACGACCGCTCGCTCAACGCCGTCACGTCCCAGATGCGCTCCACGCAGGGCGCGGCGGGCGACGGCTTCGGCTTCAGCTGGCCGGCGGCGTTCCCGATGGCGCGGATCGACCAGATCATGGTGCGCGGCGTGGAGCCGGTGTCGTCGTGGACGCTGCCGCGGACGAACAGCGACCATCTGCCGATCGCGGCCCGCGTGGACCTGTGACCTTGGTCCCACTGCGGCCCTTCCCGTGACCGCGCCCGGCCCGTGGGGCCGGGCGCGGCCGTCTGTCCGGGGGCGGGGCGAACGCCGGCGCAACCCGCCGTTCACCGCGCGGAACAAAACGTCTGAGAGCATTTGTTCCGAGAACGAACTTACTCGGAAAGGCTCACCCTCCCATGCCCTTGGCGCTCCTCGCCCTCGCCGTGTCCGCCTTCGGCATCGGAACCACCGAATTCGTGATGATGGGCCTGCTGCCCAATGTCGCGGAGGACCTGGGCACCTCCGTCCCCACCGCGGGCCACCTCGTCTCCGCCTACGCCATCGGCGTCGTCATCGGCGCGCCGCTGCTCACCGGCCTCGGCTCCCGCGTCCCGCGCAAGCGGATGCTGCTGCTCCTGATGGCGCTGTTCACCGTCGGCAACCTGGCCTCCGCCCTCGCGCCCGGCTTCGGCACCCTGCTCGCGGGGCGCGTGCTCGCCGGACTGCCGCACGGCGCGTTCTTCGGCGTCGGCGCCGTCGTCGCGGCGCGCCTCGTACGGGAGCACCGGCAGGCGCGTGCCGTCGCGACCATGTTCCTCGGGCTCACCGTGGCCAACATCGTCGGCGTCCCCGCCGCGACCGCGCTCGGCCAGCAGCTCGGCTGGCGTGCGACGTTCCTCGTCGTGACCGCCATCGGCCTCGTCGCCATGGCCGCCCTGGCCCGCCTCGTGCCGAGCATGCCCCTCGACGCCCACCAGGGCATCGGCCGCGAACTGCGCGCACTCCGCGACCGGCAGGTGCTGCTCGGCCTGCTGACCGCCGTGTTCGGCTTCGCCGGAGTGTTCGCCGTGTACTCCTACCTCGCCTCGATGACGACCGGGGCGATCGGCCTGGGGGAGTCGTCGGTCACCCTCGTCCTCGCCCTGTTCGGCATCGGCATGACGCTCGGCGCGCTCGCCGCCGGCCCCCTCACCGACCGCGCGCTGCGGCCGACGCTCTACGGCTCCCTGACCGCGCTCGCGCTGGTCCTGGCCGCCTTCCCGTTCACCGTCCACGTCCCGTGGCTCGCCCTGACGACCGTCGTCGTGCTCGGCGCGGTCGGCTTCCTGACCACCACGCCGCTGCAGATGCTGGTGATGCGCAAGGCCAAGGACGCCCCGACCCTCGCCTCCGCCTCGAACCACTCCGCCTTCAACCTCGCCAACGCGGGCGGCGCCTGGCTCGGCGGCGCGGCCATCGCGGCCGGCTGGGGCTGGACCTCCCCGGCGTTCGTCGGCGCGGTCCTCGCCGTCGTGGGTCTCGCGATCGCCGCCGTCGCCGGGGTGCTCGACCGTGACCGCGACGCGAAGGGGGCCTCCCGCGTGATCGCGGGAAGCCCCCTCGCACCGGAGCGGATCAGCTCGTCGCCTCGCGCCAGCGGTTCGTGATCGGCAGCCGCCGGTCCTTGCCGAAGCCCTTCGCCGAGATCTTGGTGCCCGGCGGGTACTGGCGCCGCTTGTACTCCGCCATGTCCACCATCCGCAGCGTCTTCGTCACCAGCGCCTCGTCGAAGCCGGCCGCGACGATCGCGTCCTTGCCCTGGTCACGGTCCACGTACAGCTCGAGCAGCCGGTCCAGCACGTCGTAGTCCGGCAGCGAGTCGGTGTCCACCTGTCCCGGGCGCAGCTCGGCGCTCGGCGGCTTGGTGATCGACGCCTCGGGGATCGGCGGGGTCTGGCCGCGCTCCGCCGCGGCCCGGTTGCGCCACTTGGCGAGCCGGAACACGGTCGTCTTGTAGACGTCCTTGATCGGCCCGTACGCGCCCACCGAGTCGCCGTAGAGCGTCGAATACCCCACCGCCAGCTCGGACTTGTTGCCCGGCGCGAGGACGATGTGGCCCTCCTGGTTGGAGATCGCCATCAGCATCGTGCCGCGCAGCCGCGACTGGAGGTTCTCCTCCGCGAGCCCGGTCAGACCCAGCGAACCCATGTAGGCGTCGAACATCGGCTCGATCGGTACGGTGCGGAAGTTCAGCCCCGTCCGCCGTGCCAGTTCGGCCGCGTCGCCCTTGGAGTGGTCCGAGCTGTACTTCGACGGCATGGAGACGCCGTACACGTTCTGCGCGCCGAGCGCGTCGCAGGCGATCGCGGCGACGAGTGCGGAGTCGATGCCTCCGGACAGGCCGATCAGGACCGACCTGAAGCCGTTCTTGGCGGCGTACGCGCGCAGGCCGACCACCAGCGCCGAGTACACCTCCTCGTCGTCGTCGAGCCGGTCGGCGTAACCGCCCGTCAGCTCGGCCTCGTACGCGGGCAGCGGCTCCTCCGACAGCACGACGCGGTCGATGCGCAGCCCGTCGTCCACGACGCCCTCGGGCGCGTCGGCGGCCGCGGCGGGCAGCTCGAGATCCAGTACGACGCTGCCTTCCGCGAACTGCGGTGCCCGCGCCACGACTTCGCCGTCCGCGCCGACGACGATCGAGTCGCCGTCGAAGACCAGCTCGTCCTGCCCGCCGATCATCGCCAGGTACGCCGTGGTGCAGCCGGCCTCCTGGGCGCGCTTGCGCACCAGCTCGAGGCGGGTGTCGTCCTTCTCGCGCTCGTACGGCGAGGCGTTGATCGAGATCAGCAGTCCCGCCTTCGCGCTGCGGGCGGCGGGCACCCGGCCGCCGTCCTGCCAGAGGTCCTCGCAGATCGCGAGCGCCACGTCGATGCCGTGGACCCGGACCACGGGCATGGTGTCGCCCGGCACGAAGTAGCGGAACTCGTCGAAGACGCCGTAGTTGGGAAGGTGGTGCTTGGCGAAGCTGAGCGCCACCTCGCCGCGGTGCAGCACGGCGGCGGCGTTGCGCGGCGACCCGGCGGGCTGACCGTACCGGGGCCGGCCCGTCTCCGAACGGTCCAGGTAACCGACGATCACCGGGAGCTCGCCGAACCCCTCGGAGTCCAGACGGGCGGCGAGCGCGCGCAGCGTGGCACGGGAGGCTTCGACGAAGGACGACCGCAGCGCGAGATCCTCGACGGGGTAGCCGGTCAGCACCATCTCGGGGAAGGCGACGAGATGCGCCCCCTGCTCGGCGGCGTGCCGGGTCCAGTGCACGATCGCCTCGGCGTTGCCGGCGAGGTCACCGACGGTCGAGTCGATCTGATTCAGAGCGAGGCGTAGTTGAGGCACGGGCCCAGTGTAATCGTCTTTCTGACGCGATGTCCCTCCGGGTGATGCGCGGCACATCACCGGAGCACCCGGCGGAAGGGGGCGGGCCGAGCCGGCCCCGCCCCCGGCAGGACCCTCAGGTCATGGAGCCCGCTCTCTTCAGGCGCTCCATGCCGCTCTCCGCGTAGACGCGCTCCGCCCAGCCGGCGATCTGGTCCTCGCTCAGGTGCTGCGCCAGGTCCGCCTCGCTGATCATCCCGATCAGCCGCTTGTTCTCGATCACCGGCAGCCGCCGTATCTGGTGGCCCTGCATCTCCCGCAGCACCGCCGACACGTCCGCGCCGGCGTCGATCCAGCGCGGGGTGCCCTTGGCCATCTCGCCCGCGGTGACCTTGGCCGGGTCGTGGCCCATCGCGACGCAGCCCACGACGATGTCGCGGTCGGTGAGGATGCCGCACAGCCGCTCGTCGGCGTCGGCGATCGGCAGGGCGCCGACGTCCAGCTCCCGCATCAGCTGCGCCGCCCGGTCGAGGGTCTCGTGCGAGGGGATCCACCGGGCCCCCGGGTGCATGATGTCCTTCGCAGTGGTCATAGGTCGTGCCTCCTGGATGCCGCATCGGCCCCGAGCCACCTCATTCTCGTGGCGCCGTTCGGCGTACGCGACCGCAGCCGCGTAAGCCCTCCGGGCACCCCGCCCGCGCTTCCCGGCCTCCGGCTTTCCGGCCTCCGCCTTTCCGGCCTCCGGCGTTCCCGCCCTCCGGCGCCCCCGTGCCTCCCGCCCCGGACGGACAGGGGCCGCCTCGCGCCCAGTGGCTCCTTCGAACGCCGACGGCCCCGCCCGAAACGCCGACGGCCCCGCCCGAACGCCGACGGCCCCGTCCCGGATCTCTCCGGGACGGGGCCGTCGGCGGACGGCGGCGCGTGTCAGGTGCGCGGCTCCGCGCCCCGGCGGTGCAGCAGGTCGACCATCAGCTCGACCTCCGACGCCTGCGCGTCCACCATGCCCTGCGCCAGATCGCGCTCCACCCCGACCGCGCACTGCTCGACGCAGCCCTTGGCCATGGCGATCCCGCCGTTGTGGTGGATGATCATCAGCTGGAGGTAGAGGACCTCCGCCTCCTTGCCGCTGAGCCGTCCCAGCCGCTCGAGGTCCGCCCTGCTCGCCATGCCGGCCATCAGTGAACCGTCCTCGGCCCGGTGGCCGCCGCCGTGAGCGCCGTGGCCCGAGCTCCCCGAAGCCATCCACTCCATCGGCTCGGCGTCCGCGTCCACCTTCGGCAGTCCCCACAGGTCCAGCCAGCCCAGCATCATGCCGCGCTGGTTGGCCTGGGTGTTGGCGATGTCGTACGCGAGCCTGCGCACTTCCTCGTCCTTCGTCCGGTCACGGACGATGAACGACATCTCCACCGCCTGCTGGTGGTGGACGGACATGTCACGGGCGAAACCGGCGTCCGCGGACGCCCCCGTCGGCGTACGGTCCGCGGGGGCGGAGCCGCCGCTCCCCGCGGAGGCCACCGTGGCCGCCCCCGCGAAGAGCAGCGCGAGGACCACCGCGGTGACGGCGGCCCAGTGCGTACGCGTCATGCCCATCACTTGCCGCTCAGTCCGCCCGTGCAGGCCGCGCCCGGCTCGGGCGTCTGCGGGCCCTGCACGTACTTGGTGAAGAACTGGCTGACCCGCTTGTCGTCCGCCGAGTCGACGGTCACCTGCTTGCCCCAGGCGCTCAGCATGATCGCGCCCTGCTGGTCCTTGTACGGGCTCATCAGCGTGTACGGCGTCTTCTTGACCTTCTCGGCCAGCTTGTCCACGTCACCCTTGGCGGCCTTGTCGGTGTACGTCACCCACACCGCGCCGTGCTCCAGCGAGTGGACGGCGTTGACCTCGGGGATCGCCTCCTTGTACACGTCGCCGTTGCAGTTCATCCACACCTGGCTGTGGTCGCCGCCGACCGGCGGCTTCATCTCGTAGGAGACGGCCGTCTCGACGTGGTTGCGGCCGAGCTTCTTGGCGTCCCAGGACTTCTCGTCCTGGACCGGGGCCTTCGCCTCGGCCACGCGCTGCTCCTTCTCCTCGGACTCCTTGTTGAGGACGAAGACACCGAAGCCGACGAGGCCGGCGACGACGACGGCGCTGATGCCGACGGTGAGGATGCGGTTGCGGCGCTCACGGGACTGCTCGGCCCGGCGCATCTGCTCTATCCGGGCCCGGCGGTCGTTGGTGGTGTTACGGGAAGCCATGGTGGCGGTGTCCTTCGTGAAGTCTGCGGAATGGGGGGTTCAGCGATGCGTGCGAGGTCGTGCGGGCGGTGTCACGTCCGCAGCACCTGAAGGACGTGCAGGTCCGGGGCGCGCGCGAGCACTCCGGAACGGCCTCGGCCGCCGGCGTCGGCGGCGGGCCCGGGGTGGGGGAGCGGGGCGCCCGCCTCCAGCGGGGCGTCGAGCTGCGGAGGCGGCACGGTGAGCACCGCGGGGCTGAGCACCGGCAGCAGGCCGCAGCCGCCGTCGTCGTACGGGCAGCTGTACGCGGTCGCCGTGGGGGCGACCGTCCGTGCCGACGCCGCCGCCGTCCCGGCCGCCGCCGCTGCCGTCACCTCTGGTCCATGGGCCCGGGGGGAGGGGCTGCCGTGGTGCGTACCGGCCGGGCCGAGGCAGATGAAGAGCGCGCCGAGGAGCGTCGCCACGGCGCTCAGCAGAGCCGTGGGACGTGCGGTGCGCGAGAGGCGGTCGGTCCGCGAACCCCCCATGGCCGCAGATCGTAGTGGGCGGACGCCACCGGCACCGCAGACGGGCGGCAATTAACGGCCGCCCGGCGACGGCGCGGGGCCCCGCCGCGATGCGACGGGGCCCTGCGAGGTCCGGGTGCCCCGGACCTGTGGCGGCGCGTCAGACCCGTTCCGGCGCGCGTCCGGCCGACGCCGGCCGCTCCGCGGCGGCCTCCCCCTGTGCCCCGGTCCTGAACAGCCGGCCCGGCCACCAGAACCAGCGGCCCAGGTCGAGGGCGAGGGCGGGCACCAGCACCGTACGGACCAGGAACGTGTCCAGCAGGACGCCGATGCCGACGATGGTGCCCATCTGCGCCATCGTCACCAGCGGCAGTCCGGCGAAGACCGCGAATGTCGCGGCGAGCACGACGCCCGCACTCGTGATGACACCGCCGGTGGTCGTCAGGCCCTCGAGCACACCGCGCGCCAGGCCGAGCCGCTCCGACTCCTCCCTGACGCGGTGCATCAGGAAGATGTTGTAGTCGATGCCGAGGGCGACGAGGAAGACGAAGCCCATCAGCGGGAGCGACCAGTCGACACCGGCGAAGCCGAGGACGTGCTCGAACAGAAGGTTCGAGGCGCCGAGCGCCGCGAAGTACGACAGCACGACCGTCGCCAGCAGCAGCACCGGGGCGACGATCGCCCGCAGCAGCCACACCAGGACGAGCAGGACCACCAGCAGCACCACCGGGATCACGGTCCGCAGGTCACGGTCGGCGGCCCGCTGGGTGTCCAGGGTCTGCGCGGTCGTGCCGCCCACCAGGGCGTCGGCCCCCGCCACGTCGTCGACGGCGGAGCGCAGCGCGTCGACGGTGTCCTTGGCCGCGTCGCTGTCCGGGGCGTTCTCCAGGACGACGGACAGCGTGGCGAGTTCGCCGTCGGGCGTGCGGTCGCCCGCGTCGACCCGGGCGACGCCCGGCACCTTCGCGGCGGCCGCCTCGACCTCGCCGGCCTGCGCCGCGTTCGTGACGATCTTCGCGGGGTCGGAGGCGCCCGACGGGTAGTGGGCCGAGATCCGTTCCTGGGCGACGACCGACTCGGGCTTGTCCTGGAACATCTCCGCCTGGGTGAGCCCCATGTTGATGCCGAACGCGCTGAGCGCCAGCACACCCGTGACGCCGGCCGACATCAGCCACGACCAGCGCGGACGCCGGGCGACGGCCGCACCGATACGGGACCAGACGGTGACCGCCTTCCGTACGGGCGTGCCATGACGCGGCACGAAGGGCCAGAACACCCAGCGGCCCGCGATCACCAGCAGCGCCGGCAGTACGGAGACCATCGCCAGGAAGCCGCAGACGACGCCGATCGCGCCGACCAGGCCCAGCGAGCGGGAGGAGTTGATGTCGGCCAGCGACAGGCAGGCCAGGCCGACGGCGATGGTGCCGGCGGAGGCGAGGACCGCCGGTCCCGAACGCCGCAGTGCGAGCCTCATCGCCGCGTGCCGGTCCTCCTGGCGGTGCAGCTCCTCCCGGTAGCGGGCGATCAGCAGCAGCGCGTAGTCGGTGCCCACGCCGAAGACGAGGACCATCAGGATGCCGGCGCTCTGCGGGTCGACGGGCAGTCCGGCGTACTTCGCCAGCAGATAGGTGCTGACCTGGGTCAGCACGGCGGCGAAGCCGACCGCCAGCAGCGGGAACAGCCACAGCACCGGGCTGCGGTAGGTGATCAGCAGCAGCACGGCCACCACCAGGCCGGTGGCGATCATCAGGGTGGCGTCGAGCGTGTCGAAGACCGCGACCTGGTCCATCAGTGAGCCGGCCGGTCCGCCGACCGCGACGTCCAGGCCGGGCGGGGCGTTGGCGCCGGCGATGTCGCGGATCTCCTCGACCCGGTCGCCGAGCTCGTCCGACAGCGGTACGACCACCATCAGCGCCCTGCCGTCGTCGGACGGCAGCACGGGGGACAGCTGCCGGCCCTCTGCGACGTGCGGGGCGAACGCGCGGCGGTCCGACTTCGCCGCGGCACGGTCACCGGCGGTGAGCGGCCGGTCGGAGCTGTATACGACGACGACGGGCATCACCTCGTCGGTGCGGAACTTCTCCAGCTCCGTGTTGACCGCGGCCGACTCGGCCCCCCGCGGCAGGAAGGCGTTCGGTCCGGTGTCCTCGACCTCGCCGAGTTTTCCGGCGAGCGGGCCGAGGGCCACGACGACGACGATCCAGCCGAGCAGGACGAGCCATTTGGTACGCCGGCCGCCGGGCGCCGAGGCCAGGCGCTTGAGCAGCGCTCTCATGAGTAGTCTCCTTGAGTGTGGAGTGCGGGCGCACGGAGCCCGCGCCGCGGCGTGACGGGTTCGCATACCTGCCGTGGCGTGGGGGAAGTGCCTGGTACTTGTGCTTCACGGGTACGGCCGGGAGTTGCAGCTCCTGGCCGTACCGACTTCGGACGGGTCCTCGCGGCCCTACTCGATCTCGCGCATCATCTTCTCCATCGAGGAGAGCGAGACACGGGTCTGCGTCAGCTCGTCGAGCGTGCGCCGGTGCAGTTCGGTGCTGTCCTCCAGCAACTGCGCGTACTTCTCCGCGAGTTTGCGGTACTCGGTGTTTTGGGTCGCCAGCACGCGGGCCCGCCAGGTCGCGGCGACCTGCCAGACGATGACGATGCACAGCAGGAACACCCCGGCGGCACCGACCGCTCCCACGACGTCGCCGTTCATTTCGCCGTCTCCTTCATCGTGTTCTTCTCCGTGTCCTTGCCCTTGTCGTCCTTGCCCTCGTCCGTGAGCGTGCGCGCGGCTCTCGCGACGACCTCGGGGGTCAGCGCGTAGCAGAACGGCGTCAGCTCGAAGAACTTCATCGCCTTGCCTCCCTCGGACAGCTCGAGCTCACCCCGGACCAGCCCCGCCGCCTCCAGGCGCTGCAGATGCATGTGCAGCAGAGGGCGTCCGATGGCCAGCTCACGGGCGAGCCGGCTCACGTAGTCGCGGCCGTCCGAGAGGGCGGCGACGATGCGCATCCGGTGCGGATTGCCCAGGGCGGTGAGGACCTTCAGCAGCGCGTCGCCCGTGAGCTCCGGTCCCTGTGCCGGGGCCGGGTTCTCGCTCATCGCGCCCCCTTCGCCTCGTATCTGTAGGTCCACGCTGACACGCCCGCGGAACACGTGTCAAAGAAACCTGACACATGTCGGGGAGGAGTGAGGGGGGCCTCAGGGTCGTCTCGGGGTGGGCCCTGACCCACAATGGGCACAGCCGCGTGCGCAACCTCCCCGAAACCCGCGGATGGGATGCTCCAGGGAGCAGGCACGCGCCGTGACGGGCAAGGATGGGTGGAAATGGACAAGCAGCAGGAATTCGTGCTCCGCACGCTCGAGGAGCGCGACATCCGCTTCGTACGCCTGTGGTTCACCGATGTTCTCGGCTTCCTGAAGTCGGTCGCCGTGGCACCCGCCGAGCTGGAACAGGCCTTCGACGAGGGGATCGGCTTCGACGGCTCCGCGATCGAGGGCTTCGCCCGGGTGTACGAGTCCGACATGATCGCGAAGCCGGATCCCGGGACCTTCCAGATCCTGCCCTGGCGCGCGGAGGCGCCGGGCACGGCCCGGATGTTCTGCGACATCCTGATGCCCGACGGCTCGCCGTCCTTCGCGGACCCCCGCTTCGTGCTCAAGCGGATCCTCGCCAAGACCTCGGACCTGGGCTTCACCTTCTACACCCACCCCGAGATCGAGTTCTTCCTGCTCAAGGACAAGCCCGTCGACGGCAGCCGCCCCACGCCCGCCGACAGCTCCGGCTACTTCGACCACACCCCGCAGAACGTCGGCATGGACTTCCGCCGCCAGGCGATCACCATGCTGGAGTCCATGGGCATCTCGGTGGAGTTCAGCCACCACGAGGGCGCGCCGGGCCAGCAGGAGATCGACCTGCGCTACGCGGACGCGCTGTCCACGGCGGACAACATCATGACGTTCCGCCTGGTCATGAAGCAGGTGGCGCTCGAGCAGGGCGTGCAGGCCACGTTCATGCCGAAGCCGTTCTCGGAGTACCCGGGCTCCGGCATGCACACCCACCTCTCGCTCTTCGAGGGCGACCGCAACGCCTTCTACGAGTCCGGTGCCGAGTACCAGCTCTCCAAGGTGGGCCGCTCCTTCATCGCCGGCCTGCTGAAGCACGCCGCGGAGATCTCGGCCGTCACCAACCAGTGGGTCAACTCCTACAAGCGGATCTGGGGCGGCTCCGCCCGCAGCGCCGGCGCGGGCGGCGAGGCCCCCTCGTACATCTGCTGGGGCCACAACAACCGCTCTGCGCTGATCCGCGTCCCGATGTACAAGCCGGGCAAGACCGGCTCCGCCCGCATCGAGGTCCGCTCCCTGGACTCCGGCGCGAACCCGTACCTCTCCTACGCCGTCCTGCTCGCCGCCGGCCTCAAGGGCATCGAGGAGGGTTACGAGCTCCCCGCGGGCGCGGACGACGACGTGTGGGCCCTCTCCGACGCCGAACGCCGCGCGATGGGCATCGCCCCGCTCCCGCAGAACCTGGGCGAGGCGATCGACCTGATGGAACGCAGCGAGCTGGTGGCGGAGACGCTGGGCGAGCACGTCTTCGACTTCTTCCTCCGCAACAAGAAGCAGGAGTGGGAGGAGTACCGCTCCGAGGTCACCGCCTTCGAGCTGCGCAAGTCGCTGCCGGTGCTGTAACCGCAGGCGGCGCTCGCGGTTCGAGCCTTGGCGCATCGTCGGGCCGGCGGTCGTGGACCGTCGGCCCGACGGCGTGTCCGCCGGTGATCCGCCGGGCGCTTCCGGGGCGGCCGACGTGGTCCCGGAGGCACCCGTCGCGGGTGGGGAACGGGGCCGACTTAAAGAGCCTCTGTGTCCGTTTATGTCCCCATTCCAGGGGGAGTTCCTAGTTGTACGATCCGATGCCTCGCCGGGGGTGAGCGGATGTCCACAGGAACCCTTCTCGCGATCATCATCCCGGTTGTCGTGGTCGTGGCCGCGCTGGCCGCACTCGGTGGGTACACCGTGCGTCGGCGCCGTCTCCGGGAGCGGTTCGGCCCCGAGTACGAGCGGACCGTCGAGGACGCGGGCAGCCGTAGCGCCGCCGACCGCGAACTGAGCGCCCGGGAGAAGCGGCACGACGCCCTGGACATCAGGCCGCTGTCTTCTTCCACCCGTGACCGCTATGCCCACGACTGGCAGAAGGTCCAAGGCGAATTCGTGGACCACCCCGAGGACGCCGTCCAGGAGGCCGACCTCCTGGTGACCTCGCTCATGCGCGAACGCGGCTACCCCACCGACAACCTCACGCAGAAACTGCAGGACCTGTCCGTCGAGCACGGCAGAACCGTGGAGCACTACCGGGCTGCCCACGACGTCAACGAACGGAGCCGCCGGCACACGGCGAGCACCGAGCAGCTGCGTGGCGCGATGGTGCACTACCGCGCCTTGTTCGACGAACTGCTCTCGGACGGTGGGCCCCGCCAGGCCCGCACCTGAGCGCCTTGCGTAACTGACTCTTCGACCCGCATCCGACTCTTCGACCAAGGACTGAGGAGAGATGGAACGCGAACAGACACCGGCCCCGCCGGAGAGGGGACTGTCCACAGAAGACCTCGCGGCACCGCCGGAGAGGGACGTGGGCCGCCCGCCCGAGGCGCAGCCGACGGGCTTCCCGGGCGAAGCCTCCGAGGTGCCACCGGAGGCCGACGCCGTGCCGACGGCGGCCACGGCCGTCCCGGAGGAGCCCGAACCACAGCCGGACACTCCGGACACGTCCACACAGGAAGAGGTCCCGCGACTGCTGACCTCGGAGGAGGAGGACGGATTCCGCACACGCTGGCAGGAGATTCAGAACCGGTTCGTCGACGACCCGCGTGAGGCCGTCCACGACGCCGACGGCCTGGTGGCGGATGTCATGCAGACCCTGGCCGCCACTTTCTCCCGGCACAAGCAGGACCTGGAGGGGCAGTGGAGCCAGGGCGAGGAGGCCGACACGGAGGACCTGCGCATGGCCCTGCGGAAATACCGTTCGTTCTTCAACCGCCTGCTGTCGAGCTGACCGCCCAGGCCCTGGCTGCTCCGACCACCCTTGCGGATGCGAAACGCGCCCGGTGCGGTGACCCTGGAGTCACGGGGGACCCTGCGTCGAGGAGGAAAACCCCATGTCCATGATGGACAAGCTCAAGAACATGCTCAAAGGTCATCCCGACCAGACGGACCGGGGCATCGAGAAGGCCGGCGACTACGTGGACGGCAGGACCCAGGGCAAGCACAGCCGCCACGTCGACACGGCACAGGACAAGCTGAGGGACCAGTACGGATCCGGCGGCGCCGGTGGAACGGAAGGCCGCGACGAGCCGCGTCAGTGACCTCACCCGCGTGAACGTACCGGCCCGGGCCGGTGGGGCAGCGCCCACCGGCCCGGGCCGCCCCGCGTCTACGCCCCGGCCTCCCCGACGGGTTTGCGGGCCAACAGATGCGCCTGGGGCGTCTTCTCGTCCGGCTCCGCCTCACGCACCATGGTCGCCCGCACGTCGAAGCCCACCTTCCGCAACTGCTCCGTGACCAGATCCGGCCGCATCCGGCGGAAGTCGAGCGACACGCTGTGACCGAAGGCCTCCGTGTAGCTCGAGACGTCCTCACCGACCTGGAACGCCACAGCCAGGTGCCCGCCGGGCGCCAGGAGCCGGTAGAACTCCGCGAGCACGCCCGGAACCTCGGGGGCCGGTATGTGGATCAGCGAGTACCAGGCGACGATCCCGCGCAGCGACCCGTCCGCGAAGCCGCCGAGCTCCGTCATCGACCCCTCGTCGAACCGCAGCCCGGGAAACGTGCGCCGGGCGAGCGCGACCATGGAGGGGGACAGGTCGACGCCCCTGATGTCCGTCCCGAGCCGGTCGAGATACGCCGTCACCCGCCCCGGCCCGGACCCGAACTCCACGACGGGGCCGCCCCCGTCCTGCGCCACGGTCCGGGCGAAAGCGGTCAGCATGGCCAGCGTGAGGGGCTTGCCCTCCGGCTCGTTCTTGAACGTCTCCGCGTAGTCGGCGGCGATGGCGTTGTACGAGTCGCGGGTGTCCCGCAGGAACGAAGGTTCTTCGTGTGACGTCGTCATACGGCATCGAACCACGGCCCGGCCGGCGTACGCGACGGACGCGGCCCGGGGCCGGCACATCGCGACGGACGGGCCGGGCCGCCCCGCCCGTCGCGATGTGCCGGAGATGCTGTCAGCGCTGCGACAGCGGTGCCGGCGCCTCCTGGACGCACCAGCTGTTGCCGTCCGGGTCCTTGAAGAACATGAACGAGTTCCACTCCTCGCCCGTGCCCTCCTCCCAGCCCTTCGCGCCGACGTGCTGGATCGACGTCACCGGGACCCCGCGCGACATCAGCTCGGAGTGGGCCTTCGCGATGTCCGTGACGCACAGCTGGAGGCCGTGGAGCGTACCGGGGGACATCGTGGGCTGGTCGGGATGCGGGGGCATGCCGCTCAGCAGGGCGATGGAGCAGCGCGACCCCGGCGGGGTGAGCTGGATGATCCGCATGCCGGGGGCGACCTCGGAGTCCAGGTCGACCTTGAAGCCGCAGGCTTCCGCGTAGAAGGTCTTCGAGCGGTCCAGGTCCGTGACCGGGACGGGGACGACTTCCAGGGTCATTTCCACGGGTGGATTCCTTTCAACTGGGCGACGTCGGTGGTGAATCGCCCGCGAGTCTGTCCGAACAAGGCGCCCTTCGCCGAACCGCGGGCCCCTTCGTGGCGCAACCGGAACACCCGCGTGACGGGTCAGCAGATGTGTAGACCGCGACCGTCGTCCCTACTCATCGGCCGCCGGGAGCGTCCCCCCGCCGCACCGCCGCACCGCCGCACCGCCGCACCGCCGCACCGAACAGGCCTACAGGACGGATGCCGGAACCGCGTGGTCCGCCGGGCCCCCCGCGCGCCCCTGCGGTTACGCTCGAGCGCACACGGCGGCACGGCAGGACGGAGACCGGGATGACGGTTCCGGGGCGCAGGAGCAGCACCTTCACCCGGCTGCTGAGGCACGGCTTCACCGACCCCTCCGCGGCCGCACGCCTCCTCGAGCTCCCCGACATGGCGTCGGTACGCAGCGATCCCGTGCTCCTCGACGCCCTCGGCGCCACCGCCGACCCCGATCTGGCCCTGCGCTCCCTCGTCCGCCTCGCCGAAGCGCACGAACCGGACGAACGGCGCCGGTTCCTGGACAACCTGATCACCGCCAAGCCGCTGCGTGACCGGCTGCTCGGCGTCCTCGGGGCGTCCGAGGCGCTCGGCGACCACCTGGCCCGCCACCCCCGCGACTGGCACGCACTCGCCACCTACGAGTCGGCCGATCTGCACCCCGGTGTCGCCGACTTCGCACGCGGACTCGCCGACGCCACCGACCCCGTGTCTCTGCGCGTCTCCTACCGCCGCTGCCTGCTGGCCATAGCCGCCCGCGACGTGTGCGGCACCACCGACGTGGCGGAGGCCGCCGCCGAACTCGCCGACCTCGCCACCGCCACCCTGCGCGCCGCCCTCGGCATCGCCCAGGCCGCCGCACCCGACGACGCGGCGGCCTGCCGGCTCGCCGTCATCGCCATGGGCAAGTGCGGCGGCCACGAGCTCAACTACGTCTCCGACGTCGACGTCATCTTCGTCGCCGAGCCCACCAACGGCACGGAAGAGGCCAAGGCGCTCCAGGCCGCGACCCGGCTCGCCTCCCACCTCATGCGGATCTGCTCGGAGACCACCGTCGAAGGCACCATCTGGCCCGTCGACGCCAACCTGCGGCCCGAGGGACGCAACGGCCCCCTGGTCCGCACCCTCTCCAGCCACGTCGCCTACTACCAGCGCTGGGCGAAGACCTGGGAGTTCCAGGCGCTCCTCAAGGCCCGGCCGGTCGCCGGCGACCAGGCGCTGGGCGAGGCGTACACGGAGGCGGTCGGCCCGCTGGTCTGGCAGGCCGCCGAACGCGAGAACTTCGTCCCCGACGTCCAGAAGATGCGCCGCCGCGTCGTCGACAACATCCCCGCCGCCGAGATCGAGCGCGAACTCAAACTCGGCCCCGGCGGCCTGCGCGACGTCGAATTCGCCGTACAGCTCCTGCAACTCGTCCACGGCCGCAGCGACGCCACCCTGCACAGCGGCACCACGCTCGAAGCCCTCCAGGCCCTCGCCGCCGGCGGGTACGTCGGCCGGGCCGACGCCGCCCAGCTCGACGAGGCGTACCGCTTCCTGCGCGCCATGGAACACCGCATCCAGCTCCACAAGCTGCGACGCACCCACCTCGTGCCCGAGCAGGAGGCCGATCTGCGGCGCCTCGCCCGCTCCCTCGGGCTGCGCACCGACCCCGTCACCACCCTCAACCGTGAGTGGAAACGCCACGCGTCCGTCGTACGCCGGCTGCACGAGAAGATCTTCTACCGGCCGCTGCTCGACGCCGTCGCCCAGCTCACCCCCGGCGAGACCCGCCTCAGCCCCAAGGCCGCCGGCCAGCGCCTCGAAGCCCTCGGATACGCCGACCCCGCCGCCGCGATGCGCCACCTCGAGGCGCTCGCCTCCGGAGTGAGCCGCAAGGCGGCCATCCAGCGCACTCTGCTGCCCGTACTGCTCGGCTGGTTCGCCGACTCCGCCGACCCCGACGCCGGACTGCTCGGCTTCCGCAAGGTCTCCGACGCGCTCGGCAAGACCCCCTGGTACCTGCGGCTGCTGCGCGACGAAGGCGCCGCCGCGGAAAACCTCGCCCGCGTCCTGTCCGCCGGCCGCCTCGCGCCCGACCTGCTGCTGCGCGCCCCGGAGGCCGTCGCCATCCTGGGCGACCCCGAAGGCCTGCGGCCACGCGGCCGCGACCACCTCGAACAGGAGATCCTCGCCGCCGTCGGCCGCGCGGACACCGCGGAGGCGGCCGTCGCCGCGGCCCGAGGGGTGCGCCGCCGCGAACTGTTCCGCACCGCGGCTGCCGACATCATCGGCTCCTACGGCACCGAGGAGAACCCCGCGGAGGCCGACGCGGGCACGCTCGTCGACCAGGTCGGCGACGCGATCACCGAACTGACCGCCGCCACCGTCGCGGGCGCGCTGCGCGCCGCCGTACGCGACACCTGGGGCGACACCCTGCCCACCCGCTTCGCCGTCATCGGGGTGGGCCGCTTCGGCGGCCACGAGCTCGGCTACGGCTCCGACGCGGACGTGCTCTTCGTCCACCGGCCCCGCGACGGCGTCGACGAGCAGGAAGCCGCACGGGCCGCCAACGCCGTCGTCTCCGAGATGCGCCGGCTGCTGCAACTGCCGACCGCGGACCCGCCGCTGCTGATCGACGCCGACCTGCGGCCCGAGGGAAAGAGCGGACCCCTCGTGCGCACGCTCGGCTCCTACGGGGCCTACTACCGCCGCTGGTCCCTCGTCTGGGAGAGCCAGGCCCTCCTGCGGGCCAGGCCCATGGCCGGCGACACCGAGCTCGCCGAGGCGTTCATCGAACTCGTCGACCCACTGCGCTACCCCCGCGAAGGCCTCGACGACGAAGCGGTGCGCGAGATCCGCCGGCTCAAGGCGCGCATGGAGTCCGAACGCCTGCCGAGGGGCGCCGATCCGACCCTGCACACCAAGCTGGGCAGAGGCGGGCTGAGCGACGTCGAATGGACGGTCCAGCTGCTGCAGATGCGGCACGGCTGGGAGGTTCCCGGCCTGCGCACCACCCGCACCCGCGAGGCCCTGCGGGCTGCCCACGCCGCCGGCCTCGTCTCCGCGGACGACGCCCGCACCCTGGACGAGGCCTGGGTCCTCGCGACCCGCGTCCGCAACGGCGTCATGCTCGTCCGCGGCCGCGCGGGCGACACGTTCCCGTCCGACGCACGCGAGCTGGCGGCGGTGGGGCGGTACCTGGGATACGGACCGGGGCACGTGGGAGACATGCTGGACGACTACCGGCGGGTGACGCGGAGGGCGCGGGGCGTGATGGAGGCGGCCTTCTACGACGCGTAGCCCTGGGGCGGGCGGCGGGGGGTGACCGCTGCGCGGGGCCGTTTCCCCTACCCGCCCCTTCCCGAACCGGGGCAGGCCCCGGGCCCCGCACCGCCCTGCGGGCGGGGTACCGCGCTCCGCGCGGTGTTTCGGGGGCTCCGCCCCCGGGCCCTCGCGCCTCAATCGCCGGCGGGGCTGGAGTCGCCCGGCAACGCCGGAGTACGTCCGCCGGCGGGGCTGATTTCGCGGAGCGAAATCAAGCCCGCCCGGCGATTGAGGGCACCGCGCGGAGCGCGGTACGCCGCCCGCAGGGCGGTGCGGGATCCGCACCGGGGTCCGGGCCTGCCCGCCACGCGGCGGAGCCGCACGTCGGTACAGCGGGAAGGGGCGGGGAGGGGAAACGCCCGCCGCAGGCGACGCGCGCGCCCGCGGGGTCAGGTGCGGGCCGCGGGGAGGAAGCGGCGGACGCCGCCCGCCCCCGGGTCGCGGGGCAGTTCGACGACCTGCTGCGGAAGCCGGTGCGGCAGCGCCCTGTACCACGCGTACGACACCGCGAAGCCGAACATCAGGCACAGCACGCCGCCCACCGCGTCCAGCCAGAAGTGGTTCGCCGTGGCGACGATGACGACCAGCGTCATGGTCGGGTAGAGCACACCGAGGATCTTCGCCCACGGCGCCGTCGCCAGCGCGAAGATGATGACGCCTGACCACACCGACCAGCCGATGTGCATGGACGGCATCGCCGCGTACTGGTTCGACATGTTCTTGAGGTTGCCGGAGGCCATCGAGCCCCAGGTGTCGTGGACCAGGACGGTGTCGATGAAGTTCTGGCCGTTCATCAACCGGGGCGGTGCGAGCGGGTACAGGTAGTAACCGACCAGGGCCACACCTGTGGTGGCGAAAAGGACGAGCCGTGCGGCACCGTAACGGCCCGGATGCACACGGTAGAGCCAGACGAGCACACCGATGGTGACGACGAAGTGCAGGGTGGCGTAGTAGTAATTCATCGACACGATGAGCCATGTCACCGAGTTGACCGCGTGGTTGACGGACTCCTCGACCGCTATGCCCAGGGTCTGTTCCAGTTGCCAGATCCAGTCCGCGTTACGCATGGCCTGGCTCTTCTGCTCGGGCACGGCGTTGCGGATCAGTGAGTACGTCCAGTAACTCACCGCGATCAGCATGACTTCGAACCAGATGCTGGGGCGTGCGGGCGTCCGGGGCGGCCGCGGCCGGGAACGGACAGGCGACTCGGCGGCCTCGTCCTCCACGATGGGTGACGGGGTCGCCGCCCGGCCTTCCAGAGTCTTCACGGTCGCTTCACCCATGAGAGAGGAGTCTGCCAGATGTAAGCCGCTCTCCGATCATCCCTCCGACGGGTTCACGGCGCATACTGTCCGACTCACGGACGAGGGGTTTCCCCGGGTCGGCCTCCGGGGGCCGAGGCCGTTGAACCGCGAACCACCAGCTCCGGCATGAAGACGAATTCGCTGTGCACCGGAGCCCTGGGGCGGTCGGGCGCGGAAGCCGAGTGACTGTCCCCCGTCTCCTCCAGGAGAGCCCGCACCGAGGCCTGCCCCATCGCCTGCACCGGCTTGCGGACGGTGGTCAGCGGAGGGTCGGTGAAGGCGATCAGGGGCGAGTCGTCGAATCCCACGACGGAGATGTCGTCGGGCACTTCGAGGCCCCGGTGCCGAGCGGCCCGTATCGCGCCGAGCGCCATCATGTCGCTGGCGCAGACGACGGCCGTGCAGCCCCGGTCCATCAGCGTCGCGGCAGCGGCCTGGCCGCCCTCCAGCGTGTACAGGGAGTGCTCGATCAGTTCCGCCGACGATTCGGGTGGGATGCCCAGTTGTTCCTGGAGTGCGAGCCGGAAGCCCTCGATCTTGCGGAGCACGGGCACGAACCGCCGGGGGCCGACCGCGAGGCCGATCCTGGTGTGACCGAGCGAGGCGAGATGGGTCACGGCGAGCCGCATCGCGCCGCGGTCGTCGGCCGAGATGAACGGGGCGCGGACGCCGGGCGCGAAACCGTCGACGAGGACGAAGGGGACGCCCTTGGCGCGGAGCCGGTCGTAGCGGTCCATGTCGGCGGTGGTGTCGGCGTGCAGCCCGGAGACGAAGATGATCCCGGAGACGCCGCGCTCGACCAGCATCTCGGTGAGCTCGTCCTCCGTCGAGCCGCCCGGGGTCTGGGTGGCCAGCACCGGCGTGTACCCCTGCCGGGTCAGGGCCTGGCCGACGACCTGGGCGAGGGCGGGGAAGATCGGGTTGTCGAGGCCGGGCGTGATCAGCCCCACCAGGCCGGCGCTGCGCAGACGCAGGCGTACGGGCCGCTCGTAACCGAGCACGTCGAGGGCGGCGAGCACCGACTGGCGGGTGGTCGCGGCGACGCCGGGCCTTCCGTTGAGAACCCGGCTCACCGTCGCTTCGCTGACCCCCGCCTGGGTCGCGATGTCGGCCAGGCGTGCGGGTGCGGTCACGGACCGGACTTTACCGTCCGGATCTGCGGTTTCCCACCGGGCCTCGGCCTCGCGGTGCCCGCGCCCGACGGCCTCGGCTCAGCGGGCCTGTTCCCATGCGGCTCCGGCCGGGCCGGAGTTGACGGTTGTCGCCGCCGGGCCGAGCCGCTTCTCCAGCAGCAGGACGCCGTAACTGCTGCCGTCAGCGGCCCGCTTGGCCGGTTCCTCGCCCACCACCTTGTAGCCGGCGGCCTCGTAGTACGTCCGCAGGCGCGGGTTGCGGCTGAGGCAGTCCAGCCGGGCCAGTTGTCGCCCGGCCGCGGCGATGCGGCGCTCGGCGTGGGCGAGCATCGCCCGCCCCGAGCCGGCCGGTGCGTGGGTGCGGGCGGTCATCAGGCGGTGCACGTATCCGGCGACGGGCGGCCGGACCCCCCAGGCCGGCACGTCGTCCCACCACATCTCGTAAGCTCCGGCGATCCGGCCGCCGGACTCCAGCAGCCACACCTCGCCCTCGGCGATCCGGTGGCGGAAGTGGCCCGCGTCCTTGTCGCCGGGCTTCCACTGGTCGATGCCGTGGCGCAGCATCCAGTGCGCGGCGTCGTCGTGGAGGGCGACGAGAGCGGTGGTGTCGGAGACGGTGGCGAGCCGGAAGGCGGAATCGGTGGTCACGGGCACGATGATGCCGGACGCCGATGGCGCTACCGCAGGCGCTGGGCGGGTACTTGGGCGGCCGGCGCGGTGCCCTTGATCGCGGGGAGCAGGGCCGCCAGCCGGCCCACCAGGTCGCCGAACGGGCCGTCCATCGGCTCGTCCGCGAGGATGCGGACGAGCAGGTCGGCCATCTCCTCGTCGTAGGCGGCGCTCACCGCGGCCAGCGCCGCGAAGTCGTGGACCAGTTGCAGTTCGAGCTCGGCGCGCGGTACGCGCCGCCCGTCGAGCCAGATCAGCGCCGTGGACTCGGCGAGCGACACCCAGGAGCGCACGACCAGCTCCAGGCGCGCGGACGGACGGTCGACACCGAGATGCTTGAGGATCTGGTCGCGCGCGGCCTGCCGCACCGCGTCGATCATCGCGTTGGCCGTGGACGAGCCGACGGCGGGCCCGCCGCGCATCAACGCGGAGAAACCGGGGCCGTGTTCGTCGACGAAGTCGAAGAACCGGCCCATGACGCGCAGCAGCCGCGCGCCGAGCGGTCCCTCCGGGGGTTCCAGGAAGCGGGCGGCGAGCTCGTCGGCGGCCCGGCGCAACGCCGCCTCGTACAGGCTCTGTTTGCCGGGGAAGTAGTGGTACACGAGCGGACGGGAGATGCCCGCGGCCGCCGCGATCTCGTCGATCGAGACATCGTCGGGCGAGCGGTGGCTGAACAGCTCCAGCGCCACACCGATCAGCTGCTGTCTGCGCTCCTCGACGCCCATCCTGCGCCGCACCCCGGTCGTCATGCGGACACCCTACCCACTGGCGCGCGGGTGCCCGGGTGAGGACCGCCCGCCGAGGACAGCGGCGGGGACGCCGGTGACCAGCGCGTCCACGGAGGCCGGGTGATGCGGGCGGACCGTGCGGGGCGGGTGGAGCGGGTGATGCGGCCGGACCGGCTCAGCGCAGCGGCCGGACCGGAGTGCCGTCCGGCAGAAGGCCGTTCAGTTCCGGCCGTGAGCCCTCACGCGAGCGGACCGCCACCACATGTCCGGTGGACCCGCCCTCCACACCGCCGCCCGCGACGGTGACGGAGGCGAGCTGACTGCTTCCCGCCGCCAGCACGTACCACTGTCCGGCCCGCGACTGCCACAGCACACCGGCCAGCACCCGCGGTTCGCGCACCCCGCACGCGGGCGAGTCCTCCGCCCGCGCCACCACCGTCCCCGCCGCGCCCGGGTGCTCGGCGGGCGCCTGGAACTGGGCCATGACACGGCTGCCGGTGCCCCGCCAGGTCTCCGCCCGCGTACACACCCACCCCGCCGTGCCGTTCGCCTCCGGCAGGCGCTGCCGGGCGTACTGCCAGGAGTTGACGCTGCGCACGCCGTGCGCCCGCACACCGGGCAGCAGGCAGGCCGTGCGCGCCCACGACGCGCGCGCCGCCGTGCCCGTCACGTCCTCCGCCGCCCCGGGCGGGCCGTACGTGAGCTGCGCGGGGGTCAGTTCGCCGAGGTCCGTGACCAGCGTGAGGGAGCCGCCACCGGCCAGTTCCAGGCCCTGCCACGACCGGCAGGCCCGTTGCTGCACGGGACTCGGCAGCCGCTCGGTGAGACCGTTCGCGTCCCGTCGCACCGGACGCGGCCGCCCGGCGGGGTCGAGCAGGTCCCGAGCCGACACGTCCCGTACCCAAGGCGCCGTGAGGTAGCGGACGCTGTCCCGCGAACGCCCGGCGACCAGCGCGCTGGAGCCGGCGGCGTCGGCCCCGTCCGTACGGGCGAAGTCCAGCGACGCGTTCCCGGCCGCACCCGGCGCCCGGGTCGTCTCGGCGTAGCGGACGACGCGCAGCCCGTCGTGGAGGACGACGACACGCGCGGCGCCGACCTCGCCCGCGAACAGCAGTTGCGGTGGTCCCATCGGCGGCCCGGACGGTGTCCCCGGCGTCGAGGTGACCCTGACCGCCTCTCCGGGGGCCGACCAGGCGGTGAGTGCCCGGCGCAGCAGCACACGGTCCGCGGACAGGGACCCGCGGGCCGGCCACACGGAGAAGTCCCTGCGGGCCGACTCCCGCCAGGCCGTGGGCGCGGCCCGCACCAGCCGGTCCGGGTCCAGCGCCGCCTCCACGGCGGGGTTACGGGTGTACGGGACGTCCGCGGCGCCGTCGCCGCCGCCCGGCAGCAGGAGCAGCGTCCCGCACACCGCGAGGGCGGCGGCGGCCACCACGGCCGCCCTGGTGTGTCCGCGGCGGCGCATCAGGTCGGTGGGCCGCACCTGGAGGGAGCACGCGTCGAACTCGGACGAGCGGAGCAGTTCCGCGCCGCGACTGCCGTCCGCCACCCCGTCCGCCTCCGCGAGGGCGGAGCCCGGGTCGCCGGCTCCCGCCGCGGTCAGCACCTGGCGCACGTCAGGGTCGGACAGTTTCTCCAGGTGGCGCAGCACGTACGCGGCCCTGCCCGGCCCGGACAGCGCGGAGAGCCACTGGTCCAGGGCGAGTTCGTCGGCGCCCCCCGAGCGGGGGAAGACCCGCAGACCCCACACGTGCGGCAGCAGCGGCGGGAACTGGGCGCGCCGGGGAAGTGCCCGCCGCCGCAGCGGCCGCGACGCGTCCAGCGCCTGCCGCAGCACCCGGTCCCGTACGTACCTGTAGCCCGGGTCGCCGGCGCCTTCCGGGCGACGGGCCCGCGGCACGGCCGGGAGGGGCGGCACCGCGCCGGTGTCGCCGCGGGGGAGCGAACGCTGCACGAGCGCGTGGGCGGTCAGCACGCGGCGGCCCTGGCCGAGGGACGGCGGCAGCACCAGGTAGGCGATCCGTACCAGGCGGGGGTAGTGCTCGACGACGGCCGCCTCCGCCTGCCCGACCCCCACTGCCCCGGTCCCTGAGCCGGCCTCCGTCCCGGTCCCGGCGTCGGTGGGTACAAGGCCTGCGGTGGGGTCCGGGGAGGGAACGAGGTCGTGTGGGCGCACGTTCAGCAGAACGAGCGAATCGTCGTATGGTCACCGGGCGCGGCCCGACGCGACGCTCGGCGTCCGGCGGGTCAGGCGGGGACGACCAGTCGCCCACGGATGCGCTCCAGCGCGGCCTGCGTGACGCCGAGCCCCTCCCGTACGTACTTCTCCATGGAGCCGTAGCGCGCGTCGACCTCGTCCAGGGCGGCCGCCAGATAGTCCGGGACGACGCCGATGATCGACAGTGCCGTCTCCGGCTGCCCGCCCTGGAGGGTGTATCCCTCGACGAGCGGCGCGAACGCCTCGCGCACCGCCATGTTGACGGACATGTACTCGGCCTCCACCGTCTCCTGCGTGGCGCCGAGGAGCGTGAGCACGATCGTCGCCGCCCAGCCGGTGCGGTCCTTGCCGGCCGTGCAGTGGAACAGCAACGGGCCCGAATCGGGGTCCGCGACCTCGTTCAGGAACGCACGGTACGACGAACGGGCCGAGTCGGTCGTCACGAACCCGCGGTAGATGTCGCCGAACAGCTCCCGGACCCGGCCGCCGCCGAGTTCCTGCTCGGCGACGGCCGGATCGGTGAGCAGCCGCCGCAGCCGGGTCGCCGCCGGCATCCGGCCGGCGGCGACCTGGTCGGCCAGGACGTCGGCGAGCAGCAGCCGCCCGCCCTCCGGGAGCCGGTCGGGCCGGGCCTCACGCTCCGACCGGGTGCGGAAGTCGACGACGGTACGGATACCGAGCGCGGCGACGGCCGGGTCCGACGCGGCGTCCATCCGGTCCAGATGCCCGGAACGGAACAGCAGACCGCCGCGCACCGACCGGCCGCCGGGCAGAGGCGTGCCGCCCAGATCACGGAGGTTCGCGACGGTGGTGGAGGGGATCGCGTTCATGATGCGGAATGTAGGCCCACCGGACGTCAGCCGCCGGTCGCGACACCGCCGCCCGTCAAGGACCATCCGCTGAACCGCACCGTCCCGCGCGCACCGCTCCCGCCGTTCGTGGCGCTCATGAAGAACCCGGCGTCCTGCGTCGCCGCCGTGCCCGGCACCGACACGGTGGCGACCGGGCGCCAGGTGGTGCCGCCGTCGGTGGAGCACGCGCCGGTGAACGACGTCCCGGCGTTCTTCGTGAGCCGGAGCAGCACCGGCGCCCTGACCCCGGTGATCCGGCCGTAGTTGTCGAGCGTGCCGTCGCCGTTCGTGTCGTACGACAGCGCGACGCCCTGCCCCGGGGTCACCGCCAGGTTCAGGAAGCCCACGTCCCCCGGGGTCGCCAGCGAGTTGCGGACCATGATCCCGGCGCGTGCCCAGGTACCGGTGTTGTCCTGGGCGTCCACCCGCAGCACGATGCTCGCGCCCTCGGTGAACGCCCCGGGCAGGTAGGCGGTGCCGAACTGGGTGGTGCCGCGCCACAGGTCGTTGCCGGCCCCGTTGATCGCGAACCGGTCGCCGAGCTGGCCGAAGACGGCGCCGTTGGAGGTGAACGTGCGCCATGCCGGGTCCAGCGGCGCGGCGATGTACACGCTGCCCGGCTGGGTGGTGGTGACCCGGTCCTCGTCGAGCGGCCCGTACTGCGTCGTGAGGTCGTACGGCATGGGCCTCAACGGCTCCGTCAGCGGATCAGTGGGCGCCGTCACCCGCCAGGAGACCTCGCCGCTGCCCCCTGCCGGTACGCCCTCCAGAGCGCTCGGGCCCTCGGGGGCGGCGTCGAGCCCGGCGAGCGCGAAGTCGATCCGGCCCGTGCCGCTGAGCCCGTTGATGTTGCGGAAGACCGCCGTGACGGTGCCCGTGCTGCCCGGGGTGAACGCCGGCGGCTCCACCTCCACCGTCACGACCCCCTGGTACGGCGCGCGGGCCAGGGCGTCGAACACGCGAAGGGCCGTGCTGTAGGCGTCCCCGGTCGGCCGCACGGGATAGGTGCGGCGCTCCAGGGTCCACGCCTCCTCCTGGGGATACCAGTCGAAGGACTTCGGCGCCCTGCCCGCGGCCATCGCGTCGGCCTGCTCCGTCAGGAACGCCTCCCACTGCGGCACATGGACGTCGGCCATCAGCCCCTGCCAGTCCCGGTTGGCGTAGTTGCTGAGGCTGTTCGCGGTCGGACGGTCCGCCCAGGTGGTGATCAGGGTGCGCGCGGTGCGCTCCAGCTGCACCGCCTCCTCCGGGCTGGTCGCCAGCCGCTTCGCGTCCTCCAGCCACGGACCGAGCAGGAACTGGCGGTGGCAGCCGGCCATCGTGTCGCTGAGCCGCATCAGCTTCAGCCACAGGGTCGACACGGCACGGAAGGTGGCCACGTCCTTGTTCCGGTGCGCGGCCCGCAGCGCCAGCTGGAGCGTGCGGGAACGGTTGGCCAGCGCCTGGCGGGCCACGTCGGTCAGGTCGTTGCGGTACGCGTCCGAGTCACGCAGCGGCGGCCGCACGGCGAGCAGCGCGGCGAACGCCCGGTCGAAGCCCGCCGGGTCGAAGGCGGTGCCGATCGCCGTCGTCAGCGACGGCCGGCGCGAGAACAGCGAGTCGTACGGCCGTCCGTCCGTGCTCGTCAGCTTGTACGCCGTCGCGGCCAGCGCGGTGAACGCCTCCCGCGCCGAGCGGTCGACGCCGCCGTACCGGATCTGGGCGTACTCGGCGAACCACGCCTCCCGGTCGATCTTCTCCTCGCGCCAGGCCAGTTCGCTGAAGAGTTCCAGCGCCGCCGGGTCCCGCTCCGCCGCCTCCGGCATGTACGCGGTGCCCACCAGCGCACTGCCCGGCTTGTCGCGCCAGGCCGTGAACTTCTCCGTCCACCGGTCGGTGTTCGCGCCGATCGTCGTACGGCCGCCGAAGTTCGGGATCGTGCCGAAGGCGTACGGAGCCCCGCCCCAGTCCGCCTCCCGGTCGGTGACCGTGTCCAGGTCGGAGAGGCCGTCGACGATGAGGACGCGGGAGGTGTCGATCGAGTCGAGCAGCAACGGGCGCGGGTTGGTCTGCCAGCCGAGGATCACCCAGGTGGCACCGGGCCGGGCCGTCTGCAGGGAGGTCTCCACCGCGCGTGCGGCGTCCGGGACCGGCACGTCGCCCGCGGTGCCGCCCTCGTGCAGCAGGTCCATCTTGAAGTGCGACACCTCGCCGAACAGCTCGCCCTGGTGCCGGTAGAAGGCCGCGGCGACGTCGGAGAAAGCCTGCGTCCGCGGGTCCAGCCAGTCGGGCCGGCGCATTCCGCCGCCCCAGGTGCCCTGGGGGATCACACGCGCGTCACTGCCGGGGTTGTGGCCCGGGAAGTCGTCGGGCACGGTGCCGAAGTAGCCGGGCACCACCGGGTGCATGCCCAGCTCCCGCAGCCGGTCGGCGATCCGCCGGCCCAGCTCGGTGCGGCGCTCGATGAGGGCCGGAGACATCGGGCCGCCGTACTCGCTCATGTTCTGGAGCAGCCACCACGGCTGGTGCGAGGGCGCCGGCAGCCAGGTCCTGGCCTCCTCGTCCGAGTAGCCGAAGTCCATCAGCAGCCGGTGGTACACGGCCTCCTGCCCCGGCGTCACCAGGACCTCGTTGCAGCCGTGCAGGGCCAGGACGTCGATCAGCCGCTCCCAGCGCGGCCAGTCGGCGTAGGGGGCGGTGTAGCCGTCGTGCGTGTCGTTGTACGCGAACCGGTGCCGGACGGTGGCCCTCCGCTCGAGCGGACGACGGGGCGCGGGCAGCCGGCGGGGCAGGTCGAGCTGGGACCCGGACCACGAGATGTGCGCCCGGCAGACGTACTTGAGATACCAGTGCACACCGGTCAGCAGGACCGCCGGACCGGTGCCCGCGATCTCGATGCGGCCGGTCGAGCCGGTGACACGGAAGCGCTCGGGACCGGTCAGCGCCGTCAGCCGCAACTGGTCGGCGTGGTCGGGCAGCAGGCGGTGCAGCGCGGCTACGGCCGGGCCGGTGCGGAAAGCGTCCCCGGCGCCCGCGACCGGTGCCGCGGGCGGGGAGGCGGGACGGGGCAGGGCGGCGGCCGCGGGAGTGTGCGCGCCGAGCACCGCGCCGGCTCCCACAGCTCCGGCCGTGCCCAGCAGCGTACGTCTCGACAGCTCGTTCATCAGCGCTCCTCCGTGTTGCTGACGCGACAACAGGTGCGTGCGGAGCGCAGGTTACCTGCGGTTCTGCCGCGCGAAGAGGGGGCGGGAAGGCACCATGGCCGGATGCGGACGAGTACGAGCACCAGCACACGGCGGGCGGCCCGGGCAGGACTGGCAGTTGTCGTCCTGGCCCTGGCGGCGGCCTGCGGTTCCGGAGATGACGACGACGGGCGTGTCGGACCCGACAAGGGCGCGAAGGCGCCGAAGACGGCGACCGGCAGCCTGGAGGATCTCGCACGCCAGGCCGAATGCGAACCGAACATCCAGACGGACGCGGACGAACTGCGCCAGGCCAACTGCACGACGGCCGACGGCAAGTACATCCTCGCGACCTTCGCCACCGACCGCGGCCAGCGTGAGTGGATCAACGAGGCCAACGACTACGGCGGCACCTATCTGGTCGGGCGCAAGTGGGTCGCGGTCGGCGACGAGAAGGTCGTGGCGGCCCTGCGGGACCGGCTCGGCGGCACGGTCGAGACCGGCGCCCAGCACGGCTCGGGCCACGGCGGCGACGGCGGCGGCGACAGCGGTGACGTCGGCGGCCACGAAGGCCACGAGAGTCCCGACAGCGACGCGGAGAGCGGGGAGAACGGCGGGAGCGCCGGGGAGGGGCACGAAGGACACCAGGGGAGCTGACCGGCCGGCCCGTCGTCCCGGGCCGGTCCGGGTGCTGCGTGCCCGGACCGGCCCGGCAGAGGCCGTGCTGTGCCGTCCGCAGACGGAACGAGGCCGGGCCGGCCCGGGAATCTCCCGGACCGGCCCGGCCTTTGAGGTACCGGTGGTCACCGGCCCTCCGCCGTACCCGGTGGATCACTGACAACGGCGGCCGTCGTTGATGCAGTCCACCATCTCGTCCATCAGGTCCTCGTCGAAGACGTTGATGAAGTCACCGTGGTCGGTGATCGGCTTGTGCAGCTGCTCGGGGAACGAGTCGACCGCGAAGGCCGACGCGTTCTCGCCGTCGAAGACCGGCGGCGGCACGTCGTAGACGATCCGCTGCACCAGTTGCGGAATCGGCTGGAAACCGTCCTGGCACCTGCCGTCCTCGTCGGCGAAGTCCACATGGGTGCGGTGGTTCGCGCTGTCGGTGTTCTGACCGTCCCAGCAGCTCTGGAACTTGAAGCTGCGCACCACCTGGCTGCCCTCGGGGCAGATCGGGTACTTGTCCTTCAGCTGGCGGTCCTCGAATCCGGTGCAGCTCCACGAGGCATTGGCATTCGCGTCGCCGTTGGTGAACGACTTGGCGTCACCCGTGATGATCCGGAGGAATTTCGGCATCGCGGTGACCTTGCTCCGCGGATTGCCCTCGAACGTCAGCGTGACCTCCGTCGGTGTCTGGATCTCACCGACGTTCTGGTCGTTGCCGCCGCCGTCCTCGCCGGCGTCGAACTCGTTCTGGCCGTTCTGCACCCGCAGCACCGGCCAGTAATAGGTCGACTTGTCGCCCTGGTTGTTGCAGGTGGTGTCTCCGTTCGCGAAGTCGTCGTCGCTGGCGAAAGCGTCATTGGCCTGGTTGCCCACATAGTCGTGCATGTGGTGCGCGCCGTTGCTGACACCAGGGGCGGCGATCACATTGTCGGAATTGAACTTGCCGTTCTCGTTCACGCCGCAGTCGGTGGTGAAAGTGCCCCGGGAGGCACCGCGGCGCTGCTGCGGCTCCTGGACGTTCGGCTCGACGGACTGGATGTCGACGAAGTCGCCCTCTTCCGGGCCGTTGCCGGCCTGGCCGCCGTTGTCGTTGTTGCCGTCGTTCCCGCCGTTGTCCCCGTTGTCGCCGCCGTCGTTGTTGTCGCCGTCACCGTTGTCCTGGTCGCCGCCGTTCTGGCCGCCGTCCTGGTTCTGGTCGTCCTGGCCGCCGTCGCCGTCCTGGTTCTGGCCGTCCTGTCCGTCGTTCTGTCCGTCGTTCTGGTCACCGCCGTCGTTGTCGTCGCCGCGGAGGGTGCACGGAGCGGTCGACTCCAGACCCTGGGGGCGTTCGGCGGAGCGGTCGATCAGGGCGACGATGCGCTGGATGATCACCAGTCGCTCGTTCTTCAGCGGCGTCAGAATCTCGTTCTGCGCGAAGGTGCGGTCGCTCTGGACCCGCTCCTTGTTGTCGGCGAACCGCTGGTAGTAGTTGGTGATCTGGGTGTCCAGCGTGGCGAGTTCCCGGTCGACCGCGAAGCGCTGGTCGTCGGGGACCTGCTCGATGGAATTCACGACCTCCGGGCAGTCGATCGTGGAGACCGCCTGCCCGGCGCTCTGTGTTCTGGGCCCGGTGCGGTCATCGCCCCAGCCCTCGTGGGCGGAAGCGTAGAAATTGGCCGCGACGAGCCCGCCCCCACCCAGAATGAGGGCAGCCGTGGCGGCGATCGCCCGGTTTGCCAGCGTTGAGCGTTTTCTCGATGTGCGTCCCATGGAACTCCAATCCCGGGGGAGGGAAGTAGCGTCGTTCCATACGGAGACCGTCGACGGGGTGTTCAGTCCTGTGGGGAAATCGTAGAAGCCTCCAGCGTCAAATCGTTTGGACGTACCCGAAAAGGGGCACTGCCGAGCGCCTGCGTCCGAGGGAGGGCCCCACTTCTCAACTTCCGGTCGTCCGCCCGTGGTCCAGATACGCCAGCACCGCCAGGACCCGGCGGTTGTCGTCGTCCGACACCGGCAGGTCCAGCTTGGCGAAGATGTTCGACGTGTGCTTGGCCACCGCCCGTTCGGTGACCACCAGCTGCGACGCGATCGCCGCGTTCGAACGGCCCTGCGCCACGAGCTCCATGACCTCCCGCTCACGCGGCGTCAGGCGACCCATCGGCCTGTCCTGGGAACGCCGCGACAGCAACTGCGAGATGACCTGCGGGTCCATCGCCGTACCGCCCCCCGCCACCCGGCGCACCGCGTCGATGAATTGCTCCGCGTCGAAGACCCGGTCCTTCAGCAGGTACCCCACTCCGCCGTTGCCGTCCGCCAGCAACTCACGTGCGTACAACTGCTCCACGTGCTGCGAGAGCACCAGCACCGGCAGCCCCGGCCTCGCCCGCCGCGCCGCCAGCGCGCACTGGAGCCCCTCGTCCGTGTGCGACGGCGGGAGCCGGACATCGACGACCGCGACGTCCGGCTCCAACTCCGCGAGCGCCTTCTGGAGTTCGGGACCGGTCTCCACGGCGGCAAGGATCTCGAAGCCGAACGCCTCGAGCATCCGGACCAGACCGTCCCGCAGCAGGAACAGGTCTTCCGCTAGAACAACTCGCAAGGGATCTCCATGGTGACCATGGTGGGACCGCCCGCGGGGCTGCTGACGGCCAGGACTCCGTCGAATGTACCCAGCCGCCGTTCGACACCGCTCAGCCCCGAGCCCGCCCCGACCACCGCACCGCCCTTGCCGTTGTCCGTCACCGAGATCCGCAACGCCCCGTCGGAGTACGTGATGTCCACCCAGACGCGCTCCGCCCCCGCGTGCTTGACCGCGTTGGTGAGGGCCTCGCTCACCGCGAAGTACGCCGCGGACTCGACGGGCGCGTCCGGGCGGCCGGGCAGCTCCACCGCCACCTCGGACGGCACCGGCAGCCGCAGCGCCAGCGCCCTGACCGCGTCCCCCAGCCCCCGTTCGGCCAGCACCGGCGGATGAATACCGCGCACCAGGTCACGCAGCTCGGTCAGCGCCTCTGCCGACGACTCCCGCGCCTTGGAGATCAGCTCCTTCGCCTGCGCCGGATCCTTCTCGATCAGCGCCTCGATCGTGCCGAGGTTCATCCCCATCGCGACCAGCCGCGCCTGGGCGCCGTCGTGCAGGTCGCGCTCGATCCGGCGCAGCTCGGCCGCCGACGTGTCGAGCGCGTCGTGACGGGTCTCGGTCAGCCGGTCGATGCGCTGCTCCAGCTGCTCCTCACGTCCGGGCGTCAGTACGGCCCCCGCGAGCCTGAAGTGCGCTCGTACGAGGCGGGGGTTGACGTGCAGCGCCACGATCAACCACACCAGACCGAGCAGCGCGGCCAGCCTGGCCGTGTCACCGCTGTCGACGGGCAGGAACGTGTACCAGTACGTGCCGCCGGCCTCGACGATCGGCTTCCACAGTCCCGCCGCGAGCAGCAGACCGAACACGCCCTCGAGGATCAGCGCCGGCGCGAGGATCGCGACGGCCGCGCCGCCCGTCATGTCGGCGAGCAGCCACCGCATGTCCCGCCACGTCGCCGGGTCCTTCAGCATCAGCGAGCACCGCTCGACCTGACCGGTGACGCCCGTGCGCACGTCCTTGGGGAAGGGCCGGTAACGGGCGGGGATCCGGACCTTGGACCATTGCGCCGCGAGCAGCCGGCGGCGGTTCACATGGGCCCGCAGCAGGGCCAGCGCCGGGGGCGTGGTGAACACGCCCACTCCGGCGGGGATCAGCGCGATCGACACCGTCGTGAGAGAGAAGAGGGTGACGGAACCGATCCACCCCGCCAGCGCGAGCACCAGCCCTTGCCCACCGGCGGCGAGCGCGCCGCGGGCCTTCTTGATCGCCATGAATCCCCCTGCTTGGGCGTGTGTTCGTCCGTCTGTCCCCTGTCGATCACCAGTGTGGCGGTCCCGAACGTGCCTCCGCACGGGTGGAGGGCACCGGGTGAGGGGTGTACCTGACGACACCATGGGGTCGCGCCTCGAACGCCGGCGAGACTGACACAGTCGGCCCGCCGGTGCGTCCCGGCCCAGAACGCGCCGGCGGCCGAGCTCCGGGGGGACCTGCGCGGCGCGAAGCTGCCGCTTGGCGGGTGTGGGCGCCGGCCCCCACAGAACCCTCCCCGGGAGGGGCAAGGACGCCGGCCCCCACGGGGCCCGGGGCTTGCCCGGTTCGGGAAGGGGCGGGGTGGGGAGAGGCCCCCGCGCACGCGGCGGGCGGCGTCCGGGGGCGCGAAGCCCCCGGGACTTACCGTCAGCCGGCGAGCAGGCGCTGCTCGACCTCCGGCGCCAGCCCCACCCGTGGACGGTCCGGACGGTGCGGCGCCGTACCGCCCAGGGACGTGAGCCACGCCCACGTGTCGCGGACCGTGTCCGCGACCGGCCGGCATCGCAGACCCGTCGCCGTCGCGCGGCCCACGTCCACGCCGTGCAGCGCCCCGTACGCCTCCTGCGCCGGAGGGATCCAGACCGGCAGGTCCGTCCACGGTTCGACGCCCGCCGCGAGGATCGTCTCCGCGTCGGTCCACCGCAGCCGTGCCGTGGACCCCGTCACCGTGACGCATGCGTCGAGGAGTTCGCCCATCGTCGTGTGGCCCGGCTCGCTCACCAGGTTGTACGGTCCGGAACGTTCGGCGGCCACCGCGTCGAGGGTCCATTCCGCGAGGTCGCGGACGTCGATGTACTGCAGCGGGTTCTCCCGCGGCCCCGGCGCGAGCACGTCGCCGCCGCGTGCGATGCGGCCGAGCCACCAGGGGAGCCGGCCGATGTTCTCCCACGGGCCGAGGATCAGCCCGGAGCGCACGAGCAGGGAGCGTTCGTCGCCGAAGGCGTCGAGGACCGCCAGTTCGCCGCCCCGTTTGGCCTCGGCGTACGGCACGTCGACGGCGTCGGGGGAGCTGTCCACCAGGGGCGCCGTCTCGTCGTACCCGGCCGGCTGGGGCCAGACGTACACCGAACAGCTGGAGATGTAGACGTAGCGCCGCACGCGTCCCGCGAGCAGTCGGGCCGTGCGGCGGACCGCCGACGGTGCGCCCGACCAGGTGTCGACGACGGCGTCCCATTCGCCGTCGGCGAGCGCGTCGAGGTCGCCGAGCCGGTCACCGAGGAGCACGGCAGCGCCCTTCGGCGCCGGATGCCTGCCGCGATGGAAGACGGTGACGTCCCATCCGCGGGCCAGGGCCGCCTCCGTGACCGCACGCCCCGCGAACTCCGTACCGCCCAGAATCAGAAGCCTCATGATCACGACTGTGCCTCGGGGGAGGCCGTGGAGGACAGTGGTTCTGCTGCGGGAAGAACTTCTTCGTACCCGCGGTCACTCTCCCGGACCCGCCGCCGGGGTGGCAGCATGTCGGTCGATGACGGACACCCGGTCGCCGCTGCGCGCCCTGCGGGCCGCGCTGTTCGCGGCGGTGGCCGTCATTCTGGCCGCTATGGGGCATTCGTCCCTGTCTGCGCACGACATCCCGCCGTCCGCGCTGCTGATCGCACTGGGTGTGACCGCCGCAGCGGGTTGGTTCGCGGCCGGGCGCCGCCGCGGTACCCGTGCCATCGGCGCCGGTCTGCTCGCCGTGCAGGGGGTCCTGCACCTGATCTTCTCGGACGCCGGACGGCCCGCCGCGCACCACCACGGGCACCAGGCGGAGACGGCCCTGGGCCTCGCCGACGGGGCGGGCATGCCGGCCGTGCACCTGGTCGCGGCCGCGGGTTGCGCGCTCTGGCTCGCCCACGGTGAGGCCGCGTTCTTCCGGCTCGCGGGCACCGCGTTCGCATTCGCCTTCACCCCGCTGCGACTGCTCCTCGGCGTCGTACGGCTCCCTGAGCCGGTGCGTCCGGTGGTCCGCCCGGTCGTCCGCGCCCGTCACCGCGGTGTCGTCCTGGCCCACACCGTCGTCCGCCGCGGCCCGCCGACGCCGGCCGTACCCCGCGCCACGGCCCCCTGAGCCGCTGTCCGACCTGGGGGCCGCTTCCCCATGTCGACACCGAATCCTTAGGACCGCCATGTCTGTTGACGCCCCCGACCAGGGCGCAGTACCTCAGGCCGGCACCGGCCGGGCCGAATCCACTTCCACCTGGGGCGCGCTGCGACCGCTCGTGCTCCGGCTCCACTTCTACGCGGGGCTGCTGATCGCCCCGCTGCTCTTCGTCGCCGCTGTCAGCGGTCTGCTGTACTCCCTGTCCTTCCAGGCGGAGAAGGTCGTCTACCGCGACGAACTCACCGCTCCCGTGTCGGGCCCGTACCTGCCGCTCGGCACCCAGCTCGAGGCCGCCCGCGAGGCCCGTCCCGACGCCACCGTCACCGCCGTGTGGCCCTCGTACGAGGAGGGCGTGACCACCCGGGTGCTGATGGACGCTCCGGGAGTCGCGGAGGGCAGGTCCCTCGCCGTCTTCGTCGACCCGTACACCGCGGACATACGGGGCGAGCTCCCCTCGTACGGCAGCTCCGGCGCGCTCCCGCTCCGCGCGTGGCTCGACGAACTCCACCGGGACCTGCATCTCGGTGACGTCGGCCGCAACTACAGCGAGCTCGCCGCGAGCTGGCTCTGGATCGTCGCCCTCGGCGGGCTTCTGCTCTGGCTGGGCCGCCGACGCCGTACGAAGCGGGCCCTGATCCTCCCCGAGCGGGGCGCGAAGGGGCGCCGCAGGACACTGTCCTGGCACGGCTCCGTCGGACTGTGGGCCGTGACCGGCCTGGTCCTGCTGTCGGCCACGGGCCTCACGTGGTCCCGTTACGCGGGCGAGAACATCGGCGCTCTGCAGGACCGGCTCGGCGGCGCCACCCCCGCCGTCTCCGCCGCTCTTGGTGAGGACGGGACCGCGGGTGGGGACGGGCACGAGGGCCACGGCGGCACCGGACACGGAACACGGCACCAGGGCGCGGACATCGGCATCGACGTCGCCGTGGCCACCGCCTACGAGGCAGGCGTCGACGGCCGGATCGCCGTGACACTCCCGTCCGACGGCACGGGCTATGTCGTCAAGGAGACCGACACCCAGTACCCGGTCCACCTCGACTCGGTGGCGATCGACCCGGCCGACGGGCGCGTCATCGACGAACTGCGCTTCGACGACTACCCGTTGCTCGCCAAGCTGACCCGCTTCGGCATCGACGGCCACATGGGCGTGCTCTTCGGCCTGGCCAACCAGCTCGTGCTGGCCGCCCTGATGGGCGCCCTGATCCTGCTCATCGTGTGGGGCTACCGCATGTGGTGGCTGCGCCGGCCCACCAAGGAACGCACCCTCGGTGCGGGGCGGCCGGCGCCGCGCGGTGCGTGGCGGAAGCTGCCGGTGACCGTGCTGCTGCCGCTCGCCGCGGCGACGGCCGCGGCCGGCTGGTTCGTGCCGCTGCTCGGCATCAGCCTGCTGGTGTTCCTGGCCGTCGACATCGCGCTGGGCGCCGCCGCGAGGAACCGGGCGCGCACCGGCGTCTAGGGGGCGTACTTGTAGCCGACCCGCCGCACGGTCTGGATCGTGCGGCGGTGTTCGGCGCCCAGCTTGCGCCGCAGCCGTGCCACATGGACGTCGACGGTGCGGCCGTCGCCCACGTGCCCGTAGCCCCACACCGTGGTGACCAACTGGTCACGGGTGTGCACCCGCTGCGGATGCGCCACCAGATGCGCCAGCAGCTCGAACTCGAGGTACGTCAGGTCCAGTGCCCGACCGTCCACATGGGCGGTGCGCCGGACCGGGTCGATCAGCACCGGACCGCCGTCCGTCCCGTTCTGCGGGGCGGTGGTGCGACGCGGCTGCCCGTCGGCCGGTACGAGCACCAGGTAGCCGACCATCGGGGGCCGTCCCGGCAGGTCGGGCAGGGTGTGCGGCGGGGCGGGCAGCCAAGTGGCGCCCGGCGGGAGGAAGTCGGTGACGTCGACCACCTCGTCACGGTCGACGGCACGCAGCCGGTGCCGGTCGGAGGGACGCTGTGCGGGCTGGGCGACAGTGGAGAAGGAACGGGTGTTCGCCATGAGAGGTCAGCTCTTTCGCGCGGAGGGAGACGGACGTACGTACGTCGTGCGCGCCGGCCGGGAACCGGGAAGACGGCTTCAGAGGGCCTGCGCGCTCACGCGCGGCAACACACCCGGTCGAAGTCGTGATGCTGCCGGGACGGCCAGAACGGCTCGAGGTCGGTGCGACCTGTCGCGATGCTCCGGTGAATGCTGGCCATGCCCCTATTCAAGCAGACGCAACACGCCCGCAGCAGGCCCGTCTCACACGTCGGCACGTGATCCGGGCGACCACAGTGGTGTTTCGGCCACAGCCACAGCCACAGCCACAGCCACCGTCACGGCCACGGCCACGGCCACAGCCACCGTCACGGCCACGGTCACGGCCACGGTCACAGCCGGGCGCCTGCGCCGGGCATCACGTGACGGCGAGCAGTTCACGTGCCGCCGCCCGGGCCGCGACGTCGCCGGACGGGCTGCCGTCGCAGAAGAGGTCATGGACGACGCGGCGTGGCGAGTGGGCGATGCGTTCGACCGCTGGACGCGCCTCGACGGGCAGCGTTCCCATGGCCGTCAGGGTGCGCAGAGCGCTCAGCTGCGGCGCGTGGTACGCGCCGGAGGCGGCGATCTGACGGGCCAGCACCGGAGCGGTGTCGTCGGTGCGGCCGGTGATGCGCCAGATCGTCGTGGCCGCCGACGCCCGGCTCTCCCGGGTCGACCTGCGCAGGTACGGCTCCAGGGCGGGGAGGAGAGCGGCCGCGCCAGGGCCCAGCGCGCCGGCGGCCTCCACGGCCTCGCCCGACCGTCCTTCCAGCGCCGTACGGAGGAGGCCCACGGCAGCCGAGGCGTCACCGGTCACCTTCGCGTGCGCCAGGGCCGACGGAATGTCGCCCCGGCGCGCGCCCTCGAGCAGAGCACGCGCGGCCCGTGGGCCGGCAGCGGGGCCGAGTGCGCCCAGAACCGGGGCCGACGCGGGCAGCAGCCGCACCAGTTCGTCCACACGGTCCGCCGCGAGGTGCGGGAAGTGCCGCAGTACGCCCACCCATTCGGTCCGCAGGCACGCCGCCACCCGCGCCGCCACCGGCTCGGCGGCTTCTCCGAAGACCTCCACCGCGGCGGGCACCACCTGCTCGTCGCTGAGCGGCATCGTCCGCAACGTCGCCGTCTCGTCCGGGAGTTCCTCCATCAGCCGCAGGACGAGTCCGAGTGCGTCCGGCACCCTCAGCCGTACCGCGGTGTACGTGGCCACCACGCGTTCCGCGGGATCCGGGGAGACGAGGAAGGGCACGAGCCACGCTGCGGTCCCGCCACCCGGCACCTCTGCGCCGACCCGCGCGATCCGGCACAGGTCGCCCCCCGTCACCGACGCCGTCAGCAGCGGCAGCACCTCGTGCTCGCGGTCCCGCCAGGCCCGGGTGATTTCCCACGCGAGGGGCATGCCCCGGCGCGCCGCCCGCAGGGCCGCCTCCGGATCGTCCAGCAGCCGCTCCTCCAGCCGGCGGTAGCGTCCGTCGGGCCACGGGTGGTGCGTCTCGTCGTCCGGAGCCGCCCCGTAGGCGTCGGCGGCGGCGTCCACCAGGTCCGCCGGCAGCGGGAGCGGAGCCGTACGCAGCAGGTCGGTGATCGCGGCACGGCGGGTGCGCGGACCGACCACTTCCGTCAGCAGCTTCCGGCTGCGTGCCTCGCGGACCGTGGGCGTCACCTCCAGCAGACCGAGAGCCGTGAGCAGATCCGCCCGTACCTCGTCGTCCTCCTCCTCGTCCCACCGCGCCCGCAGCAGTGGCAGCAACGGCAGCGAACGGTCCTCGCACGCCGCGATCACCCACAGCACCGCGCGGCGCACCTCGCGGTCCGCGTGCCGGGCGAGCCCCAGCAGTTGCGGCAGCGCCTCGGAGACGGCCCGGCGGCACTCCAGGTACTCGGGGCCGTGGCCGTCCGCCGCCCCGTGCAGCAGCCACAGCGGCTCCAGCGGCCCGCCCGGTCCGTGCAGGGCCAGTTCGGCCAGGAACGGGACGGCCGCGACGGTGGCCGCATAGACGGAGCCCTGATGACACAGGGAGGAGGCCAGGTCCTCGAAACCCCGCTCCCGCCCTTCCGGGTCCGGCGAACACGCGGCCCGCAACATGTCCGGCACGTCCTCGGCGCCCCCGTACGCGTGCTCGAGACCGGCCCAGCCGATGTCGTCGATCCCCTCCAGCATGGGCGCGACCTTATGCGAGGAGGGCGCCCGCCGTGCCGGCGGGCGCCCTCCTTCTCACGCGTCGTGCGTTCAGACCTGGCCGGCCTTCTCCAGCGCCGCGCAGCAGGTGTCCACCAGGAGGCGGGTCACCACGTACGGGTCGACGTTGGCGTTCGGGCGGCGGTCCTCGATGTAGCCCTTGCCGTCCTGCTCGACCTGCCACGGGATACGGACGGAGGCGCCACGGTCGGAGACGCCGTAGCTGTACTCGTTCCACGGGGCGGTCTCGTGCAGACCGGTGAGACGGTCGTCGATGCCGGCGCCGTAGTTCTTGACGTGGTCGAGGGGCTTGGAGCCCTCACCCAGCGACTCGCACGCGGTGATGATGGCGTCGTAGCCCTCGCGCATCGCCTTGGTCGAGAAGTTGGTGTGCGCGCCCGCGCCGTTCCAGTCGCCCTTCACCGGCTTGGGGTCCAGGGTCGCGGAGACCTTGAAGTCCTCGGCGGTGCGGTAGAGCAGCCAACGGGCCACCCACAGCTGGTCGGCGACCTCGAGCGGGGCGAGCGGGCCGACCTGGAACTCCCACTGGCCGGGCATGACCTCGGCGTTGATGCCGGAGATGCCGAGACCCGCCTTGAGGCAGTTCTCCAGGTGCGCCTCGACGACGTCACGGCCGAAGATCTCGTCGGCGCCGACACCGCAGTAGTAGCCGCCCTGCGGGGCGGGGAAGCCGCCGGCCGGGAAGCCGAGGGGACGCTCACCGTCGAAGAAGGTGTACTCCTGCTCGATGCCGAAGATCGGCTCCTGAGCGGCGAACCGCTCGTAGACCTCGGCGAGCGCGGCGCGGGTGTTGGACTCGTGCGGGGTCATGTCCGTGTTGAGGACCTCGCACAGCACCAGGACGTCGTCGCCGCCGCGGATCGGGTCCGGGCAGCTGAAGACCGGCTTGAGCACGCGGTCGGAGGCGTGGCCCTTGGCCTGGTTGGTGCTGGACCCGTCGAAGCCCCAGACGGGCAGCTCAGCGCCATCGTTGAGGATCTTCGTCTTCGAGCGAAGCTTGGCGGTCGGCTCGGTGCCGTCGATCCAGATGTACTCAGCCTTGAAGGTCACGGGGCCTCATCCTTTGCGGGTGCAGCGGTATGCCGCGCAGCTTGGCAATGCGCGATTTCCCGGCCGTTGCCCGTTTGTGAACCCCACGTTACGCAGCGGGCCGGAGGGCAGGGACCGGTCGGCGAGGGGCGTCTTCCGTCGTAGTCGGAGCAGGGGCGGCAGCGCCCCGGGCCGGGGGCGTCGAGGTGCGCGGCGGGACGCGTTGTCGCTGGTCACGAGTGCCCTAGCGGTGCCGGGGGCGTTTCGCGGACCCGTCATGGGAGCGTCGCCGGGAACGTCCTCGGCAAGGTTTCCGGGAAGGTGCTGAGACACGCGACACATCCCCGCCGGTCGGTGATCGTCCTGGCCGCCGGGAACCGGGCCGCGAGAGGCGGGACGGCTGACCGGCTGCCGGGAACGGGCCGGCGGCGGCACGTCGTATACAGGGGTGTCCACGGGTGCGCGCACGCCGGACCGGGCGGACCGGCGGCTCTGTGACCGTGCACACTGGTGCGCATGACGAAGCAGACACAGCCGCTGCGTATCGGCCTCCTCGGTGCCGGGCCGTGGGCGGGGATGACGCAGGCACCGGCGCTCGCCGGGCATCCGGATGTCGTGTTCAGCGGCGTGTGGGGGAGGCGGCCGGAGGCGGCGGCGGCGCTGGCCGATGCCCATGGCACGGGGGCGTTCACCGGCGACGAGGGCATCGAGGCCCTGCTCGCGGTCAGCGACGCCGTCGCGTTCGCCGTGCCGCCGGACGTCCAGGCCCCGCTCGCCGCCAGGGCGGCCGCGGCGGGCCGCCACCTGCTGCTGGACAAGCCGGTCGCGACCAACGTGGCGGCGGCGCACGCGGCCGCCCGTGCCGCGCAGGACGCCCAGGTGGCGTCGGTGGTCTTCTGCACCCTGCGGTTCGCCGCCGACACGGCGCCCTGGGTGGCCGAACAGGCCGCCGCGGACGGGTGGTTCACGGCGCACGCCCAGTGGCTGGGTTCGCTGTACTCGGACGGCTCCGACAGCCCGTTCGCGGCCTCGCCCTGGCGGCGCGAGAAGGGCGGCCTGTGGGACGTCGGCCCGCACGCCCTCTCGGCGCTGATCCCGGTGCTCGGCGATGTGACAACGCTGTCGGCGGCCCGTGGTCCCGCCGACACCGTCCACCTGGTGCTGCGGCACGCCTCCGGGGCGTCCAGCACCGTGACCCTCGGCCTGAGCGCGCCGGGCAAGGCGGCCGGCACGAGCCTCGTCCTGCTGGGCGAGCGGGGCAGGGCGGAGCTTCCCGAGGGCTGGGGCGATCCGGTCGACTCGTTCCGCAGGGCCGTCGACGCGCTGCTGGAGTCCGCGCGGACCGGGCAGGCGCACGACTGCGACATCCACTTCGGCGTGCGGCTCACGGAGATCCTCGCCGAGGCGGAGGAACTGCTGGCCGGGACGGCGCCGTAGGCGGCATGAAGGCCGCAGCCGCAGGGCCGGCGGGGGCGTTACCGGGGCCTGCGGCTACGGCGGCGCTGCGGCCGCGCGGTACGGACGGCGCCGTGGCCGCCGCCGGGTGTGCGGCCCGGCGGTGACGGCTCTCCTGGGACAGTGGAAGGGGAGCCGCTACGGCGTACGTCCTCGGATCCGGCGCGACCGGTACGGGTCAGCCGACGCGCTCGATGCGCGCGTTGCGGATGAGGAACTTGCCCGCCTCGCGCACCTGCTCGAATGCGGCGTTGTTCAGCAGCGCGCAGCTGCCGGAGACGGAAGTGACCTCGACGGTCGTGGACTTGTCGTTGTCCAGGTTGGTCACCTTGAGCTGCGTCCCGACCGGGAACTCGCTGCTGGAGGCGGCGGGCGCGCCACCCTCGCCGGAGAGCGTCACGGTGGAGCCGGCACAGACGACCTCGCCCACGGCACCGCCGGCCTCCTCGCCCGCCTGGTCACCCTGACCGGCGCCCTGGTCCCCACCCGCGCCCTGGTCCTCGCCCGCGTCGGCGGGCGGGGCCTCGGCCGGCGGCTGTTCGGCCGGGGGAGCCGCCGCCTGGCCGCCGCCCTCTCCGGCGTCGCAGCCGGCGGCCTCCTGCTGGACCCTGATCTGCGCGATCACCGCCTCGCGGTTGGCGATCCGTGCCTCCGACTGGGCGTCGGGATTGGCCCGTTGCCCGGCGATGAAGTTCTCGTTGTTGCGGACCGCCTGGGCCAGCCCGTCGCAGGCCACGGACGCCTGACTTGTGCCGGTCATGACAATCGCGGTGCCGCCGGCCATGGCCGCCGCGCCGACGAGGAGGGCGAGCTTCTTCTTGCCGCTGAGGGTCTTCTTGCGTGACACGTAAGGGCTCCTGTCCCCGGCCGCGGGGGCGGCCGGATGGTTCCTTGTGCCCTTACGTACGAGTAGCCCCGGCGGGCTGCTCACCGGCCCCGCCCGGCTCTTCCTTAACTTTCCTTAAGACAGCGGGAGGGTGGCCGGGTCGCATTCGGGCAAGAGCTGTAGAGCGCTGCCCGTGCGGGTCTCCCGCGGCCTACTGTTGAAATGTGCGCCTGTCG